>DATMTH010000023.1:0-3178 GCA_035564915.1 Rhodanobacter sp.
GAAACCCAGTGGCGTGAAGCGCGCGGCGAAGCGGGCCACCCGCAACAGTCGCACCGGGTCTTCCGCGAACGCGGGTGACACGTGGCGCAGCACGCGCGCCTCGATGTCGTGCACGCCGCCGTAAGGGTCGATCAGGTTGCCGTGTTCATCGGCGGCAATCGCATTGATGGTGAGGTCGCGCCGGGCCAGATCCTGTTCCAGCGTTACCGTTGGGTCGGCGTGGAAGGCGAAGCCATGGTAACCGTGCCCGGTCTTGCGTTCGGTGCGCGCCAGCGCGTATTCCTCGCCGGTGTCAGGGTGCAGGAACACCGGGAAATCCTTGCCGACCGGCTTGTAGCCCTGCGCCAGCAACTCCTCCGGCCGCGCACCGACGATTACGTGGTCGCGATCGACCACTGGCCGACCCAGCAAGTTGTCGCGGACCGCGCCGCCGACGAGATAGATGCGCATGGGTGGATTGTGACATGGGGCGTGCGGAAAACCGGAGACCGCTGACGCGGGCGGTGCCGCACAGGCACTCGTCGACGAGACATGCAAAAACGTGACGCACATACACTTTGCGATGTTTTCGGCGGCTCTGCCGTCCATGCCGATGTGAGCGACGAATGATCGAACGGGTGCTGACCAACGCGTGAAATTGCCTTGCAGCAGTCCGCCGTCTGGCCATCGCGGGCCACCCGAATCATTCCTGTGCCGACGGGTAGCCTCAGAGCGGCGCATGACACCACGGCGTTTGTCGCGGACAAATTCCGGTTTTGCAGGCCGGGACACCTTGAGCGAATCGGCATGGAGATTGAGCGCCGCTGGCGCGAGTACGCATGTTGCGAGTGGCAAAGTGGCTCCTCATTCCAACAGGTGCGAGGCAGGCATGGCTTTCCGATTGTTTAGCGACGAGCTTCACGAGGGCGGCGTTCTTCCGATGGCCCAGGTGTCCGATGGTGCGGGCTATCAAGGCGAGAATCGCTCGCCTCGGCTGGCATGGGAAGGTGTGCCCGAAGGCACCAAAAGTCTGGTGCTCACCATGTACGATCCCGACGCACCCACCGGCTCCGGCTTCTGGCACTGGGTGGTGGTGGACATCCCGCCGCAGGCGATGGAACTCCCGGCCGGTGCGGGGAGCGGTTTGATGCCGCTTCCCGTCGGCGCGCGGCAAACGCGGACCGACCTGGGCATCAACGGTTACGTCGGCGCCGCGCCGCCGCCCGGCGCGGCGCACCGATATGTTTTCACCTTGCACGCGGTGGCAGTGGATACGTTGCCGGTGCCGGATGATGCGAGTGGTGCG
Source organism: Rhodanobacter sp. (assembly GCA_035564915.1). Classification (GTDB taxonomy): domain Bacteria; phylum Pseudomonadota; class Gammaproteobacteria; order Xanthomonadales; family Rhodanobacteraceae; genus Rhodanobacter. The sequence continues at coordinate 1,286 of DATMTH010000023.1, forward strand.
CTGGTGGGGTTCCTCACCCGCATGAACGCGATTGGCGCAGCCAGCTTCACGGTAACGTACGGTATTTGATGCGACATGGAATCCGCCATGACAGGTAGCGCCACCGGCACGGTCCGGCTCGGCACCGGGCCGCGCACGATGCTGGTTCGCCCCGGCGTGGGCGCGGCCGGGCATGTCGTGCAACGCTCCGACCTGGCCACGCATCGCGTGGTGGTCGAACAGGCATCGCTGATCCTGGTCGAGGATGGGTGCAAGCGTATCCACTGGTCCGGCGGCGAGTGTGTTGCGCGCGTTGGCGAGGCCTTGTCGGTACAGGCGGGCGAGGTGGTGGATTTTGCCAATACGCCTGGTCGCAGTGGTACGTATCGGGCTCTGTGGATCTGCTGGCAACCCGAACTGCTGATGGCGATCAACGCCCTGCACCCATCGCGCGGCCCGCGGGTGGCACGGCATGCGGCACTGGATGAGGCTTTCCGCGCGGCGTTCCATCGCGCCTTCGATGGCATGGATGGCGCCGACGGGTTGCCGGCGAGCGTCGCCATTCACCGCCTGCAGGAAGTGCTGCTGTGGCTTGGCGAGCGGGGCTTCCATTTTCCGCCGCCGGGCCCGGTGTCGATCGGTCAGCGGGTGCGCCGGCTTCTGTCGGCGGATCCGTCAGCCGAGTGGTCGATGGAGCAGGTTGCGCATGAGACCGCGACCAGTGTGCCGACCTTGCGGCGAAAGCTGGCGATGGAGGGCGTGGCCTTTCGCGAGCTGCTCCACGATGTGCGCATGTCGCATGCGCTGGCGTTGCTGGAGAACACCGACGTGCCGGTACTGCATGTCGCGCTGGCCACGGGCTACGCCTCCGCATCGCGTTTTTCCGCGCGCTTCCGTGCGCGCTTCGGCTACTTGCCCACCGATATCCGTGGACAGAACCGTGGACGCCGGCGCTGATCTCTCTGATCCTCACGGGTTTCGCTTCACGTTGGTCGCGACCCGGCATGCCGACGCTGTGGGCAGGTGGTAGAAGGAGTAGGATCTCTTGAGGCGTTCGCTCTTCCGGGGCGCGTTTCCATCGGAAGAGGTGACCTTCTCCGGACCCGAGTCAGGAGGTTCCCATGAAACGGTTTTGCATGGTGTTGGCAAGCGCAGCCATGATGCTGTCCGGAGGCGTGGCCATGGCGTCATCCATGTCGCTCACGCACTTCAAACCCAAGGTCATGCCGGTGCTGGTGGCGGTGAATGCCAAGGGGCATGTCACCAAGGTGTTGCCTTCGACGCAGCTTTCGCCGAGGTTGCAGCGGCTGCTGACGGAAAACCTCAACGAATGGATTGCGAAGCCGGCGATGACCAAGGGGCATGCCGTGGGCAGTCAGGTGATCGTCAACGTGGCCCTGCGTGCCGAACCGCGCAAGGACGGCAACTACGACGTGAAGTTCGCCTATGTGTCGATGTTGCCGTCGCCTTATGGCGCGGCCGCGCATTGGGTCTGGAAGGATGGTGATCAGCTGGCCCTGGTCAGCGATTCCGACATGGGTCTGCGCCAACGCATGTGGCGACCACGTCCGATGCCGCCGCCGCGCGTGGACTGGCGTCCACGGATGGTCGAAACCATGCGCTCAGCCAATAGTCCGTCTGCGCCGCGACCGGTTCCGCCGTCGCACCGGTAATGTCTTCCCTCTGAGGAGCGCAGGGCATCGCGTGTACGAGGCGGGCACGACTGTGCGATGTCGTTCGATCGTTCAGCGCTGCAGCTTTCGCGCGCCGTCCAGCCGACGCTGCCGCACGGGACCGTGCAGCAGTGTCGGCAGCCATGGGGTGAATGGCTGCGGCACGATGCCGAGTGCCGCGTAGCCGTCGACCTTGCCCACCGAATCGGTACGCAGGCTGCGGAAGTTGTCGAGCGAGAAC
>DATMTH010000024.1:0-70825 GCA_035564915.1 Rhodanobacter sp.
ATCTTCCGCGCTCATCGAACGGTTTTTGCAGCACCTCATGCGCATCGCCCTGGGTATCGAATACGACGGCACCGATTTCTTCGGTTGGCAGCGCCTGACCGAAGGCCCCAGCGTGCAGGGTCGGTTGGAGCAGGCGCTGTCCAGGGTGGCGGCCCACCCGGTCCAGGTCAGTTGTGCCGGGCGTACCGATGCGGGCGTGCATGGTCGCTGCCAGGTCGTGCATTTCGACACCGGGGCCACGCGCGAGATGCGTGGCTGGGTGCTTGGTGCCTGTTCCAGCCTGCCGAGCAGCGTCGCGGTGCTTTGGGCACAGCCGGTGCCGGACAGTTTCCACGCGCGTTTTTCGGCACGCAGCCGGCGCTATCGCTACCACATCCTGAATCGGCCGGTGCGGGCGGCGCTGGATGCCCGCTACGTTACCTGGGAACGTCTGCCGCTGGATGTCGAACGCATGCATGCTGCGGCGCAGGCCTTGCTGGGCCTGCACGACTTCAGCGCCTTCCGGGCCTTGTCCTGCCAGGCGACACATCCGCGTCGCACCGTGCTGGCGGTGGCTGCATGGCGTGAAGGCGAGCAGGTATTCGTGGAGATCGAGGCGAACGCCTTCCTGCATCACATGGTGCGCAATATCGTCGGCTCGTTGTTGCTGATTGGCCAGGCGGAAAGGCCAGTCGAATGGATGGCCGAACTGCTTGCTGGCCGTGATCGGCAGGTTGCCGGGCCCACTGCGCCGGCATCCGGCCTGACCTTCATCGGCCCACGCTACGAAAAGCATTGGGGTCTGCCTGACGCGGTATGCCTGTCCGATGCCGTTGCTGCCGGAGAGGGGCCATGACCCGCATCAAATGCTGTGGCATGACCCGGGTCGAGGACGCGCTGCTGGCGGCAGAGTTGGGAGTGGATGCGATCGGCCTGGTGTTCACGACACGCAGCAAGCGCCACGTGTCGCTGGCGCAGGCGCGCGAGATCGTCGATGCATTGCCGCCGTTTGTCAGCACGGTTTCCCTGTTCATGGATGACGATGCCAGTCTGGTGCGGCAGGTACTGGACGCCGTGCGCCCGACGTTGCTCCAGTTTCATGGCTGCGAAAGCGACGCGTGGTGCATGCAGTTCGGGCATCCGTTCGTGAAGGCGATTGCGATGGGAGAGGGGTCGGTGACATCACCGCGCTTTCGCGAGCATCCGCACGCGGCGGCCATGCTGCTCGACGGCCACAGTCCCGGCGAGGCGGGAGGCGGCGGCAAGACATTTGACTGGCGTGTGCTTCCTGCGGAGCTCGGATGCCCGTTGATCCTGGCTGGGGGGCTCGATGCGGCGAATGTCGGCGATGCCATCCGGATGGTGCGTCCGTGGGCGGTGGATGTGGCCAGCGGGGTCGAATCGGCGCCGGGAATCAAGGATCCGCGCAAGCTTTCAGCATTCGTTCGTGCCGTTCGGGAGGTCGACGTGGAGCGGCCGGCCCATATTCGTTAGCGACCGCGCGCCGATGACGGAATCCGGTCGGCGCGCTAGGATCGCTGATTGATTGTCACCTGTGACGGATGGACTGCATGCCTGCCACTGCCATTGAGGAGTATCGCGATACCGGTCAGTCGCCGGTTCTTGCCGATCTGGTGGGCCACGATCGTCCGCTGATCATTCGCGGGCTATGCAGGGACTGGCCCATCGTGAAGCTGGCGCGGCAGTCGGATACGGCCTTCGCGCAGCGACTGGCCGAGCTGGACAATGGTACCGACGTGACGACCTTGATGATCGCGCCGGAGGCCGACGGCATCATTGGCTACACGCCGGACATGAGCGGATTCAGCTACCAGCACTTCAAGGTGCCGTTGACCCTCGGCCTGCAGCGACTGGCGAAATACAGCCGGCGCGAGAGTGCGCCAGGCCTGGTGATCCAGAGCGTGCCAATCCGCGAATGCATGCCGGGGTTCCTGGCCGAGCATGCGCTGCCCTTGCTTGACCCGGGCATCGAGCCGCGGCTGTGGATGGGCAACCGGGTCACCACGCCCACGCATTTCGATTCGCAGCACAACATCGCCTGCGTGGTCTGCGGCACCCGTCGCTTCACGCTGTTTCCGCCGGAACAATTGCCCAACCTCTATATCGGGCCACTGGACTACGCGCCCACCGGTGCGGCAATCAGCATGGCCCGGCTGGATCAGCCCGACGATCCGCGCTATCCGCGTCTGAAGCTTGCACTTGCCGAAGCACGGGTCGCCGAACTGCATCCGGGCGATGCGATCTACATGCCGCCGCTGTGGTGGCACAACGTGGAGTCGCTGGAGCCGCTCAACGCGTTGGTCAACTATTGGTGGAACCCGCTGCAGGTCGAGGGTTATCAGAGCGGTCACGCGCGGGCTGCGCTGTACCACTGCCTGCTCGCTTTTCGCGGACTGCCAGCAGAGGAACGGGCCAACTGGCGCAACCTGCTGGATCACTACGTGTTCGGCGCAGAGGATATCGCTGCACATATTCCCGAGGAGCACCGTGGCGTACTCGGTCCGCTCACACCGGAAACCGTGGAACAACTGAAGCTGGGCGCGCGGCAGCATCTCTGAGAGTCATCCGGGTTCCGCCAGTTCCTGGCGCAGCCAGCGGGTCAGTGCGAGCAGGCGCGAATCGCCGACGTGCCTGGGTGAGCACAGGATCCAGCTCGCACGAGTGGGCAGGAAGCCCCATGGCGCGACCAGCCGGCCGGCGGCGAGGTCATCGGCTACCAGTGGTTGTGGTGCGATGGCCACACCGAGACCGGCCACCGCCGCCTCCAGCAGGTAGTAAAGATGCTCGAACGATTGCCCGTAATGCAGGCGGCTGGCAGCAATGCGATGCGCGCGTGCCCATGCTGGCCAGGCCTGCGGGCGTGATGTCGTGTGCAGCAGCGCTTCCTTGCACAGTGCCGTGACGCTGGCCTTGCACAAGGCGGCGTGACGCGGGTGACGCGGGCTGAACACCGGGCCGATCTGTTCCGATGCCAGCGCATGCACCTGCCATTCCGGTGGCAAGGGTGGTTCGGCCAGCAACAAGGCGGCATCCACACCAGGCAGGGCGGCAGAGGGTGTGCCTTCGCTCGCGGACAGGTGCAGTTTCAGTGCCGGCAGGTCGCGACCGAGCCGTTCCATCCGCGGGATGATCCAGCGTGCCAGCACGCTGCCCGAGCAACCGAGCACGAACGGTGCCTGGCTCGCGCTGCGGCGCAGCTCGTCGCAGGTCATGCGCAGCTGTGTGAATGCACCCGCAGCGCTGTCGCGCAGGCGCAGGCCGGCGGCCGTCAGCGTCAGGCCGCGTCCCGCGCGGTTGAACAGGGGTACGCCAAGATCGGCTTCGAGTGCGCGAATCTGTCGGCTCACCGCGCCGTGGGTCACGTGCAGTTCGATCGCCGCATGGCTGACACTTTCCAGTCGTGCCGCCACCTCAAAGGCACGCAAGGCATTCAGTGATGGCAATTCACGGGGCATGGTATCTGTGAGTTTTCCTGACAGGTGGTGGCCATCTTATCGCTTTTGCCGGAGGCCTCGCTGGGTTAGGGTGAATATCCTGTCGCGGCGCCCGGGCGTCGCAGCGGTTTCCCGATTTCGAGTGATGACATGCCAAAGATCGACGATTTTCACGCCTGGCCTGATGCGAACGGTCGCTTCGGCGACTACGGCGGCAGCTATGTCGCCGAAACCCTGATGGCGCCCCTGGCAGAGTTGAGCGAAGCCTATGAACGCCTGCGCCGGGATCCGGGTTTTCTCGCTGAACTCGATCGCGATCTGCAGCATTATGTCGGCCGGCCCAGCCCGATCTACCACGCCGAGCGCCTGTCGCAACATGTCGGTGGTGCACGCATCCTGCTCAAGCGCGAGGACCTGAACCACACCGGCGCGCACAAGATCAACAACACCATCGGCCAGGCGCTGGTGGCGCGGCACATGGGCAAGCAGCGGGTGATCGCCGAGACCGGCGCCGGTCAGCATGGCGTGGCCACGGCCACGGTGGCCGCGCGCTTCGGCATGCATTGCGTGGTCTACATGGGCGCCGTGGACATCGAGCGGCAGAAGATCAACGTTTACCGGATGAAGCTGCTCGGTGCCGAGGTGGTGCCGGTGACTTCCGGCTCGAAGACGCTGAAGGATGCATTGAACGAGGCGATGCGCGACTGGGTCACCAACGTGGCCGATACGTTCTACATCATCGGCACCGTGGCCGGTCCGCACCCGTATCCGAAGATGGTGCGCGACTTCAATGCCATCGTCGGGCGCGAGGCGCGTGCGCAGGTGCTGGCGCAATACGGTCGCCTGCCGGACGTGCTGACCGCGTGCGTCGGTGGTGGCTCGAACGCGATCGGCCTGTTTCATGCTTTTCTCAACGATGCGGATGTGCGCATCGTTGGCGCCGAGGCGGCGGGCGAGGGCATTGCCAGCGGGCATCACGCCGCGTCGCTGTCGGCCGGTCGCCCCGGCGTGCTGCATGGCAATCGCACCTATGTGCTGTGCGACGACAACGGCCAGATCACCGAGACGCATTCGGTCTCGGCGGGGCTGGATTATCCCGGCGTCGGCCCCGAGCATGCGTTTCTGAAGGATGCGGGACGTGCCGACTACGTTGGCGTCACCGACGACGAGGCGCTGGAAGCGTTCCACCTGCTGGCACGTACCGAAGGCATTCTTGCGGCACTGGAATCCAGTCATGCCGTGGCGCAGGCGATGAAGCTGGCGCGCGAGCTGCCGCAGGACGGTATCGTGCTGTGCAATCTTTCCGGCCGCGGCGACAAGGACGTGCACACCATTGCGGCGCGCGAAGGAGTCCAGGTATGAAGCGGGAACGAGTGGAGAGGAGTGAGCAATGAGAGAACGGCAAGGCGCACAGCGTCATCCCCCACGTTTTCGACAAGGTATCGTCATGAACTTTCGTTTCTCATGTCCCCACGCTCGCGCCTCGCTGTCATGAGCCGCATCGATCGCCGTTTCGCCGCCCTGAAGAGTGCAGGCCGCACCGGCCTGATTCCCTTCGTCACTGCCGGTGATCCGTCGCCTGCGCAGATGGTCGCGCTGATGCATGCACTGGTCGGTGCCGGTGCCGACCTGATCGAACTGGGCGTGCCGTTCTCCGATCCGATGGCTGATGGCCCGGTGATCCAGCACGCCAGCGAGCGGGCGATCGCGAAAGGCGTCGGTCTCGACGAAGTGCTGGGCTGGGTTGCCGAGTTCCGTCAACGCGACCCGGATACCCCGATCGTGCTGATGGGGTATCTGAACCCGGTCGAGATCCACGGCTACGCGCATTTTGCGCAGGAAGCCGTGGCGGCCGGCGTGGATGGTGTGTTGCTGGTCGACTGTCCGCTGGAGGAGTCCGCGGTGCTGCAGCCGTTGCGCGACGCCGGGTTGCAGCAGATTCTGCTGGCCGCGCCCACCACCGCACCCGATCGGATGACCGCCTTGTGCGGTTCGGCCGAGGGCTTCCTGTATTATGTGTCATTCGCTGGTATCACTGGAGCAGGGCAGTTGAGCACCAGCGACATTGCGGCACGGGTCGCAGAGGTTCGCTGCCGCGCCCATGCGCCGGTGGCGGTGGGCTTCGGCATCCGCGATGCGGCCAGCGCCGTGGCGATCGGCAAGTTTGCCGATGCAGTGGTGATTGGCAGTGCGTTGGTCGAGAGATTGGCAGGTGCCACGGACGCGGCGGATATCGCGGCCCGCGTGCAGCATTTCCTGCTGCCGATCCGTGCCGCGCTGGATGCACACTGAAACGGTCACCTGACCGTTTCAGGTCAGGAACGTTTGAGGTGTTGCGATGAATTGGCTGCAGAAAATCATGAATCCGCGTACCCGCACCCAGGCCACCAACGGCGGCAAGGGCTCGGTGCCCGAGGGCGTGTGGGAAAAATGTGGCGGTTGCGGCACCGTGCTGTACAAGCCGGAGCTGGAGCGCAACCTGATGGTTTGCCCGAAGTGCGACCACCACCATTACATCAGTGCGCGCATGCGGCTCGATGCCTTGCTCGACAAGGGTTCGACGCATGAGCTGTGGGCCAGTCTGGAACCCACCGATCCGCTGAAATTCCGCGACTCCAAGAGGTATCGCGACCGCATCACCGCCACCCAGAAAAAGCTCGGCGAAAAAGATTCGCTGCTGGCCATGAGCGGCAAGCTCAAGGGCCGGCCATTGGTTGCGGTCGCATTCGACTTTGCCTACATGGGGGGCTCGATGGGCTCGGTCGGTGGCGAAAAATTCGCCCGCGCAGCCGAACGCGCGCTGGCCGAGCGCAGTGCCTTCGTGTGCTTCGCGGCCAGCGGCGGCATGCGCATGCAGGAGGCGCTGTTCTCGTTGATGCAGATGGCCAAGGTGTCGGCCGCGCTGGCCCGCCTGCGCGATGCCGGTGTGCCCTACATCAGCGTGCTGACCAACCCGACTACCGGTGGCGTATCGGCCAGCCTGGGCCTGCTCGGTGATATCAACATCGGTGAGCCGAAGGCGCTGATCGGTTTTGCCGGTGCGCGCGTGATTGAACAAACCGTGCGCGAGACCTTGCCGGAAGGTTTCCAGCGTTCGGAGTTCCTGGTGGATCACGGCGCGCTCGACCTGATCGTCGACCGGCGCGAAATGCGCGACAAGCTGGCCGACCTGTTCGGCATCCTGACCAGGGCCGAGCGCGCCGCCTGAGTCGAGCCGTCTGCTGCACGTCATGAGCGATGCCGCCTTCGGGCGGCATCGCCGCAAGTGCCCGGAGGTTTTCCACAGCCGCTGTGGAAGTGTTGCGGCAAAGCCTGTGGACAAGCGGGGTTTCGCACTTGTTGATCAGTGACTTGCTACGCGCTGGTCACGGATTGCACGCGCCGCCGCGCTGCCTGTGCATGCGCGGAACGCGTTTGCGGCAATTGTTTTCCACAGCCATGGTGGACCTCTTCTGTACAAGCCTGTGGACAACGGCCGTTCGTCGTTTGCGGCCAGGTACTTGCCTCACATTGGCGGTTTTTTGCCCAGCCAGGCGAAGTTCTCCACAGCGATTGTGGAGCGCAGCCGGTAAAGCCTGTGGACAAGTGGGCTATCTGCCTGAGTGCAAAGGCGTTCGCTACGGCGTGCGCACATACTGCACAGCGGCACGGTTTCGACACGGCGGTCGACGTCCATCGTTGCAGACGTTTCAGGCACGGTGCGCCGGCCTCCATGCAGCAGGCTTCGCTGATGCCTGCCAAAGCATCCAGCGCAGGCTTGCCGATTCGATCGGGTGTCTGCGAACCGCATCTCCCCGACATCTCGTGTACACGACGCTGCGCATACACTGGACGCCATTCCACTGCGGGAGGTCGAAATGAAGCGTAGCCTGCTTGTGCTCGCACTGACTGGCTTGACGACGATGGCGATGGCTGCCGCTGTCCCCGGCCTGCCGACGACTCCCGCGCCCGCCGGGACATCGGTGTACATCATTTCACCCGCTGACGGTGCCACGGTGGGCCGGGATGTCACCGTCCGCTTCGGCCTCACCGGCATGGGTGTGGCGCCGGCCGGTGTGGACCGGAAGAATACCGGTCATCACCACCTGCTGGTCGACGTGAGCACGTTGCCGGCGGCGCGCCAGCCGATTCCAGCCGACGCAAACCACATCCACTTTGGCGGCGGCCAGACCCAGGCCACGATCAAGCTGGCACCGGGAACGCACACCTTGCAACTGGAGCTGGGCGACCGGAACCACGTGCCGTTCGAGCCGGCGCTGGTGTCGAAGAAAATCACCATCCACGTGGAGTGAGTCTTTCGGCGCGGGCCGACTCAGCGGCCGAAGAATACGGAGGCGCCCAGGCCTGCCCACCAGTCCGGCAGCGGGCCGGACAAGCGATGCCGGAAACCGGCATCGAGCTGCACCCGGCGATCGACTTGCCAGGCCACGCCGGCGCCAGCCAGCGTACCGCCGGCCGAGCCGGGCTGGTGTTGCCACGCTGCTTCGGCAAACAGCGTCAGGTTTGGGGTGAATGCATGGCTGCGATTGATCGCCACGGTGTAACTGTCCCGGCCGCCGCCGCGTACATCTTCCAGGTAGGCGCCGGTGCTGTTGGCTGGATCGTTCTGCCAGCCCAGCGCCATGCCCAGCAGATATTGTCGCTGCGCATTGCGGAACGCACGGGCGCCGTCGGTGAACTCGACGCTTCCCAGCACCCCCCAGGTGAATGAAGTGTTCGACGAGGGCAGGGCGAGCTTCAATGCCAGGCTGCTGTCGCCATGCCCGCTGCGATGGGATGTTCCCGCGGCCGTGGTCTGGCGCAGGTCGTTGTATGACGAGCCGCCGACCTGAAGTTCCAGTGAACGGCCCAGTCCCAGTCGCAGCAGGCTGTCGGCGGTGTATTGCGAACTGCTGTAGTCGGGTTCGTGATCCTGGCTCCAGCTCGGCAGGCCCTGTTCGAGGGTCAATTCGCCCGGATCCAGCACGGCGGGATTGAAGCCGAGTCCGGGGCGGTCATAGCCGGGGTTGTCGGCCCGTGCCGGCATGGCAGCAACGAGCCAGCCCAGCGCCAGCAGGGCCAGCGGCAGCCGTTGCCTGAGTTGAGGACGGTGTGGTGACGGGTTCGGGCGATGGGCCCGGTATCGGCTAAAATCCATGATCTTGCTTCACTCTTTCAAAAAGAACCCCATGACCGTACGTACCCGCTTCGCCCCCAGTCCCACCGGTTTCCTGCATATCGGCGGCGCCCGCACCGCACTTTACTGCTGGCTGGAGTCGCGTCGGCGTGGCGGCGAATTCATCCTGCGCATCGAGGATACCGATCGCGAGCGTTCCACCGACGAAGCGGTGCAGGCGATCCTCGACGCGATGCACTGGCTCGACCTGGACGCCGACGAGGGCCCGTTCTACCAGACCCAGCGGCTGCCGCGTTACAAGCAGGTGGCCGATGAGCTGGTAGCCGCCGGCAACGCCTATTACGCCTACGAGAGCAAGGCCGAAATCGAGGCGATGCGCGAGGCCGCGATCGCGAACGGCGAGAAGCCGCGCTACAACGGCCATTACCGCGACCGCAACGAGCCGTATCGCGAGGACCCCAACCGGGTGATCCGTTTCCGCAATCCGCACGAAGGCTCGGTGGTGTTCGAGGACAAGGTCAAGGGCCGCATCGAGTGGGCCAATGCCGAGCTGGACGATCTGGTGATCTTCCGCTCCGACGGCTGGCCGACCTACAACTTCGCAGTGGTGGTCGACGACATCGACATGGGCATCACCGAGGTGATTCGCGGTGATGACCACGTCAACAACACCCCGCGCCAGATCAACATCTACAAGGCGCTGGGTGCCGCGGTGCCGGAATTCGCGCACCTGCCGATGATCCTGGACAAGGAAGGCAAGAAGCTGTCCAAGCGCACCAGCGCGGTCAGCGTGATGGATTACCGCGCCGACGGCTTTCTGCCGCATGCGATTCTCAACTATCTGGTTCGGCTGGGCTGGTCGCATGGTGACCAGGAAATCTTCGCGCGCGAGGAGATGATCTCGCTGTTCGACATCAGCCACTGCAACAAGGCCGCCTCGCGATTTGATACCGAGAAACTGGCCTGGTTCAACCAGCATTATCTGAGAACCGATGAACCGCAGTCGCTGGTCGCCGAATTCGAGTGGCACCTGCAGCGCGCCGGCATCGACTTCAGCCAGGGCCCCGCGCCGGCGGACGTGATCGTGGCGCTGCGCGATCGCGTGCATACGCTGAAGGAAATGACCGAGCGTGCCAAGATCTGGTATGGCCCGATCCTCGAGTGGGACGACAAGGCGGTAGCCAAGCATCTGAAGAGCGACACGGCCGCCGCCGTGCTGGAAGCGGCGAAATCGCTGCTGGCCGAATGCGAGTGGCAGCCTGAGCCGATTCACCAGGTGATCGAGCAGGTGGCAGCGAGGCTGGGGCTGGGCATGGGCAAGATCGCACAGCCGTTGCGCGTGGCCATGACCGGCACCCAGGTTTCTCCATCGATCGACCAGACGATCTATCTGACGGGACGTGATACGGCGCTTGCCCGTATCGATGCCGCCATCGCGCGCGCCCACGGCTGATCTCGCGGCCATGTCGATGACCTGCTGAGCCCGGCATGGACGAATTGCTCGCCAGAGCCACCAGGGGCGTCGACCTCGATGCACCGGGTGCGTTCTTTCACGTGTTCTTCAATCTGTTGAACATGGTGCCCTGGGCCGCCATGTTCTGGTGGAATCTGCTGTTCGTCGCGGTCGGCCTGCTGCTTGGCTGGTGGCGCGGTCGGCTGGTTGAAGGTGCGGTGTGGGCATGGGTGCTGGGGCCGATTGGCTGGGTCGTGATCGTGCTCAAGCCGCGCCGTCCGTCGCGCCAGGCACTCCCGCCGCCACCGCCGCATCGATGAACCTTCACCATTCCGCCGCATGGGCAGATGTATGATCCAACACGAGGTGAATGTCTTGAGCCACGATGTCGAGCACCATTCGGCAACCCATCATCCGCACGCGCACGATGCCAGGGGCTTCGTGCGCGCAGTGAAGCTTGCCAGCAAGGAGCGCGGGCTGCGGCTCACGCCACTGCGCATGGAGGTGCTCGAACTGGTGGCGGCGACGCGCAAGCCGATCAAGGCGTATGACCTGCTCGACCAGTTGCGCGAGAAGCACGGCAATGCGGCGCCGCCCACGGTGTATCGCGCGCTCGACTTCCTGCTGGAAAACGGCTTCATCCACAAGCTGTCATCGATCAATGCCTTCGTCTCCTGCCACCATCCGGCTGAGGCCCATCAGGTGCCGTTCCTGATTTGCGACAGCTGCTCCAGTGCGCAGGAAGTCTGTGACGACCGGGTGGCCGAATTGATCGAGGCTCAAGCCCTGGGACTCGGTTTTCGTCCGCAGGCGCAGACCCTGGAAGTCCACGGTATCTGCAAGGATTGTCGCAAGGCTTGAGTGGCGCGATGCCGGCATATGGCGTTCGACAATGTTATAATGTAACATTACCGCCGCAGGCACGAAGTCGCCACCCCGGCGGCGCGGAACAGGTCAATGGAAAGCAGGCAGAAAGACAACGCGCGCTGGTGGCGGATAGCCGATCGCATCGGGACCGCGGCGTCGTTCCTGTGTGCGATCCACTGCGCGTTGCTGCCGTTCGTGCTCGCGCTGCTGCCGTTGATGGGGTTGGAGTTTCTGGCCGACCACCGGTTCGAGCGCGGCTTTGTGATGTTCGCCTGTGCCCTGGCCCTGGTTGCGCTGGTGCGAGGCTTTCGTCGCCATCAGCAACCCTTGCCACTGTTGCTGGCGACTCCCGGCCTGGCGTTGCTGCTGATCGGCGTCACGTTTGCCCAGAATTATTCGGTTGCCCTGCACAGCGTGATGGTGACCTGCGGTGGCCTGTTGCTGGCCAGTGCGCACTTCGTCAACCTGCGTCGCGACAGTCGACACGGGCGTGGCCATGTGCACGGGCCGGAATGCGCGCATTGAACCGGCAGCCGGTCGAGCATGGTGATTGTGTAACGGCACCCTGCATTCCTAGCATGCGCGCATGAACTCGTCCCACACCCATTCGCACGATCATGCCCACGCGCACACGGATGCTGTCGTTGGCCTCGGTCGGCGCGGCAAGCTGCTGTTCGCGCTGGTGTTGACCACCTTGATGATGGTGGCCGAGGTGATCGGGGGGTTCTGGTCGGGCTCGCTGGCCCTGCTGGCGGATGCCGGTCACATGATGGTCGATGCACTGGCATTGCTGCTGGCGGTGGTCGGTACGGTCATGGCGGCACGACCTGCCGATGCGCGGCGCAGTTATGGTTATGGCCGGATCGAGGTGCTGGTCGGTTTCGTCAATGCGCTGAGTCAGTTCGTGCTGGTCGGCTGGATCTTCTACGAGGCGATAGACCGGTTGCTGCACCCGGGGCCGATCCTGTCCGGTGTGATGCTTGTCGTGGCGGTCGTCGGCCTGCTGGTGAACGGCCTGGTGTTGCGTACCCTGCATGGGCACGCCCATGACGACGTCAATCTGGCTGGCGCCAGCCTGCATGTACTGGGCGATCTGCTCGGATCGCTGGCGGCAGTGCTGGCCGCGTTGGCGATTCGCTGGTTTGGCTGGCTGTGGGCCGATCCGGTACTGTCGCTGCTGGTTTCGCTGCTGATCCTGGGCAGCGCCTGGCGGTTGCTGCGGTTGTCTGCGCACATCCTGCTCGAAGGCGTTCCCGACGGGATGGACTCTGCATTGGTCGAAGCCTCCTTGCGCGAAGCGGATCCCGCCATCCGCGATGTCCACCATCTGCATGTGTGGCAACTGGCCTCGGGTTCGCGCATGGCCACCCTGCATGCCGAGCTGCATGAACCGGCCGACAGTGCCCGGGTACTGCGGGCGATCAAGACGGTGTTGATGGAGCGCTTCCAGATCCAGCACGTGACGGTGCAAGTCGACTCCGGCGAGTGCCCGGATCAGGAACCGGGCTGTGTCGGGCATCGCCACGGCTGACTATGGCGTTTGCTCCGGCACTGCTATGATGGGTGACCATTCATTCAGCAAATCCAAGGTGTTCCCATGGGCAAGGGCGATCGCAAGACCCGTCGCGGCAAGATCAATCGCAGCAGCTACGGCAATTCGCGTGCGCATACCGCCGCACCGGCCGTGGTCGGCGCCAAGGCGACCGTGACCAGGTCGGCTGCTGCCAAGAAAGCTGCGCCGAAGAAGAAGTCGGCCTGAGTCGGCCGTTTCATCGATGACCCGAAACCCCGCTCCGGCGGGGTTTTTGTTGGCGGGGCCATGGTTTGACGGCTGCCTCCGGGCAGTGCGGCCGTTTTGGCGGCTTGCCGGGAGGGTGGCGAGCCGGTGCGTCATGCGCCGGCTCGGTTCCGCGAACCGGACGGCAGCCGCCTCGAATCGAAACCGCATCCGCATCCGCACCCGCACCCGCACCCGCACCCGAGACTACCCGTTTGCTGCCATGCATCATGCCGTGTATCATGCGCTGCATCGTATTAACGCATTAGTACATTATGAAACGCCGATCGCTTGATCCGGAGACCCCCGTCGAATCCGCCGAGCAGAGCCTTTACCAGGCCCTGTTGTCGATGAAGAACAGCGAGGAAATGGGTGCCTTCCTGTGCGACCTGTGCACGCCGGCCGAGCTGGAGGTGCTGGTGGATCGCTGGCGGGTGGTGCCGTATCTGCTCGAAGGCGTTTCATACCGGGAGATCCATGAGCGCACCGCGGTCAGCATCACCACGATCGGCCGCGTGGCGCGTTACCTCAACCAGGGCAGTGGCGGCTATCTGGCAGCGGCAGCACGGGCGGCACGGCGGCAATCCATCGCGGCAAGGAAAACTAAAGCATGAAGACACGTGATCGCCTGCGCATCGCGATGCAGAAATCCGGCCGCCTGACCGAGCCGGCACTGGATATCCTCAATCGCTGCGGGCTCAGCTTCCGGCAAAGTCGCGACAAGCTGTTCTGCTTCGGCGAGGGCGAACCGGTCGACCTGCTGCTGGTGCGCGATGACGATATCCCGGGCCTGATCGCCCAAGGGGTATGCGATCTCGGCATCGTCGGCCGCAATGTGCTGAATGAATTCCAGCTCACCCCGGGCGGACTCGAGGCGGAACCGCTCACCGAACTGCGCCCGCTGGGTTTTGGCCGCTGCCGCCTGTCGATCGCGGTACCCAACGAGCTGGACTATGAAGGTCCGCAGCACCTGGAAGGGCGGCGTATCGCCACGTCCTATCCGGGCTTGCTTGGGGCATGGCTGCGCACGCGTGCAATCGACGCCGGCGTGGTCACGCTGGCCGGATCGGTTGAAATCGCGCCCAAGCTGGGTACCGCCGACGCCATCTGCGACCTGGTCCAGAGCGGCGGCACCCTGATTGCCAACCAGTTGCGCGAAACCGAAGTGCTGCTGGAAAGCGAAGCCGTGCTGGCCGGCCCGTTGAGCCTGCCGGCGGACGAACGTGGCGACATGCTGGAGTTGCTGCTGAAGCGGCTGGATGGCGTGATCCAGGTGCGTGAGTCGCGCCTGCTGCTGTTGCAGACTTCGCGGGCGACACTGGAAGCGGTAACCCGACTGCTGCCCGGTGGCCCGCAACCGACCCTGATGCCGCTGGCCGGTCAGCCGGATCAGCTGCTGCTGCAGGCATTGTGCGCCGGCGAGGTCAGCTGGCGACAACTGGAAGAAATCAAGAAAGCCGGTGCACGCGAAATGTTCGTGCTGCCGGTGGAGAAAATGCTGGCATGACACAGGTGGACGAGGAGCAAACCGGCATGAATCCCGCGGGCATGAAGCGCCTGGACTGGAACGCGTTGACGGACACTGGCCGAAACCAGGCGCTGGCCCGCCCGCCGCAGTCACGCGCCAACGAGTTGCGTGCCGGCGTCGCGGACATCATTGCCGATGTGCGCCAGCGTGGCGATGAGGCCTTGCTCGCGTTGAGCGCAACCCATGATCACTGCACGCTGGATGCAGTCGAAGTGGACGAAGCCGAATTTGCGGCTGCCGAGGCGGCACTCGCGCCGGCATTGAAGGCGGCGATCCGCGAGGCGGCTGGTCGCATCGAGCACTTCCATCGTGTCGCCGCACCGCGGCCAGTGGTGGTCGAGACGGCGCCTGGCGTTCGCGTGGAACGTGTCCTGCGTCCGGTCAGCCGGGTCGGCCTGTATGTGCCGGCCGGCAGTGCGCCGCTGCCATCGACCGCGTTGATGCTGGGCGTGCCGGCAAAAATTGCCGGATGTCGCGAAGTGGTGCTGTGTTCGCCGGCGCGTGTCGACGGGCGTTGCGACGAGGCGGTGTTGTACGCCGCACGGCTCACCGGCGTGCACAAGGTGTTCAAGCTCGGCGGCGCACAGGCGATCGCGGCGATGGCCTACGGCACCGCCAGCGTGCCCAGGTGCGACAAGCTGTTCGGGCCCGGCAATGCCTGGGTCACCGAGGCGAAGCTGCAGGTGTCGTCCGATCCGGACGGCGCGGCGATCGACATGCCGGCTGGCCCGTCCGAAGTACTGGTGATTGCCGATGCGCAGGCCAATCCGGTGTTCGTCGCCGCCGACCTGCTGTCGCAGGCCGAGCATGGCCCGGATTCGCAGGTGATCCTGCTCAGCCCATCGGCTGACTTGCTCGACAAGGCCGCCGCGGAAGTCGCGCGGCAGTGTGCCGAGTTGCCGCGCAATGGCATCGCCAGCCATGCCTTGATGCAGAGTCGGTTGATCCTGGTCGAAACGCTGGAGCAGGCCGTGGAGGTCAGCAACCGCTACGCGCCGGAGCACCTGATCCTGCAGGTGGCCGAACCCCGTGCATTGCTCGCTGGCATCGACAGCGCCGGTTCGGTGTTTCTCGGCCAGTGGACGCCCGAATCCGTCGGCGACTATTGCAGCGGCAGCAACCACGTGCTGCCGACCTACGGCTACGCGCGCAGCTACAGCGGCGTGTCGGTGGCCAGTTTCCAGAAGCAGATCAGCGTGCAGGAAGTCTCCGCCGAAGGCTTGCGCAACATCGGCCCTTGCACGGCGACACTGGCCGCGGCCGAGCAACTGGAGGCGCATCGCCGCGCGGTAACCTTGCGCCTGGCCGCATTGGAGCCAACAGCATGAGCGTACTCGATCTGGCCAGGCCGGAAATCCTGGCGATGCAGCCGTATTCGTCCGCCCGCATGGAAGCCGCCGGTGGTGCGATCTGGCTCAACGCGAATGAATCACCGTGGGCACCCGCGGGTGACGGTGGCGTGGGTTGCAATCGCTACCCCGAGCCGCAGCCGGCCGAGCTGGTCGAGGCGCTTGCCACGCTGCACGGTGTACAGCATGCGCAGGTGCTGGTTACCCGCGGCAGCGACGAGGGAATCGACCTGCTGGTGCGCGCATTCTGCCGCGCCGGCAAGGACGCGATCCTGATCCAGCCGCCGACCTTCGGCATGTATGCGATCTATGCCCAGACCCAGAATGCGGCCGTGATCGAAGTGCCGCTGACACGCGACTTCAGCGTCGACGTGGATGAGCTGCTCGCCGCGGTCACTCCCGCGGTCAAGCTGACCTTCGTGTGTACACCGAACAATCCGAGCGGGCAGCGCGTGCCGCGTGCCAGCATCGAGCGGCTGGCCGGGGCGCTGCAGGGACGTTCCGTGCTGGTGGTCGACGAGGCGTATGTCGAGTTCGACGATGAAGCCAGCGTGGTCGACCTGATCGACCGGCATGACAATCTCGCTGTCCTGCGCACGCTGTCCAAGGCCTGGGCGCTGGCCGGCGCGCGGGTGGGTTGTGTGCTGGCGAACGCGGCGGTGATCGGGCTGTTGCGCAGGATCATCGCGCCGTATCCCCTGCCGCGTCCCTGCGTTGCGGCAGCGCTGGCTGCCCTGTCGACGGAAGGGCAGGTGGTGGCGCGGACTCATCTGGAGACCATTCGGGCACAGCGGGTACGGATGCAGCTTGCACTGCGCACCGTGCCCGGCGTGCGCGAGGTACTGCCTTCGGCGACGAATTTCCTGGCAGTACGTTTCGATGATGCCGAGGCGATCAATCAGCGGCTGCTCGCAGCCGGCATCGTGGTGCGCGATATCCGCCGCTATCCGAATCTTGGCGATGCCTTGCGCATCACCATCGGTAGCGCGCAGGAGAACGATCGCGTATTGGCCGTACTTGCGGAGGTGCAGGCATGATCCACAACTGCAGGAGTGCACCCTGTGCGCGAAAACCAGGTTGCGACGCGGTCACGCATTTCGCGCACAGAGTGCGCTCTTGCGTGGTTGCAGGGAGGTTTCGGTGAGTCGCAAGATTCTCTTCGTCGATCGCGACGGCTGCCTGATCGAGGAGCCTGCCGATGAGCAGGTCGACACGTTCGGGAAGCTGGCGTTGCTGCCGGGCGTGATCGCCGCCTTGCAGCGCTTCGTGGCGGCTGGCTACGAGCTGGTGATGGTGACCAATCAGGATGGCCTGGGCACCGACAGTTTTCCGGCAGCCGATTTCAGCGGCCCGCACGAATTGCTGCTCGGCATCTTCGCCTCGCAAGGCATCCGCTTTCGCGAAGTGTTGATCGACCGCAGCTTTCCGCATCAAGGCCTGGATACGCGCAAGCCGGGCATCGGGCTGGCGCGCCACTATCTCGCCGACGACAGCTGGAGCCGCGCCGCGTCGGCGATGGTCGGCGATCGTGACACCGACCTGCAGTTTGCCGCCAACCTCGGCGTGCGCGGTTGCCGGGTCGGTCCGCTCGGCGTGAGCTGGGAAGCACTGGCGCACGAGCTGCTCGACGCGCCGCGCACCGCCAGCGTGGTGCGCCATACGAAGGAAACCCGCATCACGGTCAAGGTGGACCTGGATCGCGTGGCCGAGCCGACGGCGCATACCGGCCTGGGCTTCTTCGACCACATGCTGGAACAGATCGGCAAGCACGGCGGCTTCGCGCTGGAGCTGCACTGCGATGGCGACACCCATATTGACGAGCACCACACCATCGAGGATTGCGCGCTGGCGCTGGGGCAGGCGCTGAAGCAGGCACTGGGCGACAAGCGCGGCATCGGCCGCTACGGTTTCACCCTGCCGATGGACGAGTCGCAGGCCAGCGCGGCGCTGGATCTGTCCGGCCGGCCGTACTTCGTGTTCGAAGGCAGTTTTCCGCGCGAGCGCGTGGGCGAGGTACCGACCGAACTGGTACCGCATTTCTTCCGTTCGCTGTGCGAGACGCTGGGCGCCAACCTGCACCTGAGCGTACGCGGCGACAATGCGCATCACATGGTCGAGGCCTGCTTCAAGGTCGTCGCGCGCACGCTGCGCCAGGCGGTCCGTCGCGAAGGCAGCGAGCTGCCCAGCACCAAGGGCACACTCTGATGGGCGTGGTTCTGGTCGATGCCGGCGGCACCAATATCGGTTCGGTGCGTTATGCCCTGCAGCGGCTCGGCGTGGATGCCGCATTGACCGCGGATGCCGCCGTCATCCGCGGCGCCGACAAGGTGATCCTGCCCGGGGTGGGCGCGGCCGGTCCGGGCATGGCGCGGCTGCGCGAGCTTGGCCTGGTCGAGCTGCTGCGCTCGCTGACCCGGCCGGTGCTCGGCGTGTGCCTCGGCATGCAACTGCTTTGCGCGCATTCGGAAGAGGGTGATACCGCGTGCCTTGGATTGATCCCCGCGCCGGTGCGCCGCTTCATCGAGGCACCTGGCCTGCGCGTGCCGCACATGGGCTGGAACCGCGTCACCGCGCAGCGCGAGCACCCGCTGCTGGCCGGTCTGGGTGATGACGAGCAGGCTTACTTCGTACACAGCTACGCGGTGCCCACGGGCGCGTGGACGCTGGCCAGCAGCGACCATGGCACGCCGTTCTCCGCGGTGATCGCACGCGACAATTTCCACGGCATGCAATTTCATCCCGAGCGCTCGGCGGCGGTTGGCGCCAGGCTCCTGCAGAATTTTCTCGACCTATGACTTTTGAAGTGATCCCCGCGATCGACCTGCGTGGCGGGCAGGTGGTGCGCCTGAAACAGGGCGACTACGCACGGCAAACGACTTACGCCAGCGACCCTCGTGGCGTTGCCGCAGCCTATGCGCAAGCGGGCGCGAGGTGGCTGCATCTGGTGGATCTGGATGGCGCGCGCTCGGGCAATCTCGACAATCTTGCCGTGGTCGCCGCGATCGCCGGCGACGGCATGGCGATCCAGGCCGGCGGCGGCGTGCGCGAGGAGGCCGACCTGCAACGCCTGTTCGACGCCGGCGTGCAGCGCGTGGTGCTGGGCAGCGTGGCGATCCGCGATCCCGAACGCGTCGCCGGCTGGCTGGCAACCTATGGCGCCGAGCGATTGACCCTGGCGCTGGACACGCGTCGCCTCGACGGTCGTTGGGCCTTGCCCAGCGCGGGCTGGACCGAAGTCGAGGTGCGCACGCTGGACGAACTGGCCCCGTGGTACGCCGCGCGCGGTGCGCGTCACCTGCTGTGCACCGACATCGACCGCGACGGCATGCTGGCCGGCTTCAATCTCGATCTGTATCGACACCTCGCCGACAGCGTGCCGCAGTTGGCGGTGCAAGCTTCTGGCGGGGTGCGTTCGCTGGACGATATCCGCGCGGCGCGCGCGGCCGGCGCGCGCGGCGTGATCCTCGGTCGCGCGCTGCTGGAAGGGCGCTTCACCGTGGAGGAGGCACGCGCATGCTGAGCCGCCGCATCATTCCCTGCCTCGACGTGCGCGACGGCCAGGTGGTCAAGGGCGTGCGTTTTCGCGACCACGTGGTGATGGGCGAGATCGTCGAGCTGGCCCTGCGCTATCGCGACGAAGGCGCCGACGAGCTGGTGTTCTACGACATCACGGCCAGCCCCGAAGGGCGCAGCGTGGATCGCGCATGGGTGGAGAAGGTCGCCCGCGTGATCGACATCCCGTTCTGCGTTGCCGGCGGCATCCGTTCGGTCGACGAGGCGCGCGCCGTGCTGCATGCCGGCGCCGACAAGATCTCGGTGAACTCGCCCGCGCTGGAGCGTCCGGCGCTGATCGACGAGCTCGCTGCCGCGTTCGGCGTGCAGTGCGTGGTGGTCGGCATCGACTCACTGCGCGATGCCGATGGCGAGTGGCACGTGCGCCAGTACACCGGCGATCCTTCGAAAACGCAGGCATTGCCGCGTCGCACGCTGGACTGGATGATCGAGGTGCAGCGACGCGGTGCCGGCGAAATCGTGCTCAACTGCATGGGCAGCGACGGCGTGCGCCGCGGCTATGACCTCGAGCAGTTGTCGGTAGCACGGGCGATCTGCCATGTGCCGCTGATCGCCTCCGGTGGCGCGGGCGAGCCGGAGCATTTTCGCGACGTCTTCGCCGAGGCCGATGTGGACGGTGCGCTGGCCGCCAGTGTGTTCCACTCCGGCGCCATCGCGATCCCCGCGCTCAAGCGCTACCTGCATGGCCATGGCGTTCCGGTGCGTTTGTGAGTCTCATGGGAAGACAGTGATGAATGATGCCAACACCGATGTCAGCCGTCTCGACTGGGCCAAGGGCGGCGGCCTGCTGCCGGCGATCGTGCAGCACTGGCTCAGCGGCGAAGTGCTGATGCTCGGTTACATGAACGCCGAGGCGCTGGCGCGAACCGAAGCCAGCGGCCACGTCACCTTCTACAGCCGCAGCAAGCAGCGCCTGTGGACCAAGGGTGAAAGCTCGGGGCACGTGCTGGTTTTGAAATCGATCCGCATCGACTGTGACGCCGATACCTTGCTGATCCAGGCCGACCCGCACGGCCCCACCTGCCACATCGGCACCTCCAGCTGCTTTGGCGACAGCGTCGACGTGCGTCCGCCACTGGGTTTTCTCGCCGAACTCGATGCGCTGGTCGCGCAGCGCCACGCCGATCGACCCGAAGGCAGCTACACCACCAGGCTGTTCGATGGCGGCATCCGCCGCATCGCGCAGAAGGTGGGCGAGGAAGGCGTCGAGACGGCGCTGGCAGCGGTGGTACAAGACGACGGGGAATTGCTGGGCGAGGCGGCGGACCTGGTGTTCCATCTCACCGTGGCGTTGCGGGCACGCGGGTTGTCGCTGCGAGATGTGGCGGCGGTGTTGGCGAAACGGCACCGCGCCTGACCATGTCGACCTTCCCGCCCTTTCGTCCAGGCGATAGCCGACCTCGCGCCGGATTGCGATCTTCGCACCAGTGCATCGAGGAGGCGTGCCTGCGATGACTTGCCCGCCCGCTGGCATGGATGACACCCGTCGCCGTCTCCTGAAGCTCGCCGGACTTTCGGTCACGGTCATGGCGTTCGGCGGCACGCGGGCAGTTGCGCGTGCCGCGCAAAAGGCCGGCAACGCCGCACGAACAACCAGACACTCGAAACTGATCCTGCTCGGCACGGCCGGCGGCCCGACGCCCAAGGCGGATCGCTCGGCGCCCGCCAACGCGATCGTGATCGGCGACGAGATCTACATCATCGACTGCGGCAACGGGGTGGCGCGACAGATGGTGAGGGCCGGGCTGGATCTTGGCCATATCCGCGATGTCTTCATCACCCACCAGCATTCCGACCACAACGCCGACTACGGCAACCTGTTGTTGTTGGCGTGGGCCACCGACCTGCATTCGCAGGTGAACACGTATGGGCCGCCACCGCTGGCCGAGATGACCCGGCTGTTCCTGGACATGGATGCCAGCGACATCGGCATTCGAGAATCCGACGAGGGCCGACCGCCGCTGGCACGCTTGATCGTGCCGCACGAGATCCGCCGTGGCGGTCTGGTGATGCATGATGAGAATGTCAGAGTGACCGCGGCGCTGGTGCAGCATCCCCCGGTGGTGCCGGCGTTCGCCTACCGCTTCGATTGCCCTGATCGCTCGATCGTGTTTTCCGGTGATACGCGTCCCTCCGACAATCTGGTCGAACTCGCGCACGGCGCCGACATCCTGGTGCACGAGGTGATCGATCTGAAGGCCATCGACCAGGTGGTGAAGGACGAAGCAATGGCGACGCGCCTGCGCGCGCATCTCGAAGCGGCGCACACCTCGATGTCGGAAGTCGGGCAGATCGCCACCAGGGCGGGGGTCGAGACGCTGGTGCTGAACCACTTCGTGCCCGGCATGCCACCGATCCCGGATCAGGTCTGGATCGACGCGGTCAAGCCGCATTTCAAGGGGCGACTGGTCATCGGTCGCGACTTGATGGTGCTTTGACGCCGGGGGGAGAACAGGGCAGGAAAGCGGGATCGAGTCGAGTTCTGCTCCATCCGTGCTCAATCCGCCAGTCGCGCCACCACCTTGTTCAGCAGCGCGCGCAAGCGGGCCAGTCGGCGCATGTCGCGGTGATAGCCGATCCAGGTGTCCCGCGTGGGCGGTTCTTCGCCGAGGTCGATGCGTTGCAGGCCGGCGATCGCATCGCCCAGTGGCCGCGGCAACACGGCGACCCCTGCACCGCGAACGCACATCTGCGCCTGCACGGCCCGCGCATTGCTGCGAAACGCCACGCGGGCGTGCGGCAGCATCCGTTGCAACCATGCGACGTCGGGCATGCCGCCGAGGGCGCTGTCCATGGTGATCAGTCTCGCACCTTGGCCATCGCCGGCATTGGGCAGGGGATGGTCGATGGCGGCGTAGACGCCATAAGGCAGCTGCAGGAGCTTGCGCGAGACGATGTCCGGTTCGTCGAACGGCTTGATGCGAAACGCCAGGTCAGCCTCGCGGCGCGACAGGCTGAGAAAGCGCGTGTCGGTAAGCAGCTCGATGGTGATGCGTGGATATTCCCTGGCGAATTCCGCGATGACGGGTGTCAGCACGTGCTCGGCGAACCAGTCGGAGGCGGTGATCCGCAGCATGCCGTCGAGGTGTCGTTCCTGTCCGGCGAGCTGGCGCTGGAAGGCGATCGCCTCTTCCTCGATACGCTCGGCATGGCTGAGTACGGCCGAACCTTCGTCGGTGAGCACGAAACCTTCCGGGGTACGTTGGAACAGCTTGTGTCCCACGGCATGTTCCAGCGCCTGCAGCCGTCGTCCCATGGTGGGCTGGGTCTGTCCCAGCTTGCGTGCGGCCGCGCCGAGAGTGCCTTCGCGTGCGATGGCCAGGAAGACACGCAGATCGCTCCATTCCATCGCGATACCTCGTCTCGGGTTGGATCCATCCGCGCCATGGCAGGATGGATGGTCATGCAATTATGCATGGGCTTAATGCATTTATTTTGATTTTCAAACCAAATTGACTGGCGTAGCTTGGCGTCCACTTCCTCCCCCGCCGAGTTCACCATGAACCCTTCTTCTTCCATGCAAGCCGTCGTTCTGGAAAACCACGCGGCCCCGTTTCGCCTGGCTTCGATCGCCCGGCCGGTGCCGCGGGCGGGCCAGGTGCTGGTGCGGATCATGGCCAGCGGCGTGAATCCGCTGGATCTGAAGATTCGCAGCGGTGCCGCCGAGCATGCGCGTCATCCGCTGCCCGCCATCCTCGGAATCGACCTGGCAGGCGTGGTCGTCGCGCTGGGGCCGGATGTCACCGGGTTCGTGCTGGGCGACGAGGTCTATGGCATGACCGGTGGCGTCGGCGGCGTACAAGGCTCGCTGGCCCAATATGCCGCAGTGGATGCGAGTCTGCTGGCGCTGAAACCCGCGCATTTCAGCATGCGCGAGGCGGCTTCGCTGCCGCTGGTCTTCATCACCGCGTGGGAGGGTCTGGTGGATCGTGCCCGTGTCAATGCAAGCCACACGGTGCTGGTGCAGGGCGGCGCTGGTGGTGTCGGCAGCATGGCCATCCAGATCGCACGTGCGTTCGGCGCCCGGGTCTTCGCGACCGACGCCGCGGCACGGGCCGGCATCAGCCAGCAACTCGGCGCGACTCCGATCGACGACGGACAGATGCAGGTCGAGGACTATGTCGCCGCCCATACGGCAGGCCGCGGTTTTGATGTGGTGTACGACACCGCCGGTGGCGCGCGCCTGGATGCGTCGTTCAAGGCGGTGGCGCGATTCGGCCACGTGGTCAGTTCGCTGGGATGGGGCGCGCATGCGCTGGCACCGCTGTCGTTCCGTGCCGCGACCTATTCCGGCGTGTTTACCTTGCTGCCCTTGCTGACTGGCGAGGGCAAGACGCACCACGGAGAGATTCTTCGCGAAGGCACCCGCCTCGCCGAGGCCGGAATGATCAGGCCGCTGCTGGATTCACGCCGCTTCGGGCTGGACAGGATCGAGCACGCCTATGCGCTCATCGAGCAGCGCCAAGCCCAGGGCAAGGTCGTGATCGACATCCCCCACTGAGGCGATTCCAAACGATCACATGATGGTGCCTTCGAGCCATCACCCGATCACCGTTGTTGCACACCCGGCTGTCAGTGGGCTCATCCCTACTGGTGGCCTCACTTCAAACGTCACCTGGAGAACTGTCATGCTGAATTGGCTGGAATATCGCAGTGAACTGATGGGCCGTATCGGAGAGATCGGCAAACTGAGCCCTGACACCCTGGCCGGTTATCAAACCCTGTCCGGAGCCGGTCGAAAGACCGGGCATCTGGATGCAAAGACCCGGGAGTTGATTGGATTGGCCGTAGCCGTCACTACCCGCTGCGATGGCTGCATTACCGTGCATGCGGGCGAAGCGTTGAAGCACGGCGCGACGCGCGAGGAAATTGCCGAAGCGCTGGGTGTCGCGGTGGCACTCAACGCCGGTGCGGCCCTGGTCTATTCCGCCCGCGTCATGGATGCCGTGAGCGCCCATGCTGCCCCGGCTTCGGCGTAAATGCCGGAGCTTCAAAACAAGGGTGCGCCGCCTTCTCGGCATCGCCGGAGAAAACCGGAGAGGGCGACCTTGTGGCCGCCCCCTCGGGTATCGGGCTTGGAGCAGGCTACGACGCCTTGTTCAACATCGCCGTCAACTGGTCGAGTTGGGCGCGGTAGCCATCGATCACCTTCGCGGTGATCGCGGCATAGCGGCTGGCTTCGTCCCAGCGCCGGCCTTCCAGTGCCTCGCGCACTGCCGGCACGGTCTTGACTCCGTAACCGGTAAGCATGCCGGGCGCATAGATGAAGTGCTTGAACCACGGCCGGCCAGGCAGACCATCGGCATCGGTCAATGCCTGCTCCATGCGAGCCATTTGCCGGTTCAACTTCATTTTCTGTGCGGCGGACAGGTCGAAGCCGCTGGCAGCACGTTTCGCATAGGCGGCCTGGAATGCTTCGGCACTCTGCTTGAGCTTGCTGGCGGCCTGATCCAGCGGTGCCAGATCGATTGCCGGCACGTCGGAGTCGCGTGCCGGCGGGGCCACCGGGCGGGTTGGATCGGAGACGAGGGCAAATGCATGCCGGTCAAGCAGGCGATGTTGCTCGGCGGTGGCCTTGCGCGTGCTGTCGACCAGCTTGTGCAGTTGGCCCACATAGCGATCAAGCGTGGCACTGAAGTCGCCGAAGCGCAGCGGCAGCACGTTGGCGTCGGCCATGCGCAGCACGATATGCCCGGCTACCTTGGACAGTGCCACACCGTATTCGAAGGTGGGGTCGCCAAAGCGGATGTAATGGTCGAACGAGTCGTAGCGCGAATGGTAGATGCCGCCGTTGTCGTCCTCGCCACCGAAGCCGAGGTCGAGCGTGGTGATGCCCAGGTGTTCGAGGAACGCACTGTAGTCGGAGCCCGAACCCAGCGCTTCGATCGGCAGGTCGCCGCCGTCGGCAGCAAGTTTCGCGAACTCCTTGTCCTCGGGTCCGGCGTTGCTGCCGTGGCCGTCGACCAGCATCTTTGCGCGCAGGCGCTCGCCGACGCTGACATGGGTTTCCGGATCGCTGACGCCATCGGCCACCTGGTTGACCAGGTGCTGCAATGAGTGGCTGCCGCCGACGCCGAGGAAGCCGCGCCCGTTGGTGTCGGAATTGACGTACAGCACGGCCTTGGCCTTGAGCTCGCTGGCGTGTGTCTCGGCCCATTCGGTGGAGCCGAGCAGGCCCGGCTCCTCGCCGTCCCAGCTGGCATAGACCAGCGTGCGCCGCGGCCGCCAACCCTGCTTGAGCAAGCCGCCGATGGCCTTGGCTTCGTCGAGCAACGCGACGTTGCCGGCCAGCGGGTCCCACGCGCCGAAGACCCAGCCGTCATGATGGTTGCCGCGCACAACCCACTGATCGGGCGCGGTGGAACCCTTGATCATGGCGATCACGTCATAGACCGGTTTGCGGCTCCAGTCCGACAGCACGGTCATGTGCACCTTGGCCGAGCTCGGCCCGATGTGATAGGTCAGCGGCAGCGAGCCGCGCCAGCTGGCCGGTGCCACCGGGCCGCTCAGCGACTGCAGCAGAGGCGTGGCGTCGGCGTAGGAAATCGGCAGTACCGGGATCTTCAGCAGGGTTTTCGCATCCTTGATCGCCAGTCGCTTGGCGCCGGAGGTGGACCCGTACCCGGGAGTGAGCGGATCGCCGGGGTATTGCTGCATGTCGGCGACCGAACCGCGCTGCACGCCTTCCGCCGGGCGCCAGCCCCCCTTGGGGTAGGTGTCGCCGGCGGCGTAGCCGTCGTCGTGCGGGTCGGAGTAGATCAGACAGCCGATTGCGCCGTGCTCCTGCGCCAGCTTCGGCTTCAGCCCGCGCCAGCCGCCGCCGTAGCGGGTGATGACGATCTTGCCGCGCACGTCGATGCCACGGCGGGCCAGCTCCTTGTAGTCGTCCGGCATGCCGTGATTGACGTAGACCAGGTCGGCACTGACGTCGCCGTCACCGCCGTAGACGTTGTATGGCGGCAGTGCCCCGGGAAGGCCTGAGGTGGCATCGCCGGCCACCGGCGGTTCGTGCAGCATGGCGGTGAAGGGGTGCGGGCCGAGCAGTTCGAGTGCGACCTTTTTCGGGGTCGGATACAGCACGTCGAATGTCTCGATGTGCGCATCCCAACCCCATTCGCGGAACTTCTTCAGCATGAACTCGGCGTTGGCCTTGTCGTGCGGCGAACCGACCTGGTTCGGTTCGGACGACATCTGCTTCATCCATGCACGTTGATCGGCCGGACTGAGCTGGGCGTCGAAACGCTGCTCCAGACTGAGCTGTGCGGTGGCGTTGGCTGGCGCAAAGCCGAGCATGGCGGCTTGCTTGTCGGGCGTGACGTCACTGCCGGCAGCGGCGGCGCATGTGCCTAGCATGCAGGCCAGGATCAGCAGGGGGCGTAACTTGTTCACGGGCATGGGCCAACTCCTTCAGTGGATCACGGTGGGGTGGGGGATGCGTCGGATGGTGTATTCATCGCCTTGTCCTCCGTCGGCACCGGCATCGTGATCTTCTGGAAAAAGATTTGCCGGTTGTTCTGGTCAACGATGGTCAGGTCGTATTTGCCGGGGCGGAGGTAGAGGTCACCCACGGGCGCAGCCTGGCCCTGGCGTATGCGGTCGTTCAAGGTGGGATTGAGCGGTATCGGGTCGAGCACCATGCGATCGGCCGGAATGGCATCGGCCCCCTCGCTGGCGTAGCGCGCTTCGATCATGCACGGATAGTGATGCTCGCACCGCTCGCCACCGACGAAGTAGGGCTGACGCAGTCCGCCCAGACTGAGCCATGTCGGCCTCCCGCGGAGCATCTGCTGGGTGGGGAATATCACCGAGACATCGTAGCCGGGCCGCAGTGCCCACGGCTGCCCCGCCCGATTCTCGAACACGATGGGCGTGGTCGGATGCAGTCGATCGATGATGGCGGTGTAGTCGGGGTGGTCATCGTCCCGCAGCGGATGGGGAATGAGCATGGTCTGCTCCACCGACAAACCGTTGATGCCGGTCAGCTTGAACAGGTGTTCGGCCATCGACGAACCGCTGAGGAATTTGCCTGATTTCTGGATATGCGCGTAGCCGGCTTCGACCACCAGTCGCGCATGAGGATCGGGCTTGAATACATGGGTGTAGATGTTGCGCGCCTGCTCCGCTTCACGTGCATCGCCGGTGGCGTTCGAGAGCGCCTCGTAGCCGATGACCTTGAAACCGAGCTTCAGCGCGGTGCGTACCATTTCAGCGCTGATCGGCTCTTCGGTGTAGAACCCGCTCTTGCTGGTGGGGTAGCCGCGCGATTGCAGCTGGGTGTCGGTCTGGTAGATCGTTTCCACAGCGAAGTAGTTGAATCCCTCCTGTCGCAGCTTGCTCAGCAACTGCACGGTCAGGCTTCGGGTAAGCGGAATATTGTGGGCCTCGTTGAGGAAGACCAGTTGGTACTTGCTGGCCAGCTCGGGTATCGCCTGCAACGCGGGGCGGGCTTGCCAGCTGGCATCGGAAAGCGGCGAAGGATGATCGTCCCTGAGCGCCGGCTGGCGGATGGAGAAGCTGGCCGCGGCGTCCGGATAGTCGCCGATGAACGTCTGATACCAACTCAGGTACTGCCCGAAGATGAGTCGGAAGGCGGGCTGCTTGTCCGCGACATAGGCGTAGCGCATGACCTGGTACTGGGCCAGCAAACCCTTGTGCGTGTTCGCTTCGCGCATGATGTGTTCGGACTTGTCCGATGCGGCGATCTGCTCGGCCTGCCACTGCGAGGCGGACTGCGCGTGCAGCGACGCACCTTGCAGGGCAAGCAGGGCGGCGAACCCCAGAATGAGCGGTGGTCGTGGCATCGGTGTCTCCGGATGAAAGGTGTCTGGACTCGCCCCAGGGATGTTTTACCAGTGTGAGCGGCTGCTGTCGCGCGGTGGCTCGGCCCGCAGTCGTTCAGCCGGCAAAGCATGTCACCGGGACCCGATGCCGGCCCTGTGCCAAGCGACACAGAGCCTGGAGCCTCAAACAGGAGCACAATCGGCAAGTTGTATCCATCCAGGTTGTATCTCTCATGGAGAACATCATGCGCCACGCCACCCTTGCCTTGCTGATTACCCTTGCACTGCCGTTGCCCGCCCTGGCCCAGGTCTCCAACCTGCATAGCGGTGCGATCACCGCGGCCGTGGAGCGTGGGGTCGACGATCCCGCCCGTCAGGCCGACAAGCACGACGACGCCCGACGCAAAGCCGCCCTGGTGATGACCTTTGCCCAGGTCAAACCGGGCCAGAACGTACTGGAGCTGGTGCCTGGCAGTGGTTACTGGACGCGGATGTTCAGTGCCATCGTGGGGCCACAAGGCCATGTGTATACCGTATGGCCCGACGAGGCGGCGAAGTTCTCGACCAAGAGTCTGGCGAACTGGCAAAAGCTGATCACCACGCCGCACTACGCCAACGTCAGCCTGTTGCAGCAGCCGGCGGCAAAACTGAGCGTGCCGGTGCCGGTGGATCTGGTGTTCACCTCGCAGAACTACCACGATTACCACGATCCGTTCATGGGCCCGGTCGACATGGTCAAGTTCGACAAGCAGGTCTATGACGCGCTCAAGCCCGGCGGCCTGTTCGTGGTGATCGATCACGTGGCCCCCGCCGGTTCGGGGCTGGCCGATACCAATACCTTGCATCGTATCGATCCGGCGGTGGTCAGGCGCGAGGTCGAATCGGCCGGGTTCGTCTTCGACGGGGAAAGCAATGTGTTGCGCAATCCGGCGGACCCGCATACGGCAACCGTGTTCGACAAGTCGATACGCGGCCACACCGACCAGTTCGTCTACCGCTTTCGCAAGCCGGCGAAATAGCCGGTGGTCGTGAGCGGCAGGCTTGCCGTCGTCATCCTTCAACAGCCGGGCGGCCGGGCTGTTTGAGTGCAACCGGCTGCACGGGTGGTGATGCGCAGGGCCTGCCGCTGCCGCTGGCGGTGACTGATGTGGTTTGCATTGCGTGGGAGATGTCTGCCACGAGGTGTCCAGACACTGCCGATGAGTGTTGGCACCAGTGACATGCACGGAGAGAAGGCATGTGGAACGCAATGACCCGTGACGTCAGTCCTGCACTTGCCGACTGCGAGCTCTCCTTTGTCAGCCGCGAGCCGATCGACGTGGCCAGGGCACAGGCGCAGCATGCCGAGTACCAGCGTGTACTGGCATCGCTGGGTTGCCGCCTGCTGCCACTCCCGGCCGAGCCGGCGTGGCCCGATTCGGTGTTTGTCGAGGACGTGGCCATCGTGCTCGACGAGGTCGCCGTCATGACGCGGCCAGGGGCGTTGTCCCGTCGCGCCGAGGTCGACAGCGTGGCGGCGGCGTTGCGGCAGTATCGGTCGTTGCTGACGATCGAGGCCCCCGGGACGCTCGATGGCGGCGACGTGCTGCGCATCGGGCGTACGCTTTATGCAGGCCGGTCCGGTCGCAGCAATGCTGCCGGCATCAACCAGTTGCGCGAACTGCTGGCCGGTTACGACTATGCCGTCGTCGGCGTGACTACCCGAGGCTGCCTGCATCTGAAATCGGCGGTGACCGCGCTGGCTGACGATGCTGTCTTGCTGCAGCCGGAATGGGTCGAGCATGAGTGTTTTGCCGGCTTTCGCGTGATCGAAGTCGATCCTTCGGAAGCCCACGCCGCAAATGTGCTGCGTATCGGGGATGCGTTGATCATGCCCTCCAACTTCCCGCGAACGCGGAAGCGCCTGGTCGATGCCGGGTTTCAGGTATCCACGGTCGAAGTTTCCGAACTGCAGAAAGCCGAAGGCGCGGTGACCTGTTGCAGCCTGGTGTTTCGTTCGAATCCATGAAGCCCGCACGATGAACGCGCTGCCGCACGCGCATTGACGGTTCGACCCGCCAACTGGACGGGTTGAGCCGGGGCATGTCCGGTGGCAGCATCGATGGCCGTGGCGGTGCAATCGTCGCAATCGGGTTTGTTGACATGACGCAAAGCACGTGGTGATGGAGAAGGATCACACTTCGGCCGCCTCCGATCCGGTGGATCCGGAGCCGACGCCTCCGCCCGAGCCGGATGCTGCAGATTGCTGCGGCGAGGGTTGCGTACGTTGCGTGTATGACATCCACGACGAGGCGATGGAGCGCTATCGGATGGCGCTGGAGGCGTGGCGCAGCAGGCACCCACGGGAACCCTAGTGCTGCTGGCTGCTGCAACTGGCGGAGCGAACGGCCCCATGCATGAAGGTCTAGCAGCAGCCGGGTGCGCGCGAGGTGCGACGCAATGCGATGGGCGCAGGGTGGGGCGTGCTCAACCGTTGCCGGCTACCGAAAAGCTGTCGCGCAGATATTGCTGACAACGATCGATCTGTTCGGGTGTGTACAACGCGGGCTGGCTCTGGCTGAGGTCGACATCGGATGCCAGGCGTCCGTGTTCGAGCAGCAGTTGCGTCATGGCCACGCTGTCGGCCATGGACAGTGCCTTGCCCAGCGCTGTCACGGGGGGGCGACCGGATGTCAGGCAATCCTCCATGGCTTCGACGACATGGCCAGGCAACTCCCAATACTTCGCCGCGCGCAGTGACAGTTGCGCTGCCAGTCGCTCGCAATCGGCCAGGAATTCGAGTGACATGAGCTCGGTCACTTCGGGTATCAACTGATCGAGCATGCGTATGACCGCGCCTGTACCGGTGTGGCAGATGATGCCGGCAAGGTAGGCTTCGAATGGCTCGCAGCCGTTGATCTTGCCGAACCAGGCACAGGCGCTGGCGCAACGCTCGGCGTGTTCCCACAGGCGCGTACCCGCGGCATGGGTCAGCGACCCGGTGGTGGATTGCAGCAGCGGTTTCATCACGTGCTGGGCGAGCACCTGGCGCAGGCCATCCTGGCCCAGCAGGACGACCGCCTGTCTCAGGCTGGTGATGGGTTGTGCCGAGCGGTAATAGACACTGCTGGTCACGCGCATGATCTCGCCGACCATCATCGGATCGCGGCTGACGAGTTTGGCCAGTTCCTCGCCGGCCGTGTCATCGCTTCTCAGCGTGCGCAGCAACTGCGGCAGCACGCTGGGCAATCGCGGCAAGGTCTGGATGTCGAAGCGTACGCTGAGCATTTTCAGCCGCTTCAGGATGGCTTTTTCCCCAGTCGTAATGCTTTCGATTTTCCGTGCAGGCAAGCCCAGCACGAATCGATGGAAGCGATCCTCGACCTCGGCGCGGGACATGTCCGGTCGGGCGATATCGGTTCTTGCAGACGCAGTGGTGCGACTCGCGGTGGCACGTGGGGCCTGCGCGCGATATGCAGTCTTGTCAGGGCTGCCAAAAAGGCGCTGCCACATGCTCGCCATACCGTGTTTCCTTCATTTACGCGCCCAATTCCGCGTAGCCTGTCACTGTTATCGACGTGAATGGCAGAAAATTTAGCAATGCCGCATTTTCAGGGAAAGAGTACCCGGCTGCCCGAACGGCTGACGGCTCATGAGTTCTTTTTCTTTTCCTGCTTGGCGGCCTTTTTCTCCTTCATCGTCTTGGCCGGCTTTTTCTTCTCGTTCTTCTTCGAATCCATGCCCTTGCTCATGTCGTTCTCCGCGATGTGAATGGCTGCGGCCAGGCGCCGCGAGGCAAGTTTATGCTGTTCCGTGGCCGATGGGAGCGTTCGATCAGATCCGCTCGCTGGCGGCGAGATAACGCCATTGGCCCGGCGGCAAGCGGGCCAGCGAGATGCGTCCCACGCGCAGGCACTTCATGGATACCACCTCCAGCCCGACCGCCTCGCACATCGGCGTGATCTGGCTTGGCTTCAGCAGCTTGAAGGCAAAACGCAGGCGTTGCTCGCTCTGCCAGCTGACCTTGATCGGCGGCATGGCGTAGTTGTTGAAGCGCAGGCCGTGGTTGAGCAGGGCCAGCCCGTTCGGAATCGGCTCGCCGCGTACCTCGACGACAAACTCCTGCTCGATCCGGTCGGCATCCTCGTTGAGCTTGCGGATGACGCGCCAGTCCTGGCTGAAGACCAGCAATCCACTGGCTTCGGTCGGCAGTGCCCATGGCGAGACCAGCCGCTGCAGGTGGCGTTGCAGCGGGCGAACGCCGGAAGGGTCGTCGGGCCAGCGATTTTCGGGAGTCACCAGCGCGCCGGCCATGTCGCCGGGGGCACAATCAGCCGGTTTGTGCAGCACCAGGGTGGCCGGTTCGAGCGCTTCCAGCTTGGCCTGAGGGTCGAGTTCGACGGTTTGTTGGTCAACCATGAACTGCGGCAGTTCCACGACCTTGCCATCGACACGCACCCAGCCGCCTTCGATGTATTGCTCGGCTTCGCGACGCGAGCACCGGGTGAGTGCGACGACGCGCTTGGCGAGACGAACCGGTTCGGTCATCGGGAGTCCGCAGAGTGATGGTGGGTCATTGTAGACGTCCATGAGTACAACTGTTGGAGCGGCTTCAGCCGCGATGCTTTTGCCTTTGATGTTTCAAAACAAGGGCATCGCGGCTGAAGCCGCTCCAACACGGACCGAGTTGGCGGGTGGCAATCTTGGTCGACGCCCCCAGATTGGGGGCTTCTGCCACTCGAGACAACGCGATGATTCCGTTTTCCATCCTCGATCTGGCTCCCGTCACGGAAGGCAGCGATGCCAGCCAGGCGTTCCGCAACACGCTGGAACTGGCCCGACTGGGCGAGCAACTGGGTTACCGGCGTTACTGGCTGGCCGAGCATCACAACATGCCGGGCATCGCCAGTGCCGCGACCGCGGTGCTGATCGGCCATGTGGCCGGCGGCACCAGCACGATCCGTGTCGGCGCCGGCGGCATCATGTTGCCGAATCATGCTCCGCTGCAGGTGGCCGAGGCTTTCGGCACGCTGGCGTCACTGTATCCGGGGCGGATCGATCTTGGCCTGGGCCGGGCGCCTGGCACCGACCAGCCTACGGCAAAAGCCTTGCGTCGCTACTTCGAGAGCGCCGACGCATTCCCGCAGGACGTGCTCGAATTGCTCGGCTATTTCGAACCGGCCCGACCCGGCCAGGCGGTGCGCGCCGTGCCCGGTGCAGGCATCGAGGTGCCGGTGTGGCTGCTCGGTTCGAGCCTGTTCAGCGCCACCTTGTCGGCACGGCTGGGCCTGCCGTTTGCGTTTGCCTCGCATTTCGCGCCCGATGCGATGGATCAGGCGCTGGCCTTGTATCGCCGTGATTTCACGCCATCGGCACGCCTGCAGCAGCCGTACGCGATGCTCGGCATCAATGTGGTCGGGGCCGACACCGATGCGCAGGCGCGGCGGCTGTTCACCACCCAGCAGCAGAGCTTCATCAACCTGCGTCGTGGTCGTCCCGGCCTGATTCCGCCACCGATCGACGATATCGAAGCGTACTGGACACCGCCGGAAAAGCTGATGCTGGAGCGCGCGCTGGCCTGCGCCGTGGTCGGTGATGTCGACACGTTGCACGGTGGCATCGAGGCCTTCATCGCCCGCCATCGTCCGGACGAACTGCTGATCACCACCAATGTGTTCGAGCATGCGGCCCGAAGGCATTCGTTCGAGCTGGTGGCGGCGGTTCGCGACCGCTTGGCCGGGTGAGCCAGGCGGCCACTGCCGGGTATCGCCGTGAAACGACCGGCCACGGGCGGCGATCGGCCATAATGGACGTTATTCCATGATTCTGAAGTTGCGCCACGCATGAAGACACCGAAGGGCCTGCAGGAACTGATCGACGAAGGTGTGATCGATCAGGTGCTCAGGCCGCTGAAAAGCGGCAAGGAAGCATCCGTCTACGTCGTTCGCTGCGGCGACGATATCCGTTGCGCCAAGGTCTACAAGGACATGGCGCAGCGCAGTTTCCAGGCGCGCGTGCAGTACCAGGAAGGGCGCAAGGTGCGCGGCAGCCGACAGGCGCGGGCGATGGGCAAGGCGACCCGGTTCGGCCGCAAGGAGGCCGAGGAGGCGTGGAAGAACGCCGAGGTGGATGCGCTGTACCAGCTCACTGCGGCGGGTGTGCGCGTGCCGAAACCCTACGGCTTCTTCAGTGGTGTGCTGGTGATGGAGCTGGTGACCGATGCCGAAGGCTATTCGGCACCGCGGCTGGGCGAAGTGGAGCTGTCGGCGGCGACCGCGCGCGAATATCACCGGTTCCTGATGCAGCAGGTGGCACGCATGTTGTGCGTGGGCCTGATCCACGGCGATCTGTCCGAGTACAACGTGCTGGTCGGGCCGGAGGGTCCGGTCATCATCGACCTGCCGCAGGCGGTAAGTGCCTCGGGCAACAACAATGCACGTACCATGCTGCGTCGTGACGTCGGCAACATCAGCATCAGCCTGTCGCGTTTCGCGCCGGAATTGCTCGATACCCACTACGGCGAGGAGATGTGGGCGCTGTACGAATTGGGCGAGCTGCACTCTGATACCGAACTCACCGGCCAGTTCGAGTTCGACGATCACATCGCCGACGTCGACAGCGTGATGCAGTCCATCATCGACGCGCGCGAAGAGGCGATCATCCGCCAGCAGGGTCGCGAAGAGGCCGAGCGGCAGGACTGATCCTGCCGATTGCCTGGCGGCCGGTTCTTGCTGCGGGGGCCGGCTTCAGCCGCGATGCTTTACTCCGGACCATCCAACAGCAAAGGCGACGCGACTGGAGCCGCTCCCGCAGTGCACGATCTCAGCGCGGGTTGGCTTCGAGCAATTCCACATCAAACACCAGCGAGGCGTTCGGCGGGATGTCGCCACCGGCGCCACGGGTGCCATAGCCCAGCGCGGCGGGAATCAGCAAGGTACGCTTGCCGCCCACACGCATGCCGACGACACCCTGGTCCCAGCCTTCGATCACGTCGCCAGCGCCGAGGTTGAACGAGAACGGCATGCCGCTGTCGTACGAGCTGTCGAACTTGGTGCCGTGCTTGTCCTTGGCGCTGTCGTCGTACAGCCAGCCGGTGTACTGCACGATCACTTTCATGCCGGCCCTGGCTTGTGTGCCGGTGCCGACCTTGGTGTCGATGGTTGTGAGTTTGTCGACCTGGCCGGTGGCGTGTGCCGGTGGTGCAGCGGCGGTACAGGCAGCGAGGACCACCAGGGAGAACAGGGACAGCAACCAGCGCATGGGACGACTCCGGGCAGGGAAGGGAAGAAGGGGAACTGGCGACGCGCGCTCAGCTTGCGGTTTCAAGCGGCGCCATGCGCACGACCGGGTCGACCGCAACCGCATCGGCGTCGTTCATCAATTGCAGTTGGCCATCCTGGATCAGGCATTGCAGGCGCATGCCACGCTGCAGCAAGGCGACCAGTGCGGTGACGGTGGCGGTTGGAATGTCGAGCACGGTGAGGTTCCTGTTGCGCGCCAGCGCGGCGCCGACCTTGTTCCACCAGATGTCGGCGACGTTGCCGCCGTAGCCGATCACCACCACCTGGCGGGAGCGGCCGCAGGCCTTGCGGATGCGCGTTTCGTCCGGCTGGCCCAGTTCGATCCACAGCTCGATCTCATCGGTATACGCCTTGCGCCACAGTGCTGGCTCGTCCTCGTCGCTGATGCCCTTGCCGAACTCCAGCCGATCCTCCGCATACATCGCAAAAGCCAGCAGCCGTACCATCAGCCGTTCCTCGGTTTCCGACGGATGCCGTGCCAGGGTCAGCGCATGGGTGGCGTAATAGTGCCTATCCATGTCGCTTATCTGCAGTTCGACTTTGTAGATTGTGGCGTTGAGTGCCATCGGGCATGCCCTGGAGAATCGACTGCGTATTGTACGGGTTGGTGCTGATCGGCGTGCGATCCGGCCGGAAAGGCCGAGGCCCCGACAT
This sequence comes from Rhodanobacter sp., assembly GCA_035564915.1. Taxonomy (GTDB): domain Bacteria; phylum Pseudomonadota; class Gammaproteobacteria; order Xanthomonadales; family Rhodanobacteraceae; genus Rhodanobacter. The sequence goes on from DATMTH010000024.1 coordinate 35,812, forward strand.
GTCGGGGCCTCGGCAGCGGAGCGAAGAGCCGGCTCAGATCCCGCGATGCGGATCGGAGTCGAACGGCTGCATGGCGTGGCTGTCGTGCGTGGCCGCTGGTGTGTCGTCGTCCAGTTCGTCGCCAAGCAATCGGCGAACCACGACGTAGAACACCGGGATCAGCAGTACGCCGAGGAAGGTGGCGAACAACATGCCGCCGATGACGCCGGTTCCGATGGCATGCCGCGCGTTGGCGCCGGCGCCGGTCGAGATGAACAGCGGGAACACACCCAGAATGAAGGCCAGTGAGGTCATCAGGATCGGCCGCAGGCGCAGGCGGGCGGCATCGACTGTCGCCTCACGCAGGCTGCGGCCGGCTTTCTGCTCGGCCACCGCGAACTCCACGATCAGGATCGCGTTCTTCGCGGCCAGGCCAATCACCGTGATCATGCCGATCTTGAAATAGATGTCGTCGGGCAGGCCGCGCAACAGCGTGAATACCACGGCGCCGAGCATGCCAAGCGGAACCACCAGCAACACGGCCGCCGGAATCGACCAGCTTTCGTATAGCGCCGCCAGGGCCAGGAACACGATGAAGATCGACAGCACCATCAACAGCGTGGCTGCATTGCCGGACAGGATTTCCTGGTACGACTGGCCGGTCCAGTCGAAACCGAAGCCCTTGGGCAGATCGTCATTGACCATGTTCTGCATCGCATCCATCGCCTGGCCCGAGGCATAGCCTGGCGCCGGCGAACCGACGATCTCGACCGCCGAATAGCCGTTGTAGCGGGTCAACGAGGGTGCCGACGTGCTCCATTCATGCTTGACCACATTGGCCAGCGGGATCATCGCCGGGGTGCCATTGCCGTTGGTCTGGGTGGTGCTGGGGATGAAGATGTGCTGCAAGGCATCCGGCCCCTTGCGGAATGGCGCATCGGCTTCCATCAGCACCCGCTTGACGCGGCCGCCGTAGGTGAAGTCGTTGACATACACCGGCGCCAGCATCAACTTGATCGCGGTATAGACATCATCGGCCGACAGGCCCATCGACTGCGCCTGCACGCGATCCACGCTCAGGTTCAGCTGCGCCGCGTCCTCCAGCGTATTCGGCCGTACACCGGTCACCACCGGATTCGTCGCGGCCTTGGCGAGCAGGGTGTTGCGTGCCTTGGTCAGCGCAACGCGCCCGGCACCGGCACGATCCTGCAGGTACATGTCGAAGCCGCCGAACTGGCCCAGGCCGCGCACGGTGGGCAGGTTGATCACGAAGATCTGGGCATCGCGCACTTTTTGCAGTGCGCCGTTGGTGCGCTGGATGAATTGCGCTGCGGTTACCGATCGCTTGTCCCAGTCCTTGAGCCGGATGAACACCATGCCGACGTTTTCGCCAGCACCGACGAAACTGAAGCCGGCGATCTGCATCATGCCATCCACAGCAGGGTCCTTGCTGACGATGGCATGCACTTGATCCATCACCTTGTTGGTACGCTGAATGGTGGCCCCCGGCGGCAACTGCACGATCGCCAATGCGTAACCCTGATCCTCTTCCGGAAGAAAGCTGCCGGGCAACCGGGTGAACAGAAAGCCGCCGAGAATGGCGATCAGCACGAAGGCCAGCATCCAGCGTGGTGCGTGGCTGACGGCGCCGCCAATGTGGCCGGTATAGGTCTTGGTGGTCCAGTCGAAGAGTGCGTTGAACTTGCGGAACACGATGTTTTTCTTCTTTTCGTGTTCGGGTTGCAGGAAGCTGGCACACAGCGCCGGCGTGAACGACAGGGCGAGGAAGGCCGAGAAGCCCATCGACGCGGCGATGGTCAGCGCGAACTGCTTGTAGATGATGCCGGTGGCGCCCGGTTGCAGTGCGGAAGGTATGAACACGGCCGCCAGCACCACGGTGATCGCCACCACCGCACCGGTGATCTGCCCCATCGCCTTGTGTGTCGCTTCCTTCGGCGACAGACCTTCCTCGGTCATGATGCGTTCGACGTTCTCGATCACCACGATCGCGTCATCCACCACGATGCCGATCGCCAGCACCATGCCGAACAGGGTGAGCTGGTTGATCGTGAAGCCGAGCACCAGCATGCCCATGAAGGTGCCAAGCAGGGCGACCGGTATGACCAGGGTCGGGATGATGGTCGCGCGGATGTTCTGCAGGAACAGCAGCAACACCAGGAACACCAGGATGATCGCCTCGGTCAGCGTCTGCACGACTTCATGGATCGAGGTCGTCACGAACGGCGTGGTGTCGTAGGGGGAGAACCAACTGACGCTGGCCGGGAAACTCGAGGCCAGTTCGTTCATCTTGCTGCGCACGGCCTTGGCCACGTTCAGCGCATTCGCGCCCGGTGCGAGCTGCACGGCGAATGCGGCGACCGGATCGCCGTTGTAGCGGGTGTTGAAACCATAACCGGCCGGACCGAAGGCAACCCGCGCCACGTCACCGAGGGTTACCGTGGTGCCGTCGCTGTTTGCCCGCAGGATGATGCCCTTGAACTGTTCGGGCGTGGTGAAGCGCCCCTCGGCGGTGACGCTGGCGCTGAATCCCTGGTCGCTCGGCGCCGGGTCGCCGCCCAGCGAGCCGGCGGCAAACTGCGCGTTTTGCGCGCGCACTTCAGCCAGCACCTGGCTGGCCGACAGGCCATAAGCCTGCAGCTTGTCCGGATTGAGCCAGATCCGCATGGCGTACTCGGAACCGAACTGGCGGGTATTGCCCACGCCGGGCAGGCGCGAGATCTGATCCAGCACCTGCGAGGCAACGATGTCGTTGAGCTTGGCGCTGTCGATTGTTGGATCCTTGGAGCGTAGTGCCACCACCATCAGGAAGTCTGAGTTGGACTTGGCCACCACCACACCCTGCTGGGTGACTTCGGTGGGCAGCCGCGGCGTCGCCTGGCTGACCTTGTTCTGCACCTGCACCTGTGCGATATCCGGATCCGTACCGCTCTCGAAGGTCAGCGTGATGTTGGACTGGCCGCTGGCGCTGGAGGATGAGCTGAAGTACAGCAAGTGATCGATGCCGCTCAACTGCTGTTCGATGACCTGGGTCACCGACTTCTCGGTGGTATCGGCGCTGGCACCCGGATAGGTGGCGCTCACGCTGACCTGGGGCGGTGCTATCGAGGGATAGGACTCCACGCCCAGGTTGAGGATGGACAGTACCCCGCCCAACGAGATCAGGATCGCCAGCACCCAGGCGAAGATCGGGCGTTCAATGAAAAAGCTCGGCATGCCTCGTGCTCCTCAGTGACCGCTCGGGGCAGGGCTCGAAGCCGCTGCTGCCGGCTGCCACGGGCTGGCCTTGGCCTGCCCGCCGGCCTTCACCTTCTGTATCCCCGACACCACCACGGAGTCGCCACTCTCGAGTCCGCTGGTGATCACCCAGTCACCCTGTCGCATCTCGCTTGCGTCGACGTCCTTGCGCTCGACCTTGCCATCATGGCCGACCGTCATCACGTAGGCACCGACCGTGTCGCGTTGCACCGCTTGCTGGGGTATCAGAAACACCTTGTGCTGCATGCCCAGATCGGCCTTCAGCGTGACGTACATGCCAGGCAGCAAGCTGTGCTGGGGATTGGGGATGGTGGCGCGCAGGTCGACCGAGCCGGTGGCCGGGTTGACCGTGGCGGCGGAAAAATCCAGCACGCCCGGCTCCCCGTAGATGCTGCCGTCGGGCAGGGAAATCGTTACCTTGGCCTTGTTCGAGCCGGCGAGGGTGACATTGCCATTGCGCTGGGCCGTGCGCATTTGCTCGAGTGCATCCACGCTCATGGTGAAGTTCACGTACAGCGGATCGATCTGGTCGACCGTGGTGAGCAAGGTCGCCGTGCCGTTGCCGACCAGGGCGCCCTCGGTGACTTGCTGCTGACCGGCGCGGCCATTGATCGGCGAGGTCACATTGGCATAGCCGAGGTTGATTCTTGCCGACTGCACATTGGCCTGCGCCACCTGCACCGCGGCGGCGGCCGAACGTTCAGCTGCATTGGCGTTGTCGAGGTCGGATTTGGAGACATAGCCCTTGGGCGCCAGCTCGCGCACGCGCCTGGCGGTGGTCCGGTCATTGGTGTAGGTCGCCTGCGCCTGGGCCAGCGCAGCCTCGCTGGCATTGAGCGCTGCCTTCAGCGGTGCGGGATCGATCTGGAACAGCAGCTGACCTTTGCGCACGTCGGTGCCTTCCTCGTAATCGCGCTTGAGCAGTACACCGGCAATGCGCGCGCGCACATCGGCGCTGCGATAGGCAGAAAGCCGGCCAACCAGATCGCGAGTCAACGGCGCACTGCGCTGCGTGGCCCTGATCACACCGACTTGCGGCGGCGGCATCTTCGGCGGTCCTTGCTCTCTGTCTTTGCTGCAGGCAGCCAGCGACAGCAGGCTCAGGCACATCAGCGACATGCGCAATGACGACAACTTCATGGAGACTCCGGAACTCGGGTTTGTCTGGGGAATGGGGATCGGGTGAGCTGCAGCGATGGGGCATGCGATGGTCTGCACAGTCGCAGGTCGCGAGGCGGGGCGTAGCCCGCCTGCTGGCGATGCAGGCTATACCGCGTAGTTTACATTTTGTGGGGCACGCCGATCCAGTCATTGACAGGCTGCAGATTGTCTGTACAGCGGCGCAGATGCCGGAGTCGGTATTGCCCGGCACATCTCGTGGCGGCATCGGTCAGGAGCACACGCACAGGTGATGGCAAGGCGTCGATCGAGTGAGCATGAGCCGTCCGGCAGCTGAATCCATGCGCACGGGCATGGTGCGGAATCGGGCGCGCCGGTGGAATCACCCTGCACCGGGGCGTATCCTTCCCGGGCTTTTATTCAAGCTATTCCATCCGTCTCCACTGACCAGTAGAAGCCATGAATGCAACCCATGCGGTGAATGATCTGTCCCTTCCGGCGGTAGTGCTTGCCGAGTTGAACAAGAGCGGCTTGTCGCCGCAGCGGCTTGAGCAGGCACGGGTGTTCTGCGAGGCGTTCTTTGCCCGGGTCGGCAGTAGTGACGTGAACCTGCATACGCCGATGCAATGGGCAGCCCTGGTCGGCGGGCTGCTGGAGTTCATGCAGCAGCGTCCGGTTGGTCGTGCCGTAGTGCGCGTGCTCAGCACGGCGGATATTCATGCCGGTAGCAGCCTGCTCCAAGTCATCACCGACGACACCCCTTTCCTTATCGATACGGTCAGCATGATCGTGTCGGCAAACCTGCAGATCCATGCCGTCATCCACCCTGTGCTGACCGCACGGCGCGATGCCTCCGGCACCTTGCAGGGCCTTGGCGGTGAGGAGGGTCAGGCCGAGTCGGTGATGCACTTCGAAATCGACCGGGTGGCCGATGCGGCGGAACAGTCGCAGCTGAAGGCGCAGATCGAGGCCGCACTGGACGATGTGCGCGCTGCGGTGAACGACTGGGCGGTGATGCGCGACAAGGCGCTGGCGATCGCCGCCGAATTGCCGCAGCGGCACCTGCCGCTGGATGCCGCCTCGGTGCAGGAGGCCGGTGATTTCCTGCGCTGGCTTGCCGATGACAACTTCACCTTCCTCGGTTATCGCGAATACGAGGTGGTCGACGCCGATGGCGACCGCGTGCTGCGTTCGATCGAATCGTCCGGCCTGGGCATCCTGCGCAAGACCGATCGCTCGCTGGCACCGCGTTCGCTGCGCACGCTGGCGGCGACCGAGCTGCCGCAATCGGGCGCCACCGACGCGATCATCCTGACCAAGACCAATGCACGCTCGCACGTGCATCGCCCTGGCCACATGGACTACATCGGCGTGCTGGAGTTCGGCGAAAATGGCAGAGCGGTCGCCGAGCAGCGCTTCCTGGGGCTGTTCACCTCCAGTGCCTACATGACCCGCCCGCAGGACGTGCCGCTGGTGCGGCACAAGGTCGAGGCGGTGATGGCGCGCTCCGGTCTCAAGCGCGATTCGTATTCCGGGAAATCGTTGCGCCACATTCTGGAAACATTGCCGCGCGAGGAGTTGCTGCAAGGCACCGAGGACGAGCTGTTTACCACCTCGATGGGCATTCTCGAATTGCGCCAGCGGGCACGTACGCGGCTGTTCGTGCGGCGCGATCGCTACGGCCGTTTCTTCACCTGCATGGTGTTCGTGCCGCGCGATCGTTTCAACACGTCGGTGCGGGAACGCATCGAAGCCTTGCTCGGCATGGCCCTGCACGCCGAGCAGAGCGACTCGTCGGTGCAGATGGGCGAGACCGCGCTGGCGCGGCTGACCATCGTGGTGCGGCCGAAGATCGGCGATCAGCCGTCGTACGACCTGGTGCAGCTGGAACATGGCGTGGACGCGATCGTGCGCAACTGGCATGACGAAGTCCGCGATGCACTGGTGCATTTGCGCGGCGATCACGAAGGCGTGGTGCTGGCCAATCGCTATGCCCGATCACTGCCTGCCGGCTATGTCGAGGACGTCAGTCCCAGCGTGGCCGCCGAGGATATCCATCAGCTCTCGCAGCTGGTGGGAGACAATGCCTTGCGCATGTCGTTCTATCACCCGCTGCAACAGCCCGAGAGCTTGCGCTTCAAGGTGTATCGATCGGGTGGCGACATCGCCCTTTCCGAGGTATTGCCGCAACTGGAGAACCTCGGTCTGCGCGTGCTCAGCGAGCACGTCTACACGATTGCCGGCGACGCCCCACTGTCGATCCAGGATTTCGAAGTGCAGCCGGTCGGCAAGCTCACCTTCAGCGTGGAGCAGGTCGGTGCGCTGTTCGAGGACGCGTTCGAGCAGATCTGGCGCGGGCACGCCGAGAGCGACGGTTTCAACCGGTTGGTGCTCGGTGCCAAGCTGAGCTGCCGCCAGATCGCGATGTTGCGCGGCTACAGCAAATATCTGCTGCAGACCGGGGCAACGTTCTCGCAGTCCTACATGGAAGACACCCTCAACCGCTATCCGGCCATCGCCGGCCTGCTGGTGGAGTTGTTCCTGGCCAGGTTCGATCCGCGGCGCGAGGCGCTTTCCGCGGGCGAGCTGAAACTTGCCGGCGCCAGTCTGGTGACCGAGATGCAGGCGCTGATCCCGGCCCATGTGCAGGCCGCGCAGCCAGCGTTGATCGAGGGCCTGAGTGCGGCGCTGTCGCAATCGCGCGAAGCGCAGATCCAGATCGTCGAGAAGGCCATTGGCGTGCTGCTGGAGAATGTTGCCAGCCTCGACGAGGACCGCATCCTGCGCAGTTTCGTCGGCCTGATCCGGGCCACCTTGCGCACCAGCTTCTTCCAGCAATGGGACGGTGCTTACCGGCCGTACATCAGCTACAAGATCGACTCGCATGGTGTGCCCGAGCTGCCCAAGCCGGTGCCGTACCGCGAAATATGGGTGTGTGCGCCGCGGGTGGAAGGCATCCACTTGCGCTTTGGCGCGGTGGCCCGCGGTGGCCTGCGCTGGTCCGACCGGCGCGAGGATTTCCGCACCGAGGTGCTGGGCCTGGTCAAGGCGCAGATGGTCAAGAACACGGTTATCGTGCCGGTCGGCTCCAAGGGCGGGTTCTTCGTCAAGAAGGCGCCGGTGGGTGGCGATCGCGACGCCCAGCTGGCCGAAGGCATTGCCTGCTACAAGCTTTTCATCAATGGCCTGCTCGACATCACCGACAACCTGATCGAAGGCGAGGTGGCTCATCCGCACGACGTGGTGCGTCACGACCAGGACGACCCCTACCTGGTGGTGGCGGCGGACAAGGGCACCGCGACGTTCTCCGATATCGCCAATTCGATTTCGATCGAGCACGGTTACTGGCTGGGCGATGCGTTTGCCTCCGGTGGCTCGCACGGCTACGACCACAAGGGCATGGGCATCACCGCCAAGGGTGCGTGGGAGTCGGTGAAGCGCCATTTCCGTGCACTCGGCCGCGACAGCCAGAGCCAGGATTTCACCTGCGTCGGCATTGGCGACATGTCCGGCGACGTGTTCGGCAACGGCATGCTGCTGTCCGAGCATATCCGGCTGGTGGCCGCGTTCGATCATCGCCATGTGTTCCTCGATCCGAACCCGGACGCGGCGCGCACGTTTGTCGAGCGCCAGCGCATGTTCACGGTGCCGCGTTCGAGCTGGGACGACTACGACAAGTCGCTGATCTCCGCCGGTGGCGGCATTTACCCGCGCAGCGCCAAGTCGATTCCGATTTCGCCGGAAGTGCGTGCGGTGCTGGGGCTGAAGCCCGATGTCGAGCATCTGGCGCCATCCGACCTGCTCAGTGCAATCCTCAAGGCACCGGTCGATCTGCTGTGGAACGGCGGTATCGGTACTTACGTGAAGTCCTCCGCCGAGACGCATGCCGATGTGGGCGATCGCGCAAACAATGCCCTGCGCGTCAACGGCGGCGAATTGCGCTGCAAGATCGTGGGCGAGGGCGGCAACCTCGGCTTCACCCAGAAGGGGCGCATCGAGGCGGCCCAGAACGGCGTGCTGCTGAACACCGACTTCATCGACAACTCCGCTGGCGTGGACACCTCCGATCACGAGGTGAACATCAAGATCCTGCTCAACGACGCCGTGCAGCGTGGCGAGTTGACCGACGAGGCACGCAATATCCAGCTGGCATCGATGACCGATGAGGTTGGCCAGTTGGTGTTGTGGGACAACTATAGGCAGAACCAGGCGATCACCCTGATGGAGCACCAGTCGGTCGGCCGGATCGGCTCGATGGCGCATTTCATCCGCACGCTGGAACTCGAAGGCACGCTGGATCGTCAGGTCGAGAACCTGCCTTCGGAGACCGAGCTGGCCGAGCGCAAGACGCGCGGACTGGGATTGACCCGGCCGGAGCTTTCGGTACTGCTGTCGTACGACAAGATCCGTCTGTTCCAGCAGTTGCTGGGCTCGGACGTGCCGGAAGATCCGTACCTGTCCAAGGAGCTGGTGCGCTACTTCCCGGCGCCGCTGCATGAGAAGTATGCCGAGCACATGCAGCGCCATCGGCTGAAGCGCGAGATCATCGCCACCGCGGTGACCAACTCGACGATCAACCGCATGGGCGCCACCTTCATGATGCGCATGCAGGAAGATACCGGGCAGGGCCCGGCGGCGATTGCCAAGGCTTATACGGCGGCGCGTGAAATTCTCGATGCGCGCCAGTTGTGGGCCTTGATCGAGGCACTCGACAGCAAGATCGCCGAGGACACCCAGATCGATGCGATCAAGCAGATCTGGTCGCTGCTGCGGCACATGACCCGCTGGTTGCTCAATCGTCCCGGCGGTTCGCTGGACATCGCCGAGAACGTCGAGCGTTATCAGGATGGTGTATCGGCGCTGCGCAAGGTCTTGCCCGAGGTGCTCACCCCGACCGGCAAGGGCGATTTCTCCTGCACCCAGGAGAAATGGGAAGGTCTCGGCATGCCCGGCGAGCTGGCGCAGCGGTTGGCCCGCATGCCGGATCTGCGTGCCGCGCTGGACATGGTCGAGGTCGCCCAGCAGGGTGGCCAGCCGATGGAACAGGTGGCACGGGTGTTCTTCGAGCTGGGCGAGGCGCTGGATCTGGAGTGGTTGCGTGGTCAGATCGAGGCGCTGCCGGTGGAGGGTCACTGGCATGCGCAGGCGCGTGGCTCGCTGCTGGACGAACTCAACCACCAGCACCGTGCGCTGGTGCTGCAAGTGCTGGCGCTGGACAAGGGCAGCAAGGACGTGTCGCCGGTACAGGCCTGGCTGCAACGCGACGACCCCACCTTGCAGCACACCCGCAGCATGCTGGCCGAAATCCTCACCCAGAATGCGGATTACCCGATCGCCTCGGTCGCCGTCCGTCGCCTGGCCCAGCTGGCGCAGGTGCCGTTGAGCTGATCGAGGCCCACACCGGCGGTGTGGATAAACGAAGGCGCAAGATCCAGCGTGGTCTTGCGCCTTCATGCTGTGTAATCTGGACTGATTCCCCAAGGCAGGAGTGCCGCGTATGCGTTTTGCCTTCGTTGCCAGCGACACCAGCGTGGCCCAGCAGGCGCGACGCAGGCTGGTCGATCGCTACGGCGACGTGCCGGTAGACCAGGCCGAACTGATCGTGGCGTTGGGCGGTGACGGGTTCATGCTGCGCACCTTGCATGCCCATCGCGCGCTTGAGGTGCCGGTATATGGCATGAAGCTGGGCCGGGTCGGCTTCCTGATGAACAAGCACCGGCTCGAAGGGCTGGCCGAGCGGGTGGAGCGTGCGCATACCGCGTCGCTGTTTCCGTTGCAGATGCGGGTTGTCGCCGCGGATGGCACCGAATACAGCAAGCTCGCCTTCAACGAAGTCTCGCTGTTGCGGCAGAGCAACCAGGCGGCACATCTGGAGGTGATGCTGAATGACACGGTGAAACTGGAAACCCTGGTGTGCGACGGCATCCTGGTTTCCACCCCGGCTGGCTCCACCGCCTACAACCTGTCGGCGCATGGTCCGATCCTGCCGCTGGATGCGAATGTGCTGGCGCTGACCCCGATCAGCCCGTTTCGTCCACGCCGCTGGCGCGGTGCGATCCTGCCGCATCGCACCGAAGTGATTCTGCGCGTGCTCGACCCGGCCAAGCGGCCAGTCAGTGCCACCGCAGACTTCCACGAAGTGCGCGACGTGCGTACGGTGGCGATCCGCCAATCGGGTGATCAGGGTGTGCGCCTGCTTTTCGATCCGGAGCACAATCTGGAGCAACGCATTCTCGATGAACAGTTTGCGGCGGAGTGAAACGGCGCAGTGAGTGAAGAAAAGTGGGAAGCGACAGAAGGGCAGGTGCCGGTGTTCTCCCACACTTCTTCACTCACTCCTTGCCCAATGCGGTAGATTCCCGGTATGCCCAATCTCGCTTCCAGCCACGACCCCGCCTCATCCAGCGACAACCGCCTCGTGGTGGCGATCTCCTCGCGCGCGCTGTTCGACCTCGGCGACAGTCATGCGCTGTTCGAGCGCGACGGTCTCGATGCGTATCGCAGCTTCCAGATCGAACACGAGGACGAGATCCTGAAGCCGGGCGTGGCGTTTCCGCTGGTGCAAAAGCTGCTGGGCCTGAACAAGCTGGCTGGCGATGTGCCGCCGGTGGAAGTGATTCTGCTGTCGCGCAATTCGGGTGACACCGGCCTGCGCATCTTCAACGCGATCCAGCACTACGGCCTGCAAATCAGTCGCGCCGCATTCACCAGCGGGGCGCCGACCTCGGATTACATCGCACCGTTCAAGGCCGATCTGTTTCTTTCGGCCAACGCCGAAGACGTGGGCCGGGCATTGGTCGCTGGCGTGGCCGCCGCCACCATCCTGCCCAGCACTGCGCCACCGCGCGCCAGCGAACAACTGCGCATCGCCTTCGATGGGGATGCCGTGCTGTTCGGCGATGAAGGCGAGCGCGTATCCCGTGAGGAGGGGCTGGAGGCCTTCCACCGCAATGAATCCGAGCACGCCGGCGAACCGCTCTCGGTGGGGCCGTTCCGCGGTTTCCTGACGGCGTTGCATCACCTGCAAACGGCATTTCCGGCGGAGGACTCCCCGATCCGCACCGCGCTCGTCACGGCCCGCTCTGCGCCGGCGCACAAACGGGTGATCCTGACCCTGCGCAAGTGGGGCGTGCGCATCGACGAGGCCTTGTTCCTCGGTGGCCGCGACAAGGGGCCGTTCCTCGACGCGTTCGGCGCCGACATCTTTTTCGACGACTCCCCGGCCAATGTGGAGTCGGCACGCAAGCATGTGGCTACCGGGCATGTGCCGCATGGGGTGAGTAACCGGTGAGGCCGGGTCAGATGATGGCAGCTTGATGGTCTGCTTTCATTCCGTTGCGAAGCGGGCAAGCGCCGAGCCGTACTCTGTTGCCCTGGTGCATCGGAGCGCACCCGTGCATGCACCTGATTCCAACCGCCACGGCGTTTTTGCTCCCGTTGCACCCTCAATGCTGCCGTGCAACGCAATACATCCTCAAGGCGTTGGATTCGCAACGGTTCATGCTGTGCCCGGACTTCCACATGGCTGACATATCCGGGAAGGCTTGTTCAATTTGCGGCTTGAACTTTCCCGTGGAGGAGTTCAGCCATGGCAACAAGGGCCGCCGCTCGCATGGCCGTGCTTGCGACAAGGCCTGCGAATCGGCCTGCTCGACAGGTGGCGTTGAAGGGGCACGCGCGTTTCGTGAAGAGCAGCGTGCAATGTGCCGGGGTGAGGTTTAAGATCCCGCCCGAGGCGGACGGCAGTGCCGACGCCCAACTCCAGCATTGAGGCAATCACATGAATTGTCCAAACTGCAAGAAGTACCTGGTTTCTTTCACTCGCGTGTGGCTATTGAGTGGGTCGGCACAACATTTGTGTCCGGCTTGCGGCGCGCATGTGCGATTCAGGTACACCCAGCCCGCGCTGTCCATGCCGCTCCGCGCCCTGTCGTCGGTTCTCGCTGCATTATCGGTTGTGTTGGGCTTTCGCTTCTTCAGCTGGTTGGTGTTTGTTGCAATTTTTGCGGTAGCGCTCGCGGTCAGTGCTTTTACTGCTTCACGGTTCGGCCAGCTGGAGCTGGATGCCCCGCAATCACAGCCAGGTACCTGACTGTTCGGCTATTCGCTCAAGCAGACGCCAGCCCGCTGCACAGGCACTGCGCCGGTTGGCTCAAGCTTCAGGCGCGCAAATCCACAGTTTGCCAATTTGGAGAGGCCCATGTTGCGCACGATCGCTTCGGCTCTTTTTCTGCTGACGGCGCTGGTCATCGCGTTGGGTGCTTTCGGCCACGACTCGCACGCGGCGAGGCTCGCCATCGAGCTGGGCAAACAGCCACTCGACGCGCACGACGTCAAGGTGATCATCTTGGTCTGGCATTTTGTCAGCGGCTGCATGATCGTGTTCGGCGCGCTATGCGTATGGGCATGGTGGCGCGCCCGTCGAGGTGAGCGTGGCGCATTCTTCGTCAGCGACCTGATCGGTCTGTTCTATATCGTGACGGGTCTGCTGTCGGTCTGGTACTCCGGCATCGTGTTCTTCTGGCTGTTCGTCGCGCTCGGCGCACTGCTCATCATCACCTCGCTGCCGCTGCGGCGTCCCTGATGAAGGGCCCGCCTGGTTTGCGCGTGGGCAAGTAGGCCAACTCCGTAAAAGTGCTGGCATGGATTGCGGGTGTTGCTGCAGCCGCAATCGTCGCGGATGCAGTCAAATCGCTTGGGTGGAGCTGAATGCCAATCTCTCGTTCGGGACGGGCGGCGGCGCCGCCGCTCAACTCCAGCGTTGCCGTCATACTGAGACACCGGTTCTTTGAGGTTGCTGACATGTCATCGACCGAGTACGCACCACTCAAGCAACTTCGTCTCGACACTACCCGTTCCCGGATTTTCGCGGTCCAGGGCGTATAGCTTTCGCCAGCAGCAGTCCTCCATGCCCATTCATTCGAGCCGGCGGCGGAAGGTCTCACCGCGCCGCCCGACGACCACGTTGGCGATGCTGCGGGATATCTCGATGGCGATGGCCATCCGCAGGCAAACCAAGTGCATCGCGTACAGGGTGCGCTCCAGCAGGACGCGGGCGATCAGACACTTGTTGGAGCGGCATCAGCCGCGACGTCTCCCGGTTGGCTGGCATGAGAGCTATCGCGACTGAAGTCGCTCCGACAAGGTGTCGGGGTTTGCGGGGAACAGGCTGCATGCAAATGTTCCGCCGTCGTTTCGACAACCGCTGCAGCCAACACGGCGCCTGACTGTTCAGACCAATCGTGTTCGCCGCCACCATCGTGTCACCTGCTCCTCGCGCACGAACGTGAACAAGCCGGCGCCGAGGATGATGGCGATGCCGATGGCCATCGGCCAGTCGAGTTGGTCGTGGAACACGACGTAGCCGAGCAGCACTGCCCACAGCATCTGGCTGTACTGCGTGGGTGCGACGTGGTTGGCGGGGGCAAGGCGGGTGGCGAGCACCAGCAGCACCGAGCCCAGCGCGGAAAGCAGGCCGTAACCGAGCAGCAGTGCCCACTGCCCCGACTGTGGCCAGTGGAAGTCGGCAAGCATCAATACGCCGGATACCGCCATCGAACCGATGATGCCGGCGCCAAACAGGCTGACGCGTTTTTCGTGGGGACCGGCCAGGCGCAAGGCGATCATCGAGATGGCGCCGCTGAGACCGCAGATGATCGCCGCGAGATGACCGATGCCGAGCGCACGAAAACCCGGGCGCAATACCACCAGCACGCCGATGAAACCGGCCACCACGGCTGACCATCGGCGCCAGCCGACATGCTCTTTCAGGATCAGCACCGACAGAATGGTGACGAAGATCGGCAGCAGGAAGATCAACGCAAAGGCTTCGGCCATGGGCAGGGCGGTAAAGGCAATCACCGCCGAGATGCTGCCGACCGCGCTGGCGACGGCGCGCACCAGATAAAGTCCCTGGCGCTGCGCCCGCACCACTTCGCTCCAGCGGTCACCGCGATCCTTGATGAAGGGCAACGCGCTCAGGCCCAGCGCGGCGCCGAAAAACACGGCCTCGTAGGCGGGCAGCGAACCGCGCAAGGACTTCACGAAGGCGTCGCTGAAAGCGTAGGCGGCGAAAGCCAGGAAGCCAAGCAGGACACCTTTCAACATGGGATTCCAGCATGTGTGATGGTTGTGGAGCGATGCGATTCTGCGGTGAAAACGCGGGTAGACGACCCCGCACCGCGCTACAATAACGGTTTTTACGCAGCCCGTTCCGGAGTGTCCATGGCCGTCAGCCTGAATCCGCTAGATCTGTACGATGTCCGCTCATTGCTCAGCGACGAGGAGCGCATGGTGCAGGATTCCGTCGGCCGTTTCGTCGACGAGAAGGTGCTGCCGATCATCGGCGACTGCTTCGACCAGGGACGCTTCCCGAAGGAGCTGATTCCCGAGATCGCGGCGTTGGGCCTGCTTGGCGCCACGATTCCCGAGGAATACGGCGGCGCCGGCATGAACGGTGTCAGCTACGGGCTGATCTGCCAGGAGCTGGAGCGCGGCGATTCGGGCTTGCGCAGCTTCGCCTCGGTGCAGAGTTCGCTGTGCATGTACCCGATCTTCGCCTACGGCAGCGAAGAGCAGAAAAAGCAGTACCTGCCGCGGATGTCGGCCGGCGAGGTGATCGGCTGCTTCGGCCTGACCGAACCGCATGGCGGCTCCGATCCGGCCAACATGAAGACGCATGCGAAGAAGAATGGCGGCGACTGGGTCATCAATGGCGCCAAGATGTGGATCACCAACGGCAACCTGGCACACATCGCGATCGTCTGGGCGCAGACGGAAGACGGCATTCAGGGCTTCGTGGTGCCGACCGATACCGCCGGTTTCAAGGCACAGGAAATCCACAAGAAGATGAGCCTGCGCGCGTCGGTCACCAGCGCGCTGTTCTTCGACAACGTGCGCGTGCCGGACAGTGCGCGGCTGCCCAATGTGAAGGGCCTGAAGGGGCCGCTGGGCTGCCTGACCCAGGCACGCTACGGCATCACCTGGGGCCCGATCGGCGCGGCGCAGGCCTGCCTGAAGGAAGTACTCGACTACACCGCCGAGCGCATCCTGTTCGGTCGCCCGTTGTCGTCGAACCAGGCGGTGCAATTGAAGCTGGCGGACATGGCCCGGCGCATCACCACCGCGCAGCTGTTGTCGTTGCAGCTCGGCCGTCTGAAGGACGCTGGCAAGATGCAGCCGACCCAGGTGTCGCTGGCGAAGTGGAACAACTGCCGCATGGCGATCGACATCGCACGCCAGTGCCGCGACATCCTCGGTGGCGCCGGCATCACCACCGAGCACGGCGCGATCCGCCATGCGCTGAACCTGGAGTCGGTCATCACCTACGAAGGCACCGAGACCGTGCATGAGTTGGTGGTCGGTCGCGAGTTGACCGGCATCAACGCGTTCTGAAATCCCGCCGCCCCTCTGCTCATGCCGAGTGGGGGGCTGGCAAAGCACTTCAGGAACACGCCGTGCAGATCCCGGACATTCACCTCGAAACCGATCGCCTGATCCTGCGCCCGACCCGGGCAGAGGACTTCGAGGGCTGGGCCACGCTGATGGGTGACGAAGGAAGTTCGCGTTACATTGGTGGCCCGCAAACGCGTGCCACCGCATGGCGCGGGTTTCTTTGCATGGCCGGCGCATGGGCCATCCAGGGCTTTGGCATGTTTTCGGTGATCGAAAAGAGCAGCGGCCACTGGATCGGCAGACTGGGTCCCTGGTGCCCTGAAGGCTGGCCCGGCACGGAAGTGGGCTGGGGTTTGCTGCGTGATGCGTGGGGCAGGGGATATGCCAGCGAAGGTTCGACGATGGCGATCGATTGGGCCTTTGGCCATCTGGGTTGGACTGAGGTGATCCATTGCATCGATCCCGATAATCATGCTTCGCAGGCGGTCGCACGCCGGCTGGGTTCGACGATCCAGAAGCGGGTCGAGATGCCTTTCCCTGGCGAAGTGGCGGACTTGTGGGGTCAGAGTCGCGATGCCTGGAAGCGCCGTCGCGCATGAGCCACCTGTCGCCCGCGCTGTACACCACACTGGCCGAGATCGTGCCGGATATGCATGTGCATTGTGTCGATCCGTGGTGCTTGATCGGCAGCGCCGCCGCGTTGTTGCTGGGCGCCGAGACCAGCGCAGCCGACGTCGATGTGCTGACATCACGCGTCGATGCCGACGCCTTGATGGGGGTGTGGGCGGAGCGACGCGAACCCGCCTTCACGCCGGCCGACAGTCAACTGTTCCGCTCGCATTTCGCCCGTTTCAGTTTTCCCGGCGCACCCGTCGAAGTGATGGGCGCGCTTGAACTGCATGCCGCCGGTGGCTGGCAGCCGGTGCATTACGGACGTCTGGTTCTGGTCGGCGTCAATGGTCTGGCCGTGCCCGTGCCATCCATCGACGACCAGATCCGACTGTTCGAAAGCTTCGGGCGCGAAAAGGATCTTGCCCGTGCCGCCACACTGCTGGCACTGGCGCCGTCGACCTTCAGCCTGCCGGTTGTTTCGTCCCATTGATGGCCGCCTTGCGGCCGCTTGTCCACATCCACACGAACTCGCCATGACTGCCATTCCATTTGCCATCAGCGCTCGCCACAAGGGTTTCAACCGTGCCGAGGTCGTCGACCAGAACTTCATCGAATTCGTGCAGTTGTGGCATGGCGAAGTGCGCGCCGTGCCGTGCGACAACGATGCGGTGTTGCCGGGCAGTGCGCTGGACGCGAAGGGTTTTCGGGAACTGCTGGAATCTCAGCTGATCTCGCGCCACCTCGATTTGATGGCGCGCGTGTTGCGCGTGCAGAACAAGGTGTTCTACACCATCGGCTCGTCCGGCCACGAAGGCAATGCGATGGTGGCGCGGCTGGCGCGGCATACCGACCCGGCCTTCCTGCATTATCGCTCCGGCGGCTTCATGGCCGAGCGCTTCCGCAAGATTCCCGGCATGGATCCGGTGATGGATTCGGCGTTGAGCTTTGCCGCCAGCAAGGATGACCCGGCCTCAGGTGGCCGTCACAAGGTGTGGGGCAGCAAGCCGTTGTGGGTGCTGCCGCAGACATCGACGATCGCCTCGCACCTGCCCAAGGCGCTGGGCACCGCGGTGGCGATCGAGCAGGCGCGCCGGATCGGCCATCAGCTGCCGATTCCCGACGACAGCATCACCATCTGCTCGTTCGGTGACGCTTCCAGCAACCACGCCAGCGCGCAGACCGCGTTCAATACCGCGGCATGGACCGCCTACCAGAAGCTGCCGGCGCCCGTGCTGTTCGTGTGCGAAGACAACGGCATCGGCATCTCGGTGAAGACGCCGAGCGGCTGGGTGGCGAACAATTACCAGCACCGCGCCAACCTCGACTACTTCTTTGCCGATGGCCTCGATCTGGCCGAAGGCTACGCCCAGGTCCAGCGTGCGGTGGAACATTGCCGCTCGACGCGCCGACCGACCTTCCTGCATCTGAAGACCACCCGAGTGATGGGTCATGCCGGCACTGATTTCGAGATCGAGTGGCGCAGCATCGAGGAACTGTTCGCGGTGGAGTCGACCGACCCGCTGCTGCGCTCGGCGGGGATCGCGCTGGAATCGGGCCTGTATTCGAAGGACGACCTGCTGAATCTTTACGAGGCCACCCGCAAGCGTTGCTTCGCCGCCGCGGAAGATGCGGATTCGCGCCATCGGCTGACCTCGCTGGACGACGTGATGAAGCCGCTGGCGCCGTACACGCCGACGGCCGTGAAGGCCGAGGCAACGCGTGCGGATTATGCCGACAAGCGCCTTGCCGTTTTCGGCGGCGAAGCGAAGTTGCCGGAGAAGCTGCCGCCACGGCATCTGGCGATCCAGATCGGCCAGGCGCTGCACGACCTGCTGGCGAAATATCCCGAGGCCTTGCTGTTCGGTGAGGATGTGGCGCAGAAGGGTGGCGTGTATACCGTCACCAAGGGTTTGAACAAGACCTTCAAGGGCAGCCGCGTGTTCAACACCCTGCTCGACGAGACGATGATCCTTGGCCTGGCCCAAGGCTACGCCAACATGGGCATGCTGCCGCTGCCGGAGATCCAGTACCTGGCGTACTTCCACAACGCCTGCGACCAGATTCGCGGCGAGGCAGCCTCGCTGCAGTTCTTCTCCAACGACCAGTACCGCAATCCGATGGTGATGCGCGTGGCGTCGCTGGGTTACCAGAAGGGCTTCGGCGGGCACTTCCACAACGACAACTCGATCACGGCGCTGCGTGACATTCCCGGTCTGGTGGTGGGCTGTTCAAGCCGCGGCGACGATGCGGCGATGATGTTGCGCACGATGATGGCGCTGGCGAAAGTGGACGGCCGAGTCTGTGCCTTCCTCGAACCGATCGCGCTGTACATGACCAAGGATCTGTACGAGGCCGGTGATGGCCAGTGGCAGTTCGACTATCCGGCACCGGACCGGGCGATGACTTTGGGCGAGGGCCGGATCTACAACGAGGCGGCGAACGATCTGGTGGTAATCACCTTCGGCAACGGCGTGCCGATGGCGCTGCGTGCCGCGCGCACGATCGAAAAGGAACTGGGCTGGCAGGTGCGCGTGGTCGACCTGCGCTGGCTGGCACCGCTCAACGATGCCTTCATCGTGGCGCAGGCATCGAGCGCCAGACGCATCCTGGTGCTGGACGAGGGGCGCAAGAGTGCCGGGGTGGGCGAGGGCGTGATCACCGCCATCGTCGAGGGCGGCTGCGGCGCCACGCCGTTGCATCGCGTGGTGGGGGCCGACACCTTCACCCCGCTGGCCGGTGCGGCGCTGCTGGTGCTGCCGGGCGAGGCCGAGGTGGTGGCCGGGGCACGGGCGCTTGCCGCAGGCTGAGTATCGGGCCTGGGGCCGTCAGCTGTCGTCGCGTCGTTTCGTCACCACGTGCAAGCGTGGCTTGGTGGGCCGTATGGCTGGTGCGGCACTGAGCTCATCCATGCAGACACGATTGCGCCCATGCAGCTTGGCGCGATACATCGCCTGGTCGGCGCGTTCGATCAGTGACTCCAGCGTATCGCCGTGGCGATACATCGCGATGCCGATACTGATGCTCAGCATCTGCTGGTCGTCACGCACGGGTATCTCAAGTCGGTGCACGCGCCGGCACAGGCGCGTGGCCACCTGCATGGCCTCCTCGGCAGCGGTGCTGTCGAGCAGGGCGATGAATTCCTCGCCGCCGTAGCGGCCGAACAGATCCGCCGGACGCAATTCGGTCTTCAACGTATTGCTGACGGCAACCAGGGCGCGGTCGCCGGTATTGTGGCCATGAAGATCGTTCAGCAGCTTGAAGTGATCCAGGTCGAGGAACAGAAGTGCGAGCGGTCGTGATGCGCCGTTGGCGAGCATGGCGCTGGCACGCTCACTCCACGCCCGGCGATTGAGCGCTTCGGTGAGGGCATCCTGGTTGGCGAGCACCTGCACGGTGTCGCGATCCTGGCGCAGTTGCAGCGCACGGTCGGCCAGACCCAGCGACAGCACCAGCGCCTCGAAGGCCCCCGCAGCGAGGCTGGCATCGTTGAGCCAGGCCAGTTCCGGCAGGGCGCCGTTGACCTGGGCGCTGGACATCGCGGTCAGCAACAGCAGGGGTGTCCAGCCGGCGAGGAAGAACCATGCCTGCCGCGAACCGCGCGCTGCGGCAACAATAGCCGCCACCAAAAGAAGCAATGCGCCGATCATCAACAGGGGATTGAGCAGGGTCTGGGCTACGTTGATCAACAGAGGCACGCCACTGCAGCGCATCAGCACCAGCTGGATCATGCCCGCTGCCACGGCCATGATCGGTACCCACAACGCCCGCACATGTCGTTGCAAATCGCAGAATCGCATCATGAACAGCGAGGCGAAGGCGACCGAAAGTGCCACCGCGGCCGAGCCGACCATCCATGCCTCACCGGATAGCCATTGCCATTGCAGCGGGTGAAATACAAAACCGGTCTGCACACCCTGGATCAGGGCATAACAGACGATGTAGCCGGCGTACCAGGCATAGGTGACGTCGCGCAGCATCAAGCCGAAGCACAGTGCCATCAGCACCATCGCCAGCATCGTTGCAAAGCAGGCGCTGGCAAACACCAGCCACTGGGCATCGCTTTGCATGTACTCAGCCCATGGTTCGATCCGGAACTGCACCGGTGAGCTGATCGTCGCTGACGGTTCGAAGCGAAGCAGGATCGGAGCGGATGCGGCCTGGGTCAGGGGTATCCGCCATGCCAGGCGTCCGTGGCCATGTTGGTACGAGCCGAAGTCGTCCATGGCCAGGCGATGCAGTTGCCCGTTCTCGATCACGCTGATTGCGCCGAGTGACGGCGGGTAGATACTCAGTACGCGTTCTTCGTTGTCCCAGGGCGGCTGGGCTGCGATTACCACCCAGGTGCCCTGTTGACCACGAGGGAACTGGTGCAGCATCGATGGATCGAAACTCTTCAGGTGGCCGGCTTTGTAGTCATCCAGCACGCTTTGCGCGGTGTCGCCGGCGTGCACTTCGCGCCAGGCGCCATTGAGTGGCATGGACGCGGCATGCGCGGCACCAAACCAGAGCCATAGCAAGACGAGCACAAAGCCGTACCCTTGCCGCCGGCGGCGGACGGGTGTTGGCCATGTGATCGACATCTGCATTTCACCCTCCGTGTTCCGCCATGCTTGCGCGGGACTGGTGGTTCAAGTGGCGCTCTTGGACTGTATCTCCGGTGTTGATGAGGTTCGTGCCATGCACCCGTCGGCATCCGTGTTGCGAGCACCGCCATCCCTGGAAGGCGCGTTCTGCCGCTGATGTGGTGCGAACCTGCACGATAGAATAAGCACGACTCGTGCCAATATATTGTGACAGGATGTGGCGCTGCATGCGAAGGGGTGCCGGCATGCAACGGCGTCACTGCGCGGGATCGCGGAACAACCGACATGGGCCAATACGGCCGCGCAGGGTCACATCGTGAAACTGCATCCCTCATGCCGGTATTGCCTGCTCAATGCGGCCGGCGTGCTCCCAGCAGAACCAGCACTTCCTGCGCGCTGCGGATGCGTTCGCTGGCGCCGGGCAGGTCGAGGATGATCTTCAGCTTGTCCTGTCCGTCGAGCTTGTAGACGCGTGGCAGCTGCTGGATCAGCTTGATGATCAGCATCGGATCGACTTCGGGTTTCTCGCGGAACACGATGCGTCCGCCGTTGGCGCCGAAATCAAGTTTTCGAATACCCAGCGGCGTGGCCATGAGTTTCAGGCTGGCCACCGCAAACAGCTGCTTGGTGGCATCCGGCAGCAGGCCGAACCGGTCGATCATCTCCACCTGCAGGTCGCGAAGGTCATCTTCGCTGCGAGCGCTGGCAATGCGCTTGTACAGGGTCAGCCGCGCATGCACGTCGCCGAGGTAGTCGTCTGGAATCAGTGCAGGCAGGTGCAGCTCGACTTCGGTTTCATGTTCGCTGCTGAGGTCGAAATCGGGCACCTTGCCGGATTTCAGTGCCCGCACGGCGCGGTCGAGCAGTTCGGTGTACAGGCCGAAACCGATTTCCTGGATCTGGCCGGATTGTTCGTCGCCGAGCAGTTCGCCGGCGCCGCGGATTTCCAGGTCGTGGGTGGCCAGGGTGAAGCCGGCGCCAAGTTCCTCCAGCGAGGCCAGCGCTTCCAGCCGCTTCTGTGCGTCGGCGGTGATCGACTTGCGATCCGGCACCACCAGGTAGGCGTAGGCGCGGTGGTGCGAGCGACCCACACGGCCGCGCAGCTGGTGCAACTGGGCCAGGCCGAAGCGGTCGGCGCGGTTGATGATGATGGTGTTGGCGGTGGGAATGTCGATGCCGGTTTCGATGATCGTGGTACACACCAGCACGTTGAAGCGCTGGCGGTGGAAGTCGGCCATCACACTTTCCAGTTCGCGCTCGGGCATCTGGCCGTGCGCGATGCGGATACGTGCTTCGGGTACCAGTTCTTCCAGTTCGCGAACGATGCGCTCGATGCTCTGCACCTCGTTGTGCAGGAAGTACACCTGGCCGCCACGGGACAGCTCGCGCTGCAGTGCCTCGCGGATGGTGGCCCGGTCCCACGCCGAGATGAAGGTGCGCACCGCCGAACGGTGTGCCGGCGGCGTGGCGATCAGCGACAGGTCGCGCAGCCCGGCCATCGCCATGTTCAGCGTGCGCGGGATCGGCGTGGCGGTCATCGTCAGCAGGTCGACCTCGGCGCGCAGCTTTTTCAGCTGCTCCTTCTGGCGTACGCCGAAACGCTGTTCCTCGTCGACGATGACCAGGCCGAGATTCTTGAACTTCACATCCGGCATCAGCAGTTTGTGGGTGCCCACGATGACGTCGATCTGGCCATCGGCCAAGCGTTTCAGCGCCTCGGTCACTTCCTTGCCGGAGCGGAAGCGCGACAACACGTCCACACGTACCGGCCAGTCGGCGAAACGGTCGGCGAAATTGCGAAAGTGCTGCTGGGCGAGCAGGGTGGTCGGCACCAGCACGGCGACCTGCTTGCCGGCGGTGGCGGTGGCGAACGCGGCACGCAAGGCTACTTCGGTCTTGCCGAAGCCGACGTCGCCGCAGATCACCCGGTCCATCGCGCGCGGTGCGGCGAGATCGCCGAGCACCGCCTCGATCGCGGTTTCCTGATCGGGGGTTTCCTCGAACGGGAAGCTGGAACCGAATTCCTCCACCAGCGGGCGGTCGATCGGCATCGACTCGCCGCCGCGCGCCTGCCGTTGTGCATAGATCGCCAACAGTTCGGCGGCCACGTCGCGCACTTTCTCCGCGGCCTTCTTGCGTGCACGCTCCCACGCATCGCCGCCCAGCGAATGCAGTGGTGCCAGTTCCGGCGCGGTGCCGGAGTAGCGACTGACCAGGCCGAGCTGCGATACCGGCACATACAGCTTGTCGCCCTTGGCGTATTCGATGGTGAGGAATTCGCCATCCATGCCGCCCACATCCATCGAGACCAGGCCCTGATAACGACCGACGCCATGATCGACGTGCACGATCGGTGCGCCGAGGGTGAGTTCGGTCAGGTCGCGGATGATGCTTTCCGGGTCCCGCGCCGTGCCACGGCGACGCTTGCGGTCGCGTTCGCTGCGCACGCGCTCGCCATACAGCTCGCGCTCGGTAAGCACGGTGATCGCAGGCTTGGTCAGCGCAAAGCCCTGTTCCAGCGAGGCAATGGTGATGGCGAAAGGCATCGCTGTCGAAGCCGCTGCCGTGGTGTCGCCGGCCTGCAGGAAGGCTTGCCATGTGTCGACGTTTTGCGGCCGCATGTCGGCGGTCGCCAGTGTCTCGATCAGTGCTTCGCGGCGACCGGCCGAGTCCGCGGCAATCAGCACGCGGCCCGGGTAACTGGACAGGAAGTGCTTGAGCGCGGCACCCGGCTCCTCTCCCTTGCGGTTCAGCGTCAACTCCGGCGCCGGTTGCGTGCCGGTGGCCACGGCGTGTTCGTGACCGCCATCCACCATCTCGATGCGCAGGCGCTGGTTGAGTTGTTCGCGCAACTGCTCTGGCGGCAGGTACAACTCGGCAGGCGGCAATACCGGTCGCTCGATGTCGTGGGCGCGCTGGTCGTAGCGCTCGACGGTTTGCGTCCAGAACTGGTCGGCAGCCTCACCCGCACCTTCGCCGAGCAGGAACATGGCGTCATCGGCCAGATAATCGAACAGGGTGGCGGTCCGGGCGAAGAACAGCGGCAGGTAATACTCGATGCCGCCTGGCGTGACGCCTTCCTTCATGTCCTGATACAGCGGGCAGCGACGCACGTCGATCGGGAAGCGCTCGCGCAGATTGCCGCGGAATTCCTTTGCCGCTGCGTCGGTCAGCGGAAATTCGCGCGCTGGCAGCAGGTCGATCTTGTCTACTTGCTGTTGCGAGCGTTGTGTTTCCGGGTCGAAGCTGCGGATGGTTTCGACTTCGTCATCGAACAGCTCGATGCGATATGGCTCGGCCGTGCCCATCGGGAAGATATCGATCAGCGCACCGCGTACGGCGAAGTCGCCGGGCTCGGTCACTTGCGGCACGTTGCGGTAACCGGCTGCTTCCAGCCGGCGCTGCTCGGCGACGATATCCAGCTTCTGGCCCTTGCTCAGCACCAGGCCGGAGCCGGTGATGTGCGCGCGTGGTGCGATTCGTTGCATCAGCGTGGCCACCGGCACCACCAGCACGCCGCGCTTCACCGATGGCAGCTGGTAGAGCGTGGCTATGCGCTGCGAGACAATTTCCGGGTGCGGGCTGAACGCATCGTAGGGCAGGGTTTCCCAGTCCGGAAAATGCAGGATCGGCAAGTTGCCGGCGAAGATGCGCAACGCCGCCTCCAGCGCCTGCGCACGCTGGGTATCGCGGGCTACCGCTACCAGCAGGCCGTCGTGCGAGCGCGCCGTCTCGGCGATCAGCAGTGCTCGCGCCGAGCCATGCGTGGGGGCCCAGTAGCGGCGTTGCCTGGGTGTGGTTGGCAGGGGTGGGTGTTTGATCGGGCTGCTGGACATAGAGAGCGCGGGTTCAGGGCGCCGCCATCGAGCCGCGCCGGGGAAAGCGGGCAAGTGTAACGCGACAGCCATCATGGGCTGTCGTGATGCTTGACTGAGGCGTCGGTCGACGCCCGGTGGCTTGAACCGGCAGCGATTACAGCCGCAGCGAAATCAGCTGGATGCCGGGCTCATCCGGGATCAGGCGCCGGGTGAAGCCCAGTTCGTGGCACAACTGCAGCATCGGACGGTTTTCCATCAGCACATAGCCCCACAGTTCGGCAAGGCCACGGCGACGGCAGTCGTCGACCAGGTGCTGCATCAGCAGGGCACCAAGGCCAAGGCGGCCCCAGTCGTGCTCCACCAGCACCGAGAATTCGGCGCTGTCGGTGGCCTCGTCGACGTAAATCCGGCCTACGCCACGCATCTCGGCTGGCTGTACCGATTCGTCGATCAACACGCAGGCGGTTTCCAGCGCGGGATCGATATTGCACAGTCGCTGTGCCATGGGGGCAGGCAATTCGGCCATCGCATGCAGAAAGCGGCGGCGGATATCTCCCGGCGACAGTCGCGCGAAACAACGCTGCATCGCGCTCACGTCACCCGGTTCGATCGTGCGCAAGAGCAGGTTGCGGTTATCGTGGGTGCGTACCGGCTCGCCAGCGGATGCTGGGGCCATGCGCGAGCGCGCGAACCGTTCACTGCTGCGCGGTGGCAGCGAGGCATGGCGGGTGGGCGAGGAAAAGTCGATGGCAGGGATCATGTCAGCTCCATACTTTTGCGTATTGTGTGCAATGCAGCATTCGTTTGCAATGCCAAATGCTCATCAATTCATGATGAACATGCGAGCGGTAATGTCGCGGCATGCGATTCGTGCTGCGATACGGCATGCCACTGGCCTGGCAGACAGGTCCTGCGGCACCTTGCACAATGCACGCTGGATCGACTGGGCCATCGCATGAGAAAAACTCCATCCACAGGTCTCTCCGTCGCGCAGCTTGAAGCGCTTTGCACTGGCTGGCCGGGTGTGACCCGCGACATCAAGTGGGGTGACAACCTGGTGTTCAGTATCGGCGGAAAGATGTTCGTGATGACCCATGCGGACGGTCGCGAAGGCGGTCGTCTCGCGTTCAAGGTGGCGGACGAGCGTTTCCTCGAGCTGACTGATCAGCCCGGTGTCGTTCCTGCACCCTACCTGGCACGGGCGCGCTGGGTCTCCATCATCGAGCCGTCGCGCTTCACCACGGGAGAGTTGCGGGCGCTGCTGCTGGATGCCTACGTCGAGGTACGCGCGAAGCTGTCGAGAAAACTGCAGCTCGAGCTTGGCCCGTTACCCACATTCCAGGACAAGCCATGACCCAGTATCTGGGTGCGCTGGCGCTGCTGGTTGCCGACTACGACGAAGCGATCGCCTGGTACACCCAGGCCCTCGGTTTCGAACTGATCGAGGACATCGATCAAGGACACAAGCGCTGGGTCCAACTGGCGCCAGCGGGTTCGCGCGAAACGCGCCTGCTGCTGGCCAAGGCGCAAGGGGCCGAACAGGTCTCGCGGATCGGCAACCAGACCGGCGGCCGCGTCTTCCTGCTGCTCCACACAGATGACTTCCAGCGCGACTGGCAACGAATGCGTGCCGCCGGCGTGCATTTTCGCGAAGAGCCGCGACATGAAGTCTATGGCACCGTGGCGGTATTCGAAGATCTGTACGGGAATGGCTGGGATCTGCTGCAGCCAACGCGTTGAAGGCGCTTACCAGATAAGGTCGTCCGGCACTTCGAACTGCTTGTAGTACTCGTCGTCAGCGATGCTGTCGCTGTTGTTTTCGGCGCGGCCATGATCGAGCACGATCATCGTGGCATCGCGCTCGTGAACCTTGTCGGCAGCGGTCCGCGGCAACAGTTCGTAGGCTTCCCCGTGACGAACGATTGCCAGCGTGCCGGCGGCCAATTGTGCCCGCAGC
The DNA here is from genome assembly GCA_035564915.1 of Rhodanobacter sp. Lineage (GTDB taxonomy): Bacteria > Pseudomonadota > Gammaproteobacteria > Xanthomonadales > Rhodanobacteraceae > Rhodanobacter. The sequence continues at coordinate 62,550 of DATMTH010000024.1, forward strand.
GCTTCGTTTACCAGCACGTCCCTGATCTTGTTGCCATCGGTGAAGCGGTAGGCAATGTCGCCCTCGCGGCCGACCTTGTGCATGTCGATAATCTGGCGAATTTGCGAGAGCGCCTCGTTGATGCGTGCTTGCGCGTTGCGCTCGGCTGCCAGGGTGCGGTCACGTTCGGCCTTCTCGGCTTGCAGGCGTTGCGCGTCGACCTGCTGCATGTCAGGCGGTACCGGTTTGGTGTCCTTGCGTCGTGCTGCCTGTTCGCGCACGACTTTTGCCACCTGGTTCTTCTTGACCAGGCCAGCCTTGAGTAGTTGATCTTGCAGCGGATTGCGCATGGGCGAAACGACGTTTAACTTGGCAAGGCAGGAGTGATGGATTGTAGCGTGTGTCGTGCTCTACGGTTCCGGGACGGTGTCTTTGGGTGCATTATCTTCTGTTTCCCGCAACTATTGATTTTTACACGGGCATCTGCCGGACATTCCGATCACCGCATGCGGCGGAATGAATTAAAGCAAGAAGCATGCGGACAATGCCGTTATCAAATCCGGAAATGTGAAAAGGTGATGGCCAGCTCATTTTTCCGTTTGGTTGTTCAGTGTTGCAAAACCAGGGTGCTACATTCGTTCAGCGTCAACCACCTACTGAAAAGGGGATACACCATGTTGAATAAACTGTCTTGTCGTGCCGCATTTGCCGGACTCCTGATGTTTGGCCTGGCGACCCCGCTTATGGCTGCCAGCATGCCATCCACCGGGCTCGGGCAAGCGTGGCCCAATACCGTGGATGCGAGCTCAAGCCCCAGCTGGCATGCTTATGTGTTCATGCTTGGCGGCGTCAAATATGTGCAAATCAACGACGCCAATGGCAACGTGGTGGGTGCCGTGGGTACTGTCAATGGACAGTTCATCACCTTGCCCATTGGCCGTTTTTCTCAACTTGTGTCGACACCACAGGATCCTGTGAATATCCGCAAACTGACGACCGCTGCATCGGTGGCAAGTCCGACAACGGTTTATCAGGACGGAACCATCCTGATTAAGGCTGCGACATTGAGCAATGGCATGGTGCAATTGACGGCGAGTACATGCGATCCGATCGAATGCAACAGCCATGTCAATGCGAGTGGAGCGGCGACGCAGTCGACGACGGACCCGTGCGATCCGATCGAGTGCAACAGCCATGTCAAGGCGACTGCAGCGGCAGTGCAGTCGAAGACGGAAACGTGCGATCCGATCGAGTGCAACAGCCACGTCAATGCGACTGCAGCGTCGACGCAGTCAACGACGGAAACGTGCGATCCGATCGAGTGCAACAGCCATGTCAATGTGACTGCAGCGGCGACGCAGTCGACGACGGACCCGTGCGATCCGATCGAATGCAACAGCCACATCAAGGTGAGCGGGGCAACGACGCAGTCGACGACGGGCACGTGCGACCCGGTCGAGTGCAACAGCCACCTCAAGGTGAGCGGGGCAACGACGCAGTCGACGACGGAAACGTGTGACCCGATCGAGTGCAACAGCCACGTTCAGTAAGTGGCGCAGAGAAGCTCAGTGGGGTTTCGCCCCGCTGGGCTTTTCGTTTTCGGTTCTCTGCGGATCAAACAGCAGCACGCTGACTCGTCGCCCATCGGGCAGGGAGCGCTCACGGGCATAGCCTTCGAAGGTAGTGGCCCGGTCGAGTATGGATGGGAAACCCCGGCCACTGCCCGCCGGCAGAATATGCTGCATGAGTTGATCCCAGGGAATGCCCGCGGAGCGGGCTTGGTCAGCCTTGGATCCAAGCCTCAATACCACCCACAGACGGCCTCGATATTCGCCGCAACGCAAGCGCACACTGAATGCGGCGGCCCGTTTCCGGGAGCAGGTATCCGCTATGGCATCGCACACCAGACGGTAGATTGCCAGTTGCAAGGCAGATGACAGCTGATTCAGCGGACCTCGCAGATCACACCAGTATCTGATGCCGGCCTTGTCGAGTGCACGAGGAATCTGTCCTTCGCGCAATGCGGAAGAAAGCCCTTTTTCCTCCCAACCGACGGGATAGAGGCTGTCAGCGAGCCCGAACAATTGATCTTTCGCGTTCATGGCAAGGTGGTGATAACTGCGGTCATCGCTGACGGCATAGGGCTGTTGTTGCCGGTTTGTCAGCACCGAGCAAACGGAGTGAACAAGCAATCCGATCTGTTCCAGCGTCTGGGAAGTCATCCGCAGCTGCGTTTCGCCGAGTTCCGTGTTTCGCTGGGCCAGTGACAAGGCCAGGCGCATCTCCGACTGTTCGTTGCGAACCCGGCCATCAAGCATGGCGATGCGTGCGCCCATCAGCAGCATCGTCGATATGACGAAGGCGACGACAATTTCGGCCTGGATGGTGTCGTGATCGTAGCGATGCGGCATCAGTGCCAGGATGGCCAGGCTCGCGGCGGCGCCCCCCACGGCGGCACCGTGCCAGCCATGGCGAAGTGCCAGCCATACGATGGGCAGGAACATGGCGATTTGAGCGACCTGCCTGATCTGGGTGCCGGGAGCCGTGCTCAGGCCGACCCAGACCAACCCTGCCAGCACGGGCAACAGACTGAACGCCACGTCGCGGACAAGTCGACTATGCGCGAATCTGGATTTCAGGTCGGTCCAGCTCGAATGAACGATTTCCTGGTGCAGGAGCAGCACGAGTGGCGTGATCGTCAATACACCAAGGTAATTGCCCAGAACCCATCTCGCGGCCAGGGACTCGAAATCTATCGTGGGATACCCGGCCGGCAGCTTCGTGATCATCATTGCGCCGATGGCCCTGATCGTGATGATGAACGCCACGCCCAGGGCAGACAGCAGCAGAGTGCCGATATTCACGCCGCGCGGCTTGGCGAAGATCCCACCGCGTTCGCGGGCCCACCAGACAACGGGGGCGATCAGCAGGAGTGATGGCACCAGGTTGTACAGACCCCAGGTCGCTCCGAATCTATCCGAGCATGTGTAGCTCAGGTGCGCCAGGGACGCGATCTCGCCCAGCATCAATGCGGGCCAGTACCGATAGCTGCTCAACAACAGCACACTCAAGTACAGGCCGCTCAGAATCAGCCAGTGTGAAAAGGAAATATGTCGAACTGCCGTGACCAACAGACAGTAAAATACCGCTACTGCGGCATGTCGAAGCCAGACTCCCCCTCTGATCCCCTTCTGCATAGCCCCTTTCCTCATCTGGATTCCATTGCCGAAGCTTCCGTATCCTGAGCGTTTCCCGGTTGGTGCGGCCAGTGCAAGCGCCCTTTGTCAAGTCTATCGCAAGCTCCGGGTACGGGCACAAATGGCGACTCTTGGCTCCCCCCAAGATACGCTTGCCGACCGGTCAGCTGCACTCCTAGCTTAACCGAGTTTTGGAAACGTGATTTGAATCGTGTTTCCCGAGGTGCCCAAGGCCGGAATCGGTGCGTCACCGAGGCTGGGTTTGCGGCATTGCACAAGAAGACGGTGATCGGCTGAAGGGGCTCAATCGCTCACGTCGGGTTCGAAAAAGCTCCACCGCACATCATCGAACTCGACCTTCATGGCGGCCTCGACCGTGTTGATCGCCGCGATCAGCTGTTGATCGCTGGCTGTCGGATGCATGCGTGCCTTGACCGCCACCATCACGTCCGGACCCATTTGCAGCGTGATCAGATTGAGGACGTCGGCAATTTCCGGGCGCTGGCCGAGGAAGGCGAGCAACTCGGCACGGCGGCGCGGCTCCATGCCCTGGCCGATCAGCAGCGCTTTCACCTCGATCGCCACCAGCACGGCCACCACGATCAGCAGCGCACCGATGGCGATGGTGCCGGCAGCGTCGAACATCAGGTTGCCGGTGAGCATGGTGGCGCCGATGGCGATCGCGGCGAGGCACAGGCCGACGAGCGCGGCGAGGTCTTCGCCGAAGATCACCAGCAGTTCGCTGGAGCGGGTCTGGCGAAACCAGGTCCACAGGCTTTGTTCGCCTCTTGCCTTGTTGACCTCGTGCAGGCAGCCGCGCATCGAGATGCCCTCGACCACGATGCCGAAAACCAGCACGCCCAGCGCCAGCCATGGCCATTTCAACGGCTCGGGGTGGCTGAGCTTGTGGATGCCCTCGTAGACCGAGAACATGCCGCCCACACTGAACAGCAGGATCGCCACTAGGAACGACCAGAAGTACAGCGCGCGACCCCAGCCCAGCGGAAATTCGTCGGAGGGCGGGCGTCTGGCCTGACGGATACCGAGCAGCAGCAGGCCCTGGTTGCCGCAATCGGCCAGCGAATGCACCGCCTCGGCCATCATCGCGCCGGAGCCGGTGATGATCGCGGCGACCAGCTTGGCCACGAAGATGGCGAAATTGGCGCCCAGGGCAAGCAGGATCGCCTTGATCGGGTTGGCGTGGGCGGATGACATGCGGCTTCAGTCCAAGGCTGATATGGCCACCCAGTTTAACGGTGTCACCAGCATTTGCGACGCGACATCAATGAATGCCGATACCCACGCCCAGGCCGAACCTGATGTTGCTGCGGCCTTTGCTCATTTCCTCCGGCGTCCAGACATGCGACTGCGTCACGTCGACCAGAGGAAACAGGTAATCGGCCTCGCCCACCTTGCCTGCGCGGGTGCCGTTGAGCTTGCCGTCAACGGTCATCAATGCGCCGGCGGGATAGTCGAGCGGTTCGACGTAGCCGTGCAGAACCGCGATGAAGCGGCCATTGCCGCTGTCGTTTGCCCGCGGCCGCTGCGAGGAATCCAGCGGATAGGCAAGCAACTCGATTTCAGTGTGGTCGGGGAAATTGCTCACATGCACGACACGGCCGCCCCAGACCGTCTCGTCGCGACTGTAGCGCTCGGGTGCATGCGCCACCTGGGCCGGCGTGGCAAGCATCGCGGCAGCGCTGGTCTTGTAGATTGGCGCGGGCGCGCAGGCGACCAAAGCCAGCAGGCCGGCGGGCAGGGCGAGCCGGGTCAACTTCGAGGCGAGGCGGTGGCGCATGATCTTGGCTCCTGGTCGGACGCTGGCGGATGCTGGCAGCTTAGCGGCGCCCCGGCTGGCGTGGTAGCCGCGAGGCCGGCAGCGGGCTTGGCGTATTCAGCTGGCTGCCAGCCTCGTCCAGCAGCCAGTCCAGTTTCCACTGGGCCGGTTGCTCCTGTGCCAGCAGGCTGGCCAGGCTGCGCAGCGGCTCGCGCAAGCTCTCGTCCAGGTTCCATGGTGCATTGAGGATCACCATGCCCGAACCGTTGAGGCGCAGTGGCGAGTCGTCCGGATGCACCAGCAGCTCGGCGCGCAGGATGCGCTTGACCCCGCTGTGCTGCAGGCGGCGCAGGAACGGTTGCACCTGGCTGCGCAGCTTGATCGGATACCACACGGCGTAGATGCCGGTGGGCCAGCGCAGCAGGGCTGACTTCAACGCTTGTTCGATCAGCTTGTATTCGGCGTCCTGTGCCTCGTACGGCGGGTCGATCAGCACCACGCCGCGCTTCTCCTTTGGCGGGAGCAAGGCCTTCAACGCCTCGTAGCCATCGCGCTGATGCACATGCACCTGATGATTGCCACGGAACAGGTCACGCAGTTTGCAGGCTTCTTCGGTGTGCAGTTCGCATAGCTGGGCGCTGTCGTCCGGCCGCAGCAGTCGGGCCACCTGCAGCGGCGAACCGGGGTAGCGCTTGAGGCCCTGTGCGTTGTCTTCGCTGCCCAGGATGCTGGCACGCCAGCGCTGCAGCAACGGCGGCACCTTCTCGGCGGGATGCAGGCGGGCGATGCCCTCCTTGTGCTCGCCGGTCTTGCCTGCCTCGAAGCCGTCCAGCGGATAGTTGCCGCTGCCGGCGTGGGTGTCGACGTAGCAGAACGGCGTGGGCTTGGTCTGCAGCGCTTCGATCAGCGCCAGCAGCACGGTGTGTTTCAGGACATCGGCGAAATTGCCGGCGTGATAGGCGTGGCGATAATTCATGAGGGTCACGGCAGGCGGGAGGGTCAAGTATAGATGCGTCGAGGTCGCGCTCCGGGCCATGCGTCACAGCCCGGGCTGATATCGGCCTGTCCGTTGCCGGTTGACCACCTCATGGCGGCCGGCGTGGCAATGGATGATGCGCGATGGCGGTGCGGTCAATCGACCATGCTGTGGCTTTCCGTCGTACCCATCAGCTCGGGTTGCCGGGTGACGCGGCGCTTGCGGTTCAGCAACGGGTGCACGAACACGGCGGCGAGGATCACCAGCACGCCAAGGTAGAACCAGCGGTCAAGCTCGTGTTGCTCGCCCAGCAGCACGATCGCCAGCACGATCGCATAGACCGGTTCCAGATTGGTCACCATCTGCGTGCCGAAGGCACTGATATGACGCAGGGCCACCAGCGCCAGCGAGAACGGCAGCAAGGTGCAGCCGAACGACAGCAACAGCAGCAACACCGCGTCATGTGCGCTCGGCAGCATCAGCAGGGTGCCCTGGTGCGGCAGCAGCGGTGCCAGCACCGTGAGGAAGAGCGTGCCCGTGCCGAGCTCGATGCAGGTCACCGTCAACGGGTCGCCCGATTCGACCATGCGCTTGTTGAGTGAGCCGAACAAGGCGACGAACAGGGCCGACAGCACGCCGACCGCGATGCCGATGCGCATGTCGACAGGCACGCCGCCCACCACCATCACCACGCCCGGTACCACCGCCACGCCGATCAGCAGCTCGCGCGTATCGAACTTGCGCCGGGTCAGCCACGGTTCGACAAAGGCGAGGAACACCGGCCCCAGTGCGAGGCAGGTCGCGCCTACCGAGGCGTTCGACAATTTGATCGCGCCGTAAAAGGTCAGCCAGTGCAACGCTACCAGTACGCCGATGCCGGCATAGGCGCCGATCAGTCGCCACGACATCGCGCGCAGGTTGCGCCGCACCTTCGGCACCAGCAGCAGGGCGAGAACCACGAGCAGCATCCGCCACCACACCAGCGGCAGCGCCGGCAGCGTGATCAGCTTGCCCAGAATCGCGGTGAAGCCCCACAGCAACACGCAGAAGTGGATCTGCAGGCGGGCCAGGTTGGCAGGTTGCATGTAGGGGTCGCACGGGGAAGGTGCCGGCATTCTAGCGCCGGCACCTCGCGTACATGCGGCGATCCGCACGATTCACCGATCGGCCTCGACGGGGCCGATCGGTGTTTGCCGCCGGTGCCGAGTCACTGCCCCGGGTGATATGTCCGTTCGGTATGCCCCTGCAGTTGCTGCGGCCAGAAGTACACCGTGCGCAGGTTGCCGGTGGTGTAGCGCTCGGCCTCGTCGTCGAAGTGCTTCGAATCGGGATGGCCGCTTTCGCCGCCGGCGGTGATCGCGCGGGCGCTCACCTTGGGGCCGAATTCGACCACCGCGACGAAGCTGTTGCCACTGGTGCCGTAGTAACGCTTCGTGCCCGGCCAGCGGTGCGCGCCGAACGAGGCCAGTGAACCCCAGCGCGACGACACGAATGGCACCGGAATGCTGGGCTTGCTGTCGTCGAAATGCGGTGCGATGGCATTGTCCAGGCGCTGGAAACGGTTGATCTGCCCCCACGCCACGCCCCAGCTTCCGAAGTCGTGGACCAGCCGATCAACGGCTTCGTCCAGCGCATGCAATCGCTCTTGCGCACCGGCGGCGCCGGCCATGTAGTCGTACGGCGAAACGCCGAGTGCCTTGGCCTTGGCGTAGGTCTCGTTCCACAAGGTGTCGCCCCAGAACACTGCCAGCGACGTGGGCATGGAGGCGATGCCCCAGCGATCGTCCCAGTGGCGCAACAGTTCGATCGGCCCGGCCAGCTTCACGTGTTGCGGATCGCTGGCGGGCAGCGCGTCGTAGTCGTGCAGCAGGATCGGGATCAGCCGTGCGAAGGCGGGCAAGTGTGAATCGAATGCCGTGGTGATCAGCTTGGGCAGACTGAAGCCGCTGGCGTCGGTAAGCATCTGCGTGGCGTGGATGCCGCGCGGATTCTCGCCGAAGGTATCCATGTAGCGCGGAAAGTCGGCCTTTTTCGGGCTGTACTTGCCGGCGGCCGAATACGGCCAGTCGTTGGTGTTCATCGCCCAGCCGTTGGGCGGATTCACCGCTTGCGGCAACTGGTCCAGCGGGGTGAGGCCGTGCCAGTCGGTGGCCGGATTGCTGCCGTCGACCGGCTTGGTGTAATCGAAGCGGTTGTCGCGTTTGGGCACGAATTGCGGCATCAGGAAGGCGATCTCGCCCTTGTCGTCGGCGAACAGCGTGTTGTTGGACGAGTTGGCCTTGAGCTCGGCGACTTTCATGTAGCTGGCGTAGTCATGCGCCTTGGTACGCAGCCAGCTCTGTTCCAG
>DATMTH010000025.1:0-33826 GCA_035564915.1 Rhodanobacter sp.
GCTTTTCCGCACGCAGCATCGAAGAGCATCGCGGCTGAAGCCGCTCCTGCAAGTGCCTGCAAACGCTCAGACGGGATCTGCGTCTGGCAGGGACCAGCCGAATCGAGCCAGCAATCTGGCATAGGCTTCGTCCAGCGGTGCCTCGATCCCCATGGGAGCGCCGGTGAGCGGATGCGCAAATTCGATCCGCCACGCATGCAGCAACATGCGATGGCATCCGAAGTGCTGCTTGTACAGCCGATTGTGGTCGCCCCGGCCGTGCTGGCAGTCGCCGATCACCGGATGGTGGATGTGCGCCAGGTGCTTGCGGATCTGGCGGAAGCGGCCGCTTTCCGGTTCGGCCAGCAGCATGGCGTAGCGTTGTTGCGGATAGCGGCCGAGTTCGATCGGCACTTCGATCGTGTCCAGCAGCCGGTAGCGAGTGCGCGCTTCGCGACGCGGCCCGGTTTCGCGTGAACCGGGCAGGTCATAATCGATGGTGGCTTCGGCTGGATCGGGCCAGCCACGCACCACCACCAGATACTGCTTGCGCACGTCGCGACCCATGAATTGTTCGCCCAGCGCGCTGGCGACTTCCTTGCTGCGCGCAATCAGCAGCACGCCGCTGGTGGCGCGATCAAGCCGGTGCGCCAGATAGACGTCGCCGCCTGCCTGTTCACGCATCAGATCGATCAGGAATTCCTCGGCGTTGCCGACCATTCTCGAACGATGCACGGCGAGGCCCGCGGGCTTGTTCACCGCGATCAGTGCGTCGTCCTGGTAGAGAATGTCGATCATGGTCCGGTTCTGTTGCAGGAGCGCCCCCTGTGCGCGAGCGTCACGCCATCGAAAAGCATTGCGCACAGGGTGCGCTCCTGCCGATCAGCGCGAGCGTGGCCAGCAGGCGACGAACGCCACCAGGCCAGCGAACCCGGTGACTGACGGCGGCCAGATGCCGTGCTGCGGCGCCAGTGTCCACAGCAAGGCCGCGCTGATCAGCAGGGAGCTGCCGAGCAGGCTGCAAACCAGCAGCCTGTGCTGGCGGCGCGCGTTGTCGGTGATCAATTGCAGCGCGGCGGGATCGCTCAATGCGCGCCGTTCGCCGCGGCCGGTCTGGCGCAGCGCGTCGCGTACCAGCTCGGGAAATTCCGGCGCATGGTGCAGCCATTCGGGCAATCGCTTGCGCACGTCACGCAGCGTGCGCAGCGGGCTGTAGCGTTCGCGCAGGATGCGCTTCAGCACCGGGTGCGCCACCGCCCAGATGTCGATCTCGGGGTCGAGCATGCGGCCGACGCCCTCGATGTTGAGCAGGGTCTTCTGCAGCAGGATCAATTGCGGCTGCAGGGTCAGCTCGAAGCGGCGGGCGGTCTGGAACAGCTTCACCACCAGTTCGGCCAGCGATATCTGCGACAGCGGGCGGGTGAAGTAGGGTTCGCATACGGTGCGTACCGCGGCCTCCAGTTCGTCCATGCGCACATCGGCCGGCATCCAGCCCGCGGCGACATGCAATTGGGCGATGCGCGCGTAATCGCGTTCGAACAGTGCGATGAAATTCTGCGCCAGCCAGTACTGGTCGGCTTCGGGCAGCGAACCCATGATGCCGAAATCGAGCGCGATGAAGCGGGGCTCGGCATCACGCGTCGGGTCGACCCAGATGTTGCCGGGGTGGGCGTCGGCATGGAAGAAGTTGTCGCGGAATACCTGTTCGTAGAAAACCCGGACGCCCTTGGCGGCAAGGGCCTTGCGGTCGAGGCCGGCCGCGTCGATCGCGGCGATGTCGTCGCTGCTGATGCCGTACACGCGCTCCAGGGTCAGCACGCGTGCCTTGGTCAGCTCCCAGTGCACGGCCGGTACGTACAGATCCGTGCCGCTGGCGAAGTTGCGTTTGAGCAGACTGGCGCTGGCACCCTCGCGCTGCAGGTCGAGTTCGTTCTCCAGCATCTTCTCGACTTCGGCGACGACGTCGAGCGGGCGGATCTTGTCGGCGTTCGGGTGCCAGCGCTGGGCCAGTTCACCGAGCGAGCGCAGCAGTTTCACGTCGCGCGCGATGCGCGCGTCGATGCCGGGGCGGAGCACCTTGACCACCACCTCGCGGCCGTCATGCAAGGTGGCGGCATGGACCTGGGCGATCGATGCCGAAGCCAGCGGCGTCTGCTCGAACTGCGCGTAGAGCTGGTCGATGGCCGCACCCAGTTCATGCTCGACGATGACGCGTGCTTCACTGCCGGGGAACGGTGCCACCTGATCCTGCAGCAGCGACAGTTCATCGGCGATGTCGGCAGGTACCAGGTCGCGCCGGGTCGACAACACCTGTCCGGCCTTGACGAAGATCGGCCCGAGTTCGGTCAGCGCCAGCCGCAGTCGCTCGCCGCGGGACAGGCTTTTCAGGTTCGGTCGCGGTCGGGCCAGCAGCGGGCGCAGCAGCTTGAGTGGGCGATAGAGATGGGTGGCGTCGACCAGTTCGTCGAGTCGGTATGCCAGCAGGATGGACGCCACCCGCAACAGCCGCGGCACCACGTTCAGCGGCGTCACGCGGAGGCACCCTGCAGTCGCCGGCTCAGTCGCTGCAGGCGCGACTCCAGCCGCTCGCTGCGTTCGCGGACCTGGTCCACGCCATCGAGGAAATCCTCCAGCTCGCCAGGTGCCAGCGCGACACGAGCTTCGTCGCGCAGCCAGTCCGCCCCATCTTCGGTAAGCTGCGTGGCGCTCTCGCGCGCCTGGGCGAGGCCCTTGCGCACGGCGCGGGCCAGTGGCACGCCGAGGACGTCACCGAACGTGCGGGCGAAGGCCTCTTCGAAATCAGGGGCGAACTTGCCGGCCAGCTTTTCCAGCCGGCGCGCCAGCTCGGCATCGCCGGCGATGTCCACCTTGCCGGGTGCGATGCCGTCATCGTCACGGCGCAGCATCATCGCCAGCAGGCTGCCCGGTGTGGCGGCCACGCGCAGCTGGTTGTCGTCCGCAGGCGGGCCGACCCGCAGTTGCCCTTCCTCGACGGTCACCGCCAGCGCGATCTCCGGGCCGCGCAGGTGCAACTGGACGCTGCGGCCGTTCAACACGATCAGCTTCTGCCGTGTGTCGGGATCGAGCGACAGGACGTGATTCAGCGCGGTTTCCAGCGCACGGCCAGCAAGCTTGCGCAGTGGTTGCGGCAGCCAGGAGTTCGGGGTGGCATTCATCCGCCAATTGTAGCCGTGTCGGGCGCGATCTGTAGGGCCGTCGCCCGTGCCCGGCATGGCGGCCTCATGTGTCGCAAGTCCACTCGGCAAGACGGCGAATGCTTGCTAGCATCGGCACGACCGGCATCTTCGCCGGCGAACCGTTGACGCACGATCCGACTTCGAAGGAGATGCGCATGAGCGTTCCACCCGAATCCGTCATTCCGCCCCCGCCCGACGAGCCCGTGTCTGGTCTTCCCTCGGCCGAGGAACGGCAGTGGGCCATGTTTGCGCACTTGTCGGCCCTGCTCGGAGCCTTGCTCACTGGTGCACTGGGCGGCGGCTGGGGTTGTTTCATCGGGCCGCTGGTGATCTGGCTGGTCAAGAAAGACACGATGCCGTTCGTGAACGATCAGGGCAAGGAGGCACTGAACTTCAACATCACCGTGGCGATCGCGGCCGTGGTGCTGGTATTGATCAGCGTGATGACGCTGGGCATCGGCCTGATCATTGCGATCCCGCTGTGGATCATCATCGGCATCGGCTGGCTGGTGTTCACCATCATCGCGGCGATCAAGGCTAACGAAGGCGTGAGGTATCGCTATCCGTTCACCTTGCGCTTGATCAAGTGACCCGATCATCCCGCCTGATGCAACGGCCGGAATGCAGCTTGTGCGCGATGCTCCCGATACCCGTCGGCATCAGGGCTGTCGCGTACAGGCTGCGTTCCGGCAAATGGCCGATGGCATGCCGACGTTGAAAGAATGACGGACTGGCAACTTCCACCCGGTTGCCCGTGTCAGTGCGTGCGATTTGCCGAATAGTGCGCCAATTCGCGCAGCAGGCTGGCGCGCTCGCCCCATGGTGCAATCGCGGCCAATGCCGCTTCGGTCAGCTCATCGAGTCGGCTGCGTGAGGCATCGAGGCCGATGATCGAGGGGAAGGTGGGTTTGGCGGCGGCGGCGTCCTTGCCGGCGGTCTTGCCGATCACCGCCGATTCGCCTTCCACGTCGAGTATGTCATCGCGCACCTGGAAGGCCAGGCCCACGGCGTGGGCATACGCGTCCAGCGATGCCAGTGTGCTGGCGTCGGCGCCGGCAACCATGGCACCGAGTTGCACCGAGGCGCGGATCAGCGCCCCGGTCTTGCACGTGTGCATGTGCTCGAGCTGGGCAAGGGTGAGCGGCTGGCCGACTGCGGCCAGGTCGAGCGCCTGGCCACCAGCCATGCCTTCCGCCCCGCAGGCGCGGCCAAGCACCGCCAGCATGGCAAGGCGGGTAGCAGGGGCAACCGAACCGGCCTCATCGGCGAGCAGTTCGAATGCGAGGGCCTGCAAGGCATCGCCGGCGAGTATGGCCATCGCTTCGCCGAAGACGATATGGCAGGTGGCGCGGCCACGGCGCAGCGCATCGTCGTCCATCGCCGGCAGGTCGTCGTGCACCAACGAGTAGGCATGGATCAGTTCGACCGCGCAGGCAGGTGCATCCAATGCGTTGCCATGCTCCGAGAACAGGTGCGCGGCGGCATATACCAGCAGCGGGCGCAGGCGCTTGCCGCCGCCCAGTGCGGCGTAACGCATCGCGCGGTGCAGCTCGGCAGGGGACCGGTCGGCCGCGGGCAGATGGCGATCGAGTGCCTGTTCGGCGCGCTGGATCAGTGACTGCAGGGCGGGACCGAGTTCGGTGGACTCAGGCTTCGGGTTCAAACGGTTCGGCGTCGTCGGGGGCTTCGGGATCGAGCAGCAGGCGCACGCGCAGTTCGGCCTGTTGCAGCGACTGCTGGCAATGACGGAAAAGGCCGATGCCGCGTTCGAACGAGGCCAGCGATTCGTCGAGGCTCAGGTCGCCGCCTTCCATCTTCGCGACCAGTTGCTCCAGCTCGTCGAGAGAGTGTTCGAAGTCGGGTGCGGGTGGGGTGTCGGCAGGGGCGGGAACGGTCTTGGCCATGGGCTGTCAAGCTAACGCAGCGGCGGTCTGGAATCAATCGACGCGTGCACGAATCAGCGCGCCGGTTGCCATTGCGGCAGGCTGCCGGCGTGCCTGAACATGCTCGCCGCACGCGTGTTGAACCAGCGATCCGCCACCGCGACCAACTCATCGCCGGCGTACAACAGCGGACAGCTGGTGCGTCGCCATGGCGGGATGCCACCAAGCTGGAACAGATCGCGCAGTTCGCGGGTATGTGCATCGCCGTCCGGCTTGATCCGTTCGCCACCCTGGCGCAGGCGGACGCTCAGCGGCTCGACGAGCCGCGCCGCGGGATCGGCCAGTGACAGCAGGCCACCGTCCGGCAATGGCAGCGGCTCGCCTTGCCAGGTTGCTTGCCAGTCAGCCGCCAGCGGGCGTGTCGGTGGCAGCGCCCACAGCCGATCCTTCCAGATATGCAGCTCGCAGCCGGGCCAGCGGATGCATGGCAACTGCCCGGCACGCGCACCGCATTGACGCACGATCTGCTGCCGTTGTGCGCTGGTGGGTGCGGGCAACTGGCGGCCATGCAGCCAGTGGTCGAACAGCGGATCGCGCCGTGCCGGAGCCAGTGCCAGCCAGCCGGATGCGTCAAGGCTGCCGGTCAACGGGTCATGCAAGGTTTCGAGCGCGGCCAGCCACTGCTCTTGCAATGCCTCGGCGGCCGCCCGGCTGAGCGCGGCGCTGTGCAGGATCGAATCGACCGCCTGCGGCCAGTGTTGTTTCAATCGCGGCAGGATCTCGTGGCGCAGGTGATTGCGTGCCATCCGGGTATCGAGATTGGACGGGTCGTCGATGCAGCTCAACCGGTGGCGCTCGACATAGTCATGCAGGTCCTGCCGCGACAGGCCGAGCAAGGGGCGCCAGAGCTGGCCGGCACCGAAAGATCGCCGCGCATGCATGCCGCCGAGTGCGTCCGGGCCGGCGCCACGCAGCAGTTTCAGCAGCACCGTTTCGGCCTGGTCGTCGCGGTGATGGGCCAGCAGCAGGCATTCGCCTTCGCGCAGCTGGCCGGCCAGCGCGGCATGGCGTGCGTCGCGTGCCGCGGCCTCCGGCCCGGAGCCACTTCGTGCATCGACGTATACCGGCAGCACCCCGCACGCGATTTCCAGCGCCGCGCAAAAGCGGCGGCAATGCTCTGCCCAGGCGGCGCTGTCGGGATGCAGGCCGTGATCGACATGCAAGGCGCGCAGGCCACGCTGGCGGGCTTCGGGCAGCTGCGCCAGCGCATGCAGCAGGGCGCTGGAATCGGGGCCGCCGCTGAAGGCGACACAGAGTGGCGCCGGCGCCGCGGCTGTCAGAGCCGCCCTCAGATACTGGTGCAGCGGATCATTCACTTCTTGCTGGCACGGGGGCGCACGTAGAGGTGTTTGCCGTTGCCGATCTGGCGTTCGTCGGTCTCGAACAGGCCGACCCCGTTGATCAGGCCGCTGAGCTTGGCATAGCCGTAGTTTCGTGAGTCGAAGTCGGGCGACTGCTTGTTGATGATGCTGCCGACGGCGCCCAGGCCTGCCCAGCCGGAATCGTCGGAGGCCGCCTCAATCGCATTGCGCAACAGGTTCATCAGGTGGGTGTCGCCACGCAGTTCCTTCGCCGAACGCTGCTTCGGCGCGGTCTCGGTTCCGCTGGGGCTGGTCGAGGCGCTGACCAGCACTTCGGTGTAGATGAACTTGTCGCAGGCGGTGCGGAACGGTTCCGGCGTCTTCTTCTCGCCGAAGCCGTACACGGTCTGGCCGGATTCGCGGATGCGGGAGGCCAGCCGGGTGAAGTCGCTGTCGCTGGAGACGATGCAGAAGCCGTCGAAGCGTGCGGAATAGAGCAGGTCCATCGCGTCGATGATCATCGCCGAGTCGGTGGCATTCTTGCCCACCGTGTAGCGGAACTGCTGGATCGGCTGGATCGAATGGCGCAGCAGCACATCCTTCCAGCCGTTGAGATCGGGCTTGGTCCAGTCGCCGTAGATACGCTTGACATGCGCGGTGCCGTACTTGGCCACTTCGGCCATCAATCCTTCGACAATCGCCGGGCGGGCGTTGTCGGCATCGATCAGGACGGCGAGTTTGTCGTGGGCCATGAGCAGTTCCGCAGCAGGGGGTGCTGCCGATGGTAACGCCGGCAAGAGAATCCTGCCGTCTTGTTGGCGCGACTTCAGTCGCGATGCTCTGCTGCCGGCTGAAAGGCATCGCGGCTGAAGCCGCTCCAACAGGGGTTGACGAGCTTATTCCTGAAACGCGCCGTAGCTGCGCAGGCGCTTGTAGCGCTGTTCGAGCAGATCCGGCAGCGGCATGGCCTCCAGCTCGTCGAGCTGCTTCAGCAGCACGGCCTTGAGACGAATCGCCATCGAGCGCGGATTGCGGTGGGCACCACCCAGCGGTTCACGGATGACCTTGTCGACCAGGCCCAGTTCGAGCAGACGTGGGGCCGTCATGCCCAATGCCTCCGCCGCGTCCTTCGCCTTGTCCGCGCTTTTCCACAGGATCGAGGCGCAGCCTTCGGGGGTGATCACCGAATAGGTCGAATACTGCAGCATGTTGGTAAGGTCGCCCACGCCGATCGCCAGTGCCCCGCCGGAGCCGCCTTCACCGATCACGGTGCAGATGATCGGCACTTGCAGCTCGGCCATTTCCAGCAGGTTGCGGGCGATCGCCTCGCTCTGGCCGCGTTCCTCGGCACCGACGCCGGGGTAGGCTCCGGGAGTATCGATCAGGGTCAGCAGCGGCAGCTTGAATCGCGCCGCCATCTGCATCAGGCGCAACGCCTTGCGGTAGCCCTCCGGCCGCGGCATGCCGAAGTTGCGGCGCACCTTGTCCCTGGTGTTGCGCCCCTTCTGGTGGCCGATGATCACCACCGAGCGGCCATTGATGCGGCCCAGCCCGCCGACGATGGCGGCGTCGTCGGCGTACATGCGATCGCCGGCCAGCTCGTGGAATTCCTCGCAGATCACACCGATGTAATCCAGCGTGTACGGCCGCGCCGGGTGACGTGACAGCTGGGTGGTCTGCCAGGAATTGAGGTTGCGGAAGATCTCGGCCGTCTTGACCTTCAGCTTCTCGCGCAGCCGGCCGACCTCGTCTTCGATATTGAACGCCTGGCCGTCGCTGGCATGGCGAAGTTCTTCGATCTTCGCGTCCAGTTCAGCGATGGGTTGTTCGAAATCGAGGAAGTTTGGGTTCATTCGCGGTATTTCGTGGCACAGAGCGGCTCAGTATACCGTTCTGCAGGAAAAGACGAGAACGCTGCCGTATGGCTGTGCTTGCCCGCCATCCTGGTCAGGATTGCGCTATCTTCCGCAACATTCAGCATCCACACGGGCCAGACCATGCCGAGCCAGCCGATCGACAACGCCAAACTCGACCGCATCGTGGCCGAGGCGCGGCGCAACGCCGAGCAGCGCGAGCTGGGTTACCGTGAACGGGCGTTGAAGATGTATCCATGGGTCTGCGGTCGCTGTGCGCGCGAATTCACTCGCGCCAACCTGCAGGAGCTGACCGTGCACCACCGCAATCACGATCACGATTTCAACCCGCCCGACGGCAGCAATTGGGAACTGCTGTGCGTGTATTGCCACGATAACGAGCATTCGCGGCACATCGACCACGTGCGCGGTGGCGTGATGGCGGTGGAGGCTGCGCCGCCCGCCACGGGCAATCCGTTCGCCGACCTGAAGGCGATGATGGAGCGTGGCGGCAAGTAAGCCGCCACGCGGCGCTATTTGTGCCGGTAAATGCCGTCGAAGCGCACATTGAGCCCGCCGCACTGATGGTTGTCGCTGACCACCAGGAACGACCCGGCCAGATACGCGACGACGCTGCAATCCTCATCGGAAAATATCACCCGATCTCCTGCGGGCCGCGCATCCCCGCCCATGGTGCCGAGGTTCGGCCCGCCCGGAAACTGATCCAGCGGCGGGTCGGCCATCGGGTAGTAAGCCTCGCCCTCGGCACGCAAGATGCCATGGTCATGGCGAATCGTGATGTGGTTGTCGCCCTGAACCCAATCGGCATCCCAGGCGGCCAGCGAAGGCTGTGCCGCCATGGTGGAGAGTCGGTTGCGGCGCAGCCAGCCCGTGTGCCCGCCGTGACTGTCGGGAAACATGGCGCACACGACGTCTCCGCGAACCTCCCCGGTCAGCACCTCGTCACCCGGGACGAGGTAGGCCTTGTCCCGGCAACCGGGGTGCGTGGCAGGGCAGTCGGCGGCGCCCTTGATGAAGTGCAGGCGTCCGTTTCCGCTGACGCGAGCCAGTGTGACATCGTGGCTGGCAGCCTCCGGATCGCGTCCGCCATCACATGAAAAACGGGGCGTCAGGAACAGGCCTCTGCGCATGAGTGACGCTGCACCAGCCAAGGACGATCAGTGCGAGGGTCAGTCGAATACTTTTTGTCATGGGATTTTCATGGCATGCGCGCGGCGTCAGGCTGGGGGAATCGGCAGGGGCGTTCAGCCGGTGTCGGATCAATCCTGCTGCTTGACGATGCGCAGGCGTGCGGCCTGGACGCCGGGAAGCGCGCGTACGGTACGCAGCAGCTCGGGGATGGCTTCCACGCGCCACGCCTCGCCCAGTTCGAAGTCGGCCTGGGCGGAACGGTTGCGGTAGCCGTGCAGGATCACGCTGGCGCGTCCGCCGCGGTAGCCGGTGAGGGCGTGCTGCAACTGGGCGACGAAGTCCGGGTCGATGCCGTTCAATTTCAACTGCAGCAATCGTGCGTGCTTGCGGCAGGCGTCAGCCAGGGACATCGCACTGCGCGCGCGCAGCTGAAAGCCGCCACCGGAAAAATCATCGATGCGCAGGCCGCCGTCAACGATCAGGATCTGATCACGGGTCAATAGCGGCGCGATCTGCTGGTACAGCTCGCCGAAGAAGCTCACCTCGATGATGCCGCTGCCATCTTCCAGCCGCACGAAAGCGTCGCTGTCACCACGCTTGCGCACGGCAGCGACCATGCCGGCCACGGTCCAGGGCGTGTCCGGGCCGCGGCGGAAGCGGTTGTTGTCGCCGTCGTCGTTCTTGCGCGGTTTCGGCGGCTGGTAGCGGTCGACGATTTCGCCCAGCGGGCAGGTCGACAGCTGGGCCAGTTCGTCCTTCCACGGGTCGGTGGGATGGCCGGACAGATAATGCCCCAGCGTGTCGCGCTCACCCTGCAGCTTCTGCTCCAGCGACCATTCCGGTGCCGTGGGCAAGTCGATCTTGACGACGGGTGTGGCGCTGCCCATCGCTGCACCGAACATGTCGTTCTGGCCGGACTGCTTGTCGCGCAGATGCTGTTCGGCGGCCTTGATCGCATCGGGCAATTGCAGCATCAGGCTGGCACGATTGACCGCCAGTGCATCCAGCGCGCCGGCCATGATCAGGGCTTCCAGCACGCGCCGGTTGAGCTTGCCCGGATCGACCCGCCGGCAGAAATCGGCAAGGTCGGTGTAGTTGCCGCCCTTCTTTCGTTCGGCGACGATCGACTCGCAGGCGCCCTCGCCAACCCCCTTGATGGCGCCCAATCCGTACTGGATGACCTTCGGTTCGGTGGCGACAAACATGTAGTCCGACGCGTTGACGTCCGGCGGCTGCACGGCAATGCCGAGCGCCCGCGCCTCATTGAGGAAGGTCACCGCCTTGTCGGTGTTGTCCATGTCGGCCGAAATGGTCGCGGCCATGAACTCGGCGGGATAGTGCGCCTTCAGCCACGCGGTCTGGTATGAGACCAGCGCGTAGGCGGCCGCGTGCGACTTGTTGAAGCCGTAGCCGGCGAACTTTTCCATCAGGTCGAAGATGGAGTCGGCCTTCTCGCCGCTGAGCCCGTCCTTTGCCGCGCCTTCGCGGAACTTGGCGCGTTCCTTCGCCATTTCCTCGACTTTCTTCTTGCCCATCGCGCGGCGCAGCAGGTCGGCGCCGCCGAGCGAGTAGCCGCCGACGATCTGCGCCATCTGCATCACCTGCTCCTGGTAGACCATGATGCCGTAGGTCTCTTTCAGGATCGGCTCGACGCGCGGGTCGGGGTATTCCACTTCCTCGCGGCCATGCTTGCGCGCCACGAAGCTGGGGATCAGGTCCATCGGACCGGGCCGGTACAACGCCACCAGCGCGATGATGTCCTCGAAGCGATCGGGCTTCGCATCTTTCAGCATGCGCTGCATGCCGGAGGATTCGAGCTGGAACACCGCGACCGTCTGCGCCTTCTTCAGCAATTCGTAGGGCCTGGGGTCGTCCAACGGCAGCGCGGAAATGTCCAGCGCTTGTTCGCCGGCCTTGGCGCGGCGCGCGTTGATCGCCTTCACCGCCCAGTCGATGATCGTGAGCGTGCGCAGACCGAGGAAGTCGAACTTGACCAGACCGACCGCTTCGACATCGTCCTTGTCGTACTGGGTCACCACGCCGCCACCGCCCGCTTCGCAGTAAAGCGGCGCGAAATCGGTCAGTGGCGTCGGCGCGATCACCACGCCACCGGCGTGCTTGCCGGCATTGCGGGTGAGGTTTTCCAGGCTCAGCGCAAGGTCGATCAGCGCGCGCGCTTCCTCGTCCTGCTCGTAGGCATCGCAGAATTCCCTGACGACGCGGTCGGTTTCCTTCTTCGATTTCTCCGAGCGGCCAAGTGCGTCGGACAAGGTCAGGTCGAGCGGGCGCGGCGGCACCATCTTGGCCAACCGGTCGACCTGGCCGTAGGGCATGCTGAGCACGCGGCCGGAGTCGCGCAGCACGGCCTTGGCCGCCATCGAGCCGTAGGTGATGATCTGGCTGACCTTGTCGCGGCCGTATTTCTGCGCGACGTAGTCGATCACCTCGTCGCGCCGATCCATGCAGAAGTCGATGTCGAAGTCGGGCATCGACACGCGTTCGGGGTTGAGGAAGCGCTCGAACAGCAGGTTGAACTGCAACGGGTCGAGGTCGGTGATCTTCAGCGCCCAGGCGACCAGCGAGCCGGCGCCGGAACCACGGCCCGGGCCGACCGGGATGCCGTTCTGCTTGCCCCAGTTGATGAAGTCCGCCACGATCAGGAAGTAGCCGGGGAAGCCCATCTCGATGATGACATCGAGCTCGCGTTCCAGCCTCGCGCTGTAATCCTCCAGCGTGTGGTCGGCAGCGAGCGGCGCGTTGGCGAGACGCTCGCGCAAGCCCTGGCGCGACAGTTCGCGAATGTGACTGTCGAGATTGTGGCCTTCGGGTACCGGAAAATCGGGCAGGTAGTATTTGCCGAAGCTCAGTTCGAGGGTGCAGCGCCGGGCCAGTTCGACCGTATTTTCGAGTGCCTCGGGCAGGTCGGCAAACAGTGCCGCCATCTCCGCAGGCGTCTTCAGGTATTGCTGGTTGCTGTAGTCGCGCGGGCGCTTGGGGTCGGCCAGCACGCGTCCCTGATTGATGCACACACGTGCTTCATGGGCGTCGAAATCGTCCTGCTTGAGAAAGCGCACATCGTTGCTGGCCAGCACCGGCAGGCCGAGTTCGGCCGCCAGGGTCAGCGCGGCGGCGTTCCAGTTTTCCTCGCCGTCGCGGCCGCAGCGGGTCAGTTCCAGATACAGCCGATCGGGGAACAGCTGTGTCAATGGGCGAAGCCTGGCCAGCGCCGCGTCGGTGCCCTGGTTGAGCGCGATGCGTGCCACTTCGCTGTCGCGACCGAGCAGGGCCATCAACCCGTCGCAGGCCTCGCCACGCAGCCAGTGGGCCTCGATCAGCGCACGACCGCCGTGCTGGCCTTCCTGCCAGGCGCGCGAGACCAGCCGTGACAGGTTGAGGTAGCCATCGCGGTTCTGGCACAACAATGTGAGCCGCCATGGCCGCGGGTCGTCAGGCGCCGATATCTGCAGGTCGCAACCGCCAATCGGCTTGATGCCGGCCGCGTTGCATGCCTTGTAGAACTTCACCAGCGCGAACATGTTGCACTCGTCGGTCAACGCCACCGCCGGGATGCCGTCGCGCACGCAGGCGGCGACCAGCGCCTTGATGCGGATGGTCGAGTCGACCAGCGAATATTCGCTGTGCAGGTGAAGGTGGGTATAGCTGACGGTCATGCAGGTTTACGCGCTGAGTCCATGCAGGCTACCGGGCGATGGGCACAGCGGCAAGATTGACTTGTGCGAGGTTTGCGCAAAGCGCGGAGCAGCCTCGTTTGCCGTGGCTGGTCAGTGGGCGGCGGCAGTCCTCGGTCCCGCTGTCGGCTCGTTGAGCAGCGCGTTGATCTCGGCGATCAGGCTGTCGAGCATGTCCTCGCCGTAACCGACATGGATGTGTGCCACGGTGCCGTCGCGATGCAGCATCACCATCACCGGAATGCCTCCGCTCGTACCGTAGGCGGCGCCCACCTTGCCGTCCCGATCCCAGCTGACCAGGAGGTTCGGCAGACGCTCGCGCAGCACTCGGGCGCTGTGCCGAAAGGTGTCGTGATCTTCGCGATAGTCCACCGCTACGACTTGCAGCGGGAGATTGCGTGCAGTGGCCAGTGCCTGCAGGTTGGCGAGCACGGGCATTTCCTTCATGCAGTAGCCGCACCAGGTTGCCCAGAAGCTGACCACCACCACCTTGCCATGCAGCGACGCCAGACTCACCGTGTGTCCGCCCAGGGTCGTGCCCAGTGCATCCGGCGGAGTGTCGCCGGGCCTGATCCCCGCGTTGGCGGCGAAGCAGCTGAGCAATGCGATTGCAGCCAGTCTGAATTTCGGCATGTTGCGGCCCCCTGTTCGCCTCAGCGTAGCATTGAGGACGGCTGCCGGCATCCGACTGTCGGCCATGCAATCGGCGGTCGGATCAGAACAGTCGCGCCTGATCCAGCAATACACGGACCGGAGCAAAGCTGCGACGGTGTTGAACGCACGGTCCGAGCTGCCTCAGCGAGGCCAGATGTGCCGCTGTCGGATAGCCCTTGTGCCTGGCAAAGCCGTAGCCCGGGTGGATCTGGTCCAGCTGCAGCATCAGGCGATCGCGACTGACCTTGGCCAGGATCGAGGCGGCGCTGATGGCCGGTTCCAGTGCGTCACCACCGACGATGGCCCGACCCGGGCAGGGCAGGTCCCCGGGCAACCTGTTGCCGTCGACCAGTGCCTCGGTGGCGGCTGGCGCCAGGCCGGCGACGGCGCGGCTCATGCCGGTCATGGTGGCCTGGAAGATATTCAGGCGGTCGATCTCGTCCGGCTCGATCAGCACGATGCAGTACGCCAGTGCGCGCGCGACGATTTGCGGATACAGCGCCTCGCGTCGTGCCTCGCTGAGTTTCTTCGAATCGTTGAGTCCGGCGATGGGTCGCATCGGATCCAGAATCACCGCGGCCACCGCCAGTGGCCCGGCGAGCGGCCCCCGTCCAGCCTCGTCCACGCCCGCCACAAGCACGCTGCCCTTGCTCACCCCTTTGCCCTGTGAGAAGCCTGGAATGAGGGGCGGATGCCTGCCGGAACCTTATCCATCGATCAACTCGGCAACGGCTGCGGCGGCACGGTCGCCAGCTTGTCCCTGCAGGTCGCCGCGCAGGTCACGGTGCAATTGTTCGAACGCGGCGACGATCAGGCTGCGGCGCTCGCTGTCACGAAACAGCGCCAGCGTGGCCGCCGCGAGATTTGCCGCCGTGCAGTCGTCCTGCATCAATTCGGGTACCAGCAACTCGCCTTGCATGCCGCCGGCACGTGCCAGGATGTTCGGCAACGAGTAGACATCCGTCTTCAGCATGTTCAGCGCACGGGCAATGCGATAGCTGGTCGGTGCGACTCGATAACCGACCACCATCGGGCGTTTGGCCAGCATCGCTTCCAGCGTGGCGGTGCCCGAGGCCAGCAACACCACATCGGCGGCGAGCATGGCTTCGTGTGCATGGCCGTCGAGCAGCAACGGGGTTGTTGCATCGTGCGGGATGCTTGCCAGCAGCTGGCCGAGCCGGTCGCGTACTTGCGGGTTGGCGGCGGGTATCACGATGCGCAACCCTGGCAAGGCACGTGCAACACGCTGGGCGGCATCGATGAAGATCTGCCCGAGTCGCGCCACTTCGGAGGGGCGGCTGCCGGGAAGCAAGGCCAGTACCGGAGCCTGCTGCGGCAATTGCAGCGCATCGCGCGCACCGACGCGATCGGACACCAGTGCGAAGCGGTCAGCCAGTGGATGGCCGACGAAACGGGCGTCGATGCCGTGCTTCGCGTAGATTGCCGGCTCCATCGGAAACAGGCACAGCACGCGATTCGCGCTGCGGCCGATTTTCTCGGCACGCTTCTCGCGCCACGCCCATACCGACGGGCTGACGTAATGCACGGTTTTCAGTCCGGCCTGTTTCAGGCGCTGTTCGACGCCAAGATTGAAATCCGGCGCATCGATGCCGATGACCACCGCGGGTTTCACCCGCAACAGGCGTGTGACCAGTGACTTGCGCAGGCGCAACAGCCGCGGCAAGTGACGGATGACTTCGCTGAAACCAAACAGCGACAGTTCGCGGATGTCGTACCAGGATTCGAAGCCCTCGCGTTGCATGCGCGCACCGCCGATGCCGGCGAAGCGGGCTTGCGGGTAGCGCAGGCGCAGCGCGACGATCAGGTCGGCGCCGAGCTGGTCGCCGGAGTCTTCGCCGGCAAGGATGGCGATGGTTGGGGTGGCTTCGTTTGCCTGCATGGGTGCCGCCGGCCCTGGGTCGAAGTGGAGCGTGAGCTTGATTGCCCGACACGCAGCATGCGCTTATCGGGCGAGTGATCGCTCGCTGTGATCGAGGAATTCGAGCATGGCGCGCACATCCTCGCTGTCGCGGGCCTGTTCGGCCAGTTTTTCGCGGGCTTCGGGCAGGGACAGGCCGGCCATGTACAGCGTGCGGTAGGCGCGCTTGATCGCGGCGATGCGCGGTGCGTCGAAACCGCGACGCTTGAGCCCCTCGCTGTTGATGCCGCGCGGACGCCCCTGCTGTTCGTTGGCCATGGTGATGAATGGCGGCACGTCATGGCCCACCAGGCAACCCATGCCGATGAAGGCATGGGCGCCGATCTTGCAGAACTGATGGGCTCCGGAGTAGCCGGCGAAAACGGTCCAGTCACCCACCTCCACGTGTCCGGCAAGAGCTGCATAGTTGGAAAACACGACATGGTCGCCAAGCTGGCAATCGTGGGCGATATGCACGTAGGCAAGCAGCCAGTTGTCGTTGCCGATGCGGGTGGCGCCGCCGCCGTCGCCGGTGCCACGGTTGATGGTGACGAATTCGCGGATCAAGTTGCGATCGCCGATGACCAGTTCGGTGCGTTCGCCGGCAAATTTCTTGTCTTGCGGGTCGCCACCCAGCGAGGCGAATTGGGCGATCCGGTTGTCGCGACCGATCCGGGTCGGACCATCGATCACCACGTGTGGACCGATGACCGTGCCGTCGCCGATGGTTACATCGGCACCGATGACGCTGAACGCACCAATGCGGACGTTGGCGCCGATCACGGCCGAGGGGTCGATTTGTGCAGTGGCGTGAATCAATGCATCGTCGGTCATTTGCCCGACCTCGCCGCGCACATCAGTTCGCAGCTGGCTGCTTCCTTGCCGTCGACCAGCGCCCTGGCCATGAACAGCCCCATCCCGCGCACCAGCCGTTTCTGGATGACTTCAAGGCGCAACTGGTCACCAGGAACCACCGGCACGCTGAAGCGTGCATTGTCTACCTTCACCAGATAAAACAGCGGGCTTCCCTGTTCGCCCTGCATGCGCCGGGTCACCTGGGTCAGCAGGCCGGCGGTCTGTGCCATGGCCTCGACCAGAAGCACCCCCGGCATGACCGGATGACCGGGGAAATGACCCTGAAAGAACGGTTCATTGATGGTGACGTTCTTCAATGCGACTGCACTGACGTTGGGTTCGATCTCGACCAGCCGATCCACCAGCAGGAACGGGTAGCGATGCGGCAGCAGTTCCTGGATCTGTTCGACATTGATCGGCAATGTCATGAATCCGTTTGTCTCACTCATTGTTGCGTTCCTTTTCCAACACCGACAATCGGCGTGCAAATTCGTCCAGGTGCTTGAAGCGTGCCGCGTTCTTCCGCCATTGGCGGTTTTCCTGCAGCGGGGTGCCGGACGAATATTCGCCGGCCTCGCGAATCGAGTGTGTCACCAGGCTTTTGGCGGTAATGGTAACCCGGTCGGCCAGTTCCAGATGACCGAGCACACCGGCATTGCCGCCGATCATGCAGTAACGGCCGATTTTTGCGCTGCCGGCCACCGCGGCGCAGCCAGCCATGGCGGTATGCGCACCGACATGGACGTTGTGCGCGATCTGGATCTGGTTGTCCAGTCGTACATCCTCCTCCAGCACCGTGTCGTCCAGTGCACCGCGATCGATGGTGGTATTGGCGCCGATTTCGCAATCGTCGCCAATGCGTACCCCGCCCAGTTGCGGCAGCTTGATCCAGTGGTCCCGATCGAATGCGAGGCCGAAGCCGTCTGAGCCGATCACCGCGCCGGGATGCACCAGTACACGCTTGCCAAGGGTTACGCGGGTGACCAGGGTGACCCTTGAGATCAGGCGCGATTGTGCACCAACGGTGCAGTTTTCCCCGATCGTGCAATGCGGGCCCAGGATGGCGCCATCCTCGATCACCGCGTCATCCTCGACCACGCAGAAGGGGCCGATGCTGGCGCTTGCGCTGATTCGGGCGCTGGCGGCAACCACGGCACTGGGATGGATTCCTGCCGGGGCCGCGGGCAGCCGCTCGAACAAGGCGGCGATGCGTGCGTAGGCGACGTAGGGATTGCCGGTGATCAACGCCGTGCCCGGGCAACTGGCCAGATATTCCTGGTGCAGCACGACCACGCCGGCGCGAGTGTCGGACAACTGGGCGGCGTACTTGCCGTTGGACAAGAAACTCAGTTGGCTGGGGCCGGCGTTGGTGAGGGTGCCGACGCCATCGATGACGCGCGTGCCGTCACCGCTGAAGGTCAGCTCGAACCGTTCGGCCAGTTCGGCTACTGAATATTGGATTGCGCTCATGCCGGCTCCGGATGCTGTTGGCCATTGTAGGGGCTGGCGCCGTGTGATGCAGTGCCTGACATGGAGGTCGGGAACGGGGAGCCGGAAACGAAAAACGCGGCCAGGCCGCGTTTTTCGAATCTTGCGGAATGAGGCCTGGTTCAGAACTGGCTGCCGAAAGTGAACTGGATCCGCTCTTCGAAGTGGCTGTCGCCCGGCTGGGTACGGAACGGCACGGCCAGACTGATGATCAGCGGCCCGATCGGTGCTTGCCAGTGCAGCGAGACGCCGGCCGAGGCACGCAATGTACTGGCGTTGAAGCTCTGGTAGTTCTTGTAGACGTTGCCGACGTCGGTGAAGAGCGACACGCGTGCCGTGTTGACGTCCTTCAGGAACGGCAGCGGCAGGTACATCTCGGCAGTGCCAAGGACCTTGAACGCGCCGCCGATCGGTTGCGCGTAATTGCCGCTCGGACACAAGCCGGAGGCTGCAGCCGTTTCATTGGGGTAGATGCAGTCGCGCGGACCCAGGGTGTTGTCCTGGAAACCACGTACGTCACGCACGCCGCCGGAGTAGAAGTTCGTGAAGAACGGAAAGTCCTGACGCATGTCCTGCATGACGTAGCCAGGATAGGCTGCCTCCGTGGCGGTCTTCAATGCGGCGTACTGGGTATCATCGATACCGTTCTTGCCATAGGTCTTGCCGTAGCCGACCTGGCCGTCGAGATAGAGCACGAAACCCTTGCCGATCGGCCAGTAATGATTGGCCTCGGCAGTCAGCTTCCAGTACTGCACGGTGGAGCCGGGCAGGGCGACGTCGGCCGAAGCGGAGATCAGTCCGCCGCGGGTCGGGGCCCAGTAACCGTTGCGGGTGTCGTGATTCCAGCCCAGGGTACCGGTCCACGAGTGAATGGTCTTGTTGCCGATCTGGTTCTGGTAATCGATCAGTGCCTGCGGACTGTAGCCCGGAATCAGGTTGACCTTGTTGCTGCTGATGCCCAGGCCCACGCGTATGCCGTCGGTTTCGGTGATCGGTATGCCCAGATAGCTGGAAAAACTCTTCGCGCTGGTGCTGTAGTTGGCAAAATCGGTATTGCCATAGTCGGTCTTGGAATAGTTGGCGCTGTAGCCGATGCCGATGCCGCTGTCGGTCAGATACGGGTTGTAATAGTTGACCCCGAAGCCGGTCTGGTAGGTGCTGCGCGAGCCGTTCACCGAGAAGCTGTCGCCGGTGCCGAACAGGTTGTTCTGGCTCAATGACGCATTCAGGATGATGCCGGAATACTGCGAGTAGCCCACGCCGAACTGCACGCTGCCGGAGGACTGCTCCTCGACCTTGACGGTGACGTCGACCTGGTCACCGGTGCCGGGAACCCGTTTCTTGTCGATGTCGACCTTCTTGAAATAGCCCAGGCGCTGCAGGCGGATTTTCGAACGATCGATGGCTGCCTGTGAATACCAGGAGCCTTCGAGTTGGCGCATCTCGCGACGCAGCACCCCGTCTTCGGTCTTGGTGTTGCCGGCGAAGATCACGCGGCGCACGTACACGCGCTGACCCGGCTCGACGTACATGGTCAGATCGACGGTGTGCTTTTCCTTGTCCAGCTTGGGGATCGGGGTGACCTTGGCGTAGGCGTAGCCGATATTGGCCAGCACCGCCTTGATGGCCTTGCTGCTGCTCTCGATCGCGGCACGGTTGAAGGTGTCGCCGGCGTTGACGAACACCAGTTTGCGCATGACGTCTTCCGGCAACACCAGGTTGCCGAGAAGCTTCACGTCGGACACCTTGTAGATATCGCCTTCCTTGATGCTTGCGTCGATGTACATCGAACGCTTGTCCGGCGATATCGCGACCTGGGTGGAGTCGACACCGAAATCGGCATAACCGCGGTCCATGTAGTAGGACTGCAGTTTTTCCAGGTCGCCGGAGAGTTTTTCCCGCGAATACTGGTCGTTCTTGGAGTACCACGACATGAGGTTCGGCGTGCCCGATTCGAAATCGCTGCGGATCTCCTTGTCCGTGAAGGCGTGGTTGCCGAGGATATTGATTTCCCGGACCTTGGCGGCCTTGCCTTCGCGGATCTCGATGTCGATGGCGACGCGGTTGCGATCCAGCCGGGTGACATGCGGGTCGACCGAGACGTTGTACTTGCCGCGGTTGTAGTACTGCCGGACGAGTTCCTGCTGCACGTTCTCGACGGCCAGCCGGTCAAAGGTCTCGCCCTCGGACAGGCCGATCTGCGACAGCCCCTTCTTCAGGTCGTCAGTCTTGATGTCGTGGTTGCCGCGAATCGTCAGCTTGGCGATCGACGGCCGCTCGACCACCTTGATCACCAGGATGCTGCCGTCCCGATCCAGTTCGACGTCGCTGAAGAACTTGGTCTGGTACAGCGCCCGGATCGCCCGCTGGGCCTCGTCGTTGGTGAGCCGGTCTCCCTTGTTCACCGGCAGGTAGTTGAATACCGTGCCGGCCGAGATGCGGCTGAGACCGTCGATGCGGATGTCCGAGACCACGAAGGGTTCGAACGCAAACGCATTGGCGGTAAGGGAGGCAAGCAAAATCAGCGCGGCGATACGCTTCATCGTCGGTTCCGTTGGGTTATTTCGATTGAACAGCCGTTGAGGCCGTCCGATCAAGAGCATGAGGCAGGATTGGATCCTGCCTCGAAAAAAAACAGGCACTCCAACGAAGTGCTTGGCGAGATCCGGCGCTGCGGTCGACCGCGCCAGGCGCGGTCAGGTGCATCGTCGAGGTGTCGATATTGCGGGTCATGCGGGTCACGACACCAGGATGCGGTGGATGTCGTTGTAGAACGTCCAGCCGACCAGACTGAACAGCAGGATCAGCCCGATGTACTGACCGACCACCATCACCTGCTCGCTGACCGGACTTCCCTTGACCCATTCCACCAGATAATACAGGAGGTGGCCGCCATCCAGAACCGGGATCGGCAGCAGGTTCAGGATTGCCAGGCTCAGCGAGACCATGGCGAGGAACTGCAGGAACCACGCCAGCCCCATCTGGGCTGATGCGTTGGCGTACTGGGCTATGCCGATCACGCTGGAAATGTTCTTGGTCGAGGCGCGCCCGTCGAGCATGCTGCCGATCATGCCGAAGGTCTGCCGGGTGTTGCGCCAGGTCGTGGCCAGTGCAGCGCCGAAGGCCTTGATCGGGCCGTACTGCACGGTGGCCTGTTCGGGTTGTTGCGGGCCGATGCCGAGCATCCATTTGCTCGGCTGGCCTTGCAGCGATTCCCAGCGTGCGGTCACATGGATCGTCAGTGGCTGGCCATGCCGTTGCACGGCGATGGCCAGGTCGGGAGATCTGGCAGCCTCGCTCTGAACCTGTTCGCCGAAGGCGATGAAGTCTGTCACCGGGTGACCGTTGACGCTGAGGAGGCGGTCGCCGGTGTGGAACCCGGCCTGCGCGGCGGGCTGATCGGGCGTCAGCGTGGCCGCGACCGCAGGCGGCGGCGCTGGTTGCAGGCCGAGCTGGTCGAGGTACTGTTCGATCGGCTTGCCCGCTGGTAATTGATTCAACGGCAACAGCAGTTGCCGGATGCTGCCATCGGGATCGCGCACGGTCAGCGGCAAGGGAGCCAGGGTCAGCAGGGCATTGCCCACCGCGTCCATCGAGTCGCTCCATGTGGACACCGCTTGCCCGTTCACGCTGAGGATGCGGTCACCCGGAACCACGCCGGCACTGGCGGCGATGCTGTTCGGGGTGGCCGTGATGATCGGTGCAACATCCGCGCGCCCGAGCATGAACATCAGCCACAGCGCGGCAATCGTGAAAATCAGATTGAAGCCCGGGCCCGCTGCGACAATGGCGATGCGCTGCCACACCGGCTTGCCGGTGAACTCCTGCTCGCGCAGGGCCGGATCGACCTCGCCTTCGCGGGCATCGAGCATCTTGACGTAGCCGCCCAGCGGTATCGCGGATATCCAGTATTCGGTGCCGTCGCGACCGATGCGCTTCCAGATGGCGTTGCCGAAACCGACCGAGAAGCGCAGCACCTTGACCCCACAGCGGCGCGCGACCCAGAAGTGGCCAAATTCATGGAAGGTCACCAGCACGCCAAGCGTCACCAGCAACCAGAACACCGAGCCGAAAAAGGAAGTCATCAAGTACCGGGGCAAAAAGTCATCAGGGCAAGAATATCAGCAAGCATTGCGCAGAATGCGACGTGCGGCCTCACGCGCCATGCCGTCGCGTTCAACCAGGGTCTGGACATCGACCACGACTTGCGCCGGCAGTTCCGCAAGCACGGCCTCGACCACGTCGGCAATCGACAGGAAGGGCAACGCTCCGGCCAGAAACGCCTCCACCGCGACTTCGTTGGCGGCATTCAGCACGGCCGGGGCATCGCCGCCGGCACGCAATGCGCCAAAAGCCAGCGCCAGACAACGGAACGTGGCCAGATCCGGCGGCTCGAACTGCAATGCCGCGCAGGTCGCCAGGTTCAGCGATGCGACGCCGGCCTCGACCCGTTCCGGCCAGGCCAGCGCATGGGCGATGGCGGTGCGCATGTCGGGGTTGCCGAGCTGGGCCAGCACCGAGCCGTCGACATACTCGACCATGGAATGAATCAGGCTCTGCGGGTGTACCACCACCTCGATCGCCGTTGCGGGAGCACCGAACAGATGATGCGCCTCGATCACCTCCAGCCCTTTGTTCATCAGGGTGGCGGAGTCGACCGAGATCTTGCGGCCCATCACCCAGTTCGGATGCCTGCAGGCTTGATCCGGTGTGATGTCGGCCAGCTCGGCGCGGCTGCGGCCGCGAAACGGGCCACCCGAGGCGGTCAGCACCAGCCGGCGCACGCCGCTGCGACCCAGGTCGGGCCGTCCGCCGGGCAGGCATTGGAAAATGGCATTGTGTTCGGAATCGACCGGGATCAGGGCGCCACCGCCGCTGGCAACGGCCTCCAGCAGCAACGGGCCGGCCATCACGATGGATTCCTTGTTGGCCAGCAACAGCCGTTTGCCGGCCCGGGCGGCGGCGAGGGTCGACTCCAGTCCGGCCGCGCCGACGATGGCGGCAACCACGGTATCGCACAGGTTGCTTGCGGCGGCCGTTGTCAGCGCGGCATGACCGCTGGCCACCTCGCAGCGAACCCCGGCGGCGTGCAGTCCCCGGGCGAGCTCGGCCTCAAGGCTGGGGTCGGCGATCACTGCCAGATCCGGCCGGTGCCTTGCGCACAGGGCAACCAGCGCTTCGACCTGGGAATGTGCAGTGAGCACGCTGGCACGAAAGCGCTGCGGATGGCGGGCAATCACATCCAGCGTGCTGCCACCGATCGAACCGGTAGCGCCAAGTACGGCAACACGATTCATCTCACAGCCCCAGCAACAGCAGGCCGGCGACGAACACCGGCAGGGCGGCGAATACGCTGTCCAGCCGGTCCATCAGGCCGCCGTGACCGGGAAAGATGGTGCCCGAGTCCTTCACCTGGGCATGCCGCTTCATCAGGCTTTCGAGCAGGTCGCCCACGATCGATATGGCCACGGTGATGGCGGCCAGCACGGCCAGTCCCAGTAATTGGGTGTCACGTACACCAAGCAGCCAGCCGCCAATCACTGCAACCAGCACCCCGGCCACCGTCGCGCCATAGGCGCCAGCCCAGGTCTTGCCCGGGCTGATCTGCGGTGCCAGCTTGCGTTTGCCGAATGCGCGCCCGCTGAAGTAGGCGCCGATGTCCGAGACCCACACGATCACCAGTGCCAGCAGGGTCCACCAATTGCCATGTGGCAGGTTGGCATGCAACAGGGTCAGTGCCACCCAGGTCGGGAAAATCACCAGCGCACCGGCCAGCAGCTTGATGGCCAGATTCTCGCGCGTGGGCGCGGCTGCGAATGCAAAATGACGCAGCCACAGGCAGGCCAGCAACCACCACGCCACGCCGAGCGCGAGCAGCAGCGGTGTCAGCGAAGTGGCCCGGAAGCGCCACAACAAGGTGAACCCGATGGCCGCCAGCAGCAGCAGGCTCACCCGCAGGATCTGATTGCGCAGCCCGCTCAGGCGGGCCCATTCCCACAGTGCTGCAAGGAAGACGATGGCCACGATCAAGGCGAATATCGCGTTCGACGAGAGCAGGATGACAAGAATCGCCAGTGGTGCGAGTATCAGAGCGGTCAGGGTGCGCTGAAGCAGCATGGTGATCCTCAGGAAGTGGTGGTGATTTGCTCGCCGGTGCGGCCATAACGGCGCTCGCGACGTGCGTAGTCTTCGATGGCCAGGCGCAGGCAAGCCTGGTCGAAGTCGGGCCAAAGGGTATCGGTAAAGTACAGTTCGGCGTAGGCGACCTGCCACAACAGGAAATTGCTGATGCGGCATTCGCCGCCGGTGCGGATGAACAGGTCCAGGGGCGGCAGTTCGGCCAGACTCATCCATTGACCGAACCGTGATTCGTCGATCTCATCGATGCGCAGTTCGCCGCGTGCGACCGCCGCCGCCGCCTGGCGGCTGGCCTGCACGATGTCCCAGCGGCCGCCATAGCTGACCGCGACATTTACCTGCAAGGTGTTGTTGCCGGCAGTGTGCGTCATGGCGGCCTGCATGCGTTGGCGCAATGGCTCCTCGAATGCCGTCAGTTCGCCGATGAAGTGCAGTCGCACGCCGTGGCCGTGCAACTCGTCCACTTCCTTGTCCAGCGCGCGCAGGAACAGACTCATCAGGGCAACGACCTCGTCTTGCGGTCGTTGCCAGTTTTCGCTGGAGAACGCGAACAGGGTCAGCACCTGCACGCCTTCGCGCAGGCAGGCCTCGATCACCTCGCGCACCGCCTTGCGGCCGGCATTGTGGCCGAAGCTGCGTGGACGATGGCGCTTTTTTGCCCAGCGCCCGTTGCCATCCATCACGATGGCGATGTGGCGCGGAACCTGGTCTGCTGCGGCGCCGGGCATGGGGGAGGCGATGACGCTCAGAGCGCCATCAGCTCCTCTTCCTTGGCCTTCACCACCACGTCGACATCCTTGACGGCGCGGTCGGTGATCTTCTGGATCTCGTCGTCGATGCGGCGATCGTCGTCCTCGGTGATCAGTTTTTCCTTGAGCAGATCCTTGACCTGCTGCAGTGCATCGCGACGGATGTTGCGGATCGCGATTTTTGCGTTCTCGCCTTCGTGGCCGACATGCTTGGCCAGTTCACGGCGGCGCTCTTCGGTGAGTGCCGGCATGTTCAAGCGGATCACGGTACCGGCGGTGGTCGGGGTGATGCCCAGGTCCGAGGCCATGATCGCCTTCTCGATCGGTGCCACCATCGGCTTTTCCCACGGTGTGATGACGATCGTGCGGGCGTCGGCCAACGCGACCGAGGCGACCTGGCTCAACGGCATGTCGGAGCCGTAGTACGACACCTTGATGCCATCCACCAGCGAGGTGCTGGCGCGGCCGGTGCGGATCCGGGTAAGGTCGTGCTTGAGCGAGTCGATGCTCTTGCCCATGCGGGTCTGGGCGTCGTTCTTGATGTCATTGAGCATGGGTTGTTTCCCGATCAATCTGGCAACGTTTGAGTATAGCAGTGGCGGGCCATCGACCCCTCGGTCGGGGCTCAGTCGCCGTTGACCAGCGTGCCGATGGGCTCGCCATGCATGATCCGCATCAGGTTGCCCGGCACGGTCATGTCGTAGATGCGCAGCGGCATGCCATGGTCGCGGCACAAGGCAATGGCGGCGGTATCCATGACCTGCAGATTGCGCTGGATCACGTCGTCGTAGCCAAGCTTGTCATAGCGGATGGCGTCAGGGTCCTTGGCCGGATCGGCGGTGTATACGCCATCGACCTTGGTCGCCTTCAGCAGCAGGTCGGCGCCCACTTCCACCGCGCGCAGGGCAGCGGCCGAGTCGGTGGTGAAGAACGGGTTGCCGGTGCCGGCGGCGAACAGGGCGATGCGCCCTTTTTCTATGTGCCGGATCGCGCGGCGGCGGATGAAATCCTCGGCCACGTCGTTGATCCGCAGTGCACTCATGACCCGGGCGAAGCCGCCGCGCTTCTCGATCGCGTCCTGCATTGCCAGCGCGTTCATCACGGTGGCCAGCATGCCCATGTGGTCGCCGGTGACCCGATCCATGCCGGCGGCGGCGAGGCCGGCACCGCGGAAGATGTTGCCGCCGCCGATGACCACGCCAATCTGGATGCCGGCGCGCTGAACCTCGATGATTTCGTCCGCAAGCCGTCCGATCACTTTCGGGTCGATGCCGTAATCGGCTTCGCCCATCAGTGCCTCACCGGAGAGTTTGAGCAGGATGCGCTGGTGCTTGAGCTGATCGCCCATGGGATCTCCGGGGTTTTGTGGGGTAAACCGGCTCATTGTAGCTGAGAGCGGGGAGCGGCGGGCGAGAGGTTTTCGGGCGGTTCCGGTGGCGAAATGGTTTGGACTGCTCGTCCTCGCCACTTCCCCGCATTACTCGAAGACAACGAAAAAAGCCACGGTTTCCCGTGGCTTTTCGATTCGCAATGATCGAGGCCTTACGCCAGGCCAGCCTGTTTCATCACTTCGGCGGCGAAATCCTCTTCCACCTTCTCGATGCCTTCGCCAACGGCCAGGCGCACCACCGAGTTCACGTCGGCACCTTCCTTCTTCAGCGCCTCGGCTACCGTCATGTTGGTGTCCAGCACATAAGGCTGGCCCAGCAGGGTCACTTCCGAGACGATCTTGTTGATCTTGCCGGAGATGATCTTCTCGAGGATTTCGGCGGGCTTGGCCTTGTCCTTGTCGGACATCTGGCTCAACGCGATCTCCTTTTCCTTGGCCACGAATTCGGCCGGCACGTCCTCGGCGCGGATATGCGCCGGGTTCATCGCTGCCACGTGCATGGCGATGCCCTTGGCCAGTTCGTCCGAACCGCCGGCGAGTGCCACCAGTACGCCGATGCGACCGCCGTGCACATAGCTGCCGATCACGCCGTCGCTTTCGACGCGGGCCATGCGGCGCACATCGATCTTCTCGCCGATGGTGGCGATCAGGGCCTTGGCGGCTTCCTCGACACTGCCGGCGCCCGGGTAGGCGGCGGCCTTCAGGGCGTCGATGTCGCTGGCGCCGGAATTCAGCGCCACGTCGGCGACCGTGTCGCTGAACTTCAGGAAGCTCTCATCCTTGCCGACGAAGTCGGTTTCGCAGTTGATCTCGACCAGCACGGCCTTGCCGCTGGCCTGGGCGGTCACGATGCGGCCTTCGGCGGCGACACGGCTGGCCTTCTTGTCGGCCTTGGCCAGGCCGGACTTGCGCAGCCATTCCATCGCGGTGTCGATGTCGCCGTTGTTTTCGACCAGGGCTTTCTTGCATTCCATCATGCCGGCGCCGGACCGCTCGCGCAGCTCCTTGACCAGTTGTGCGGAAATATTGCTCATCGGTAATTCTCCAATGCTTTGGAAGGCGCGACAGCGAACGAACGCCATCGCGCGTTGATCTCGGCAGGGCCTGGCGACGGCCGTGGGCCGTCGTTGCAGCGCTTACTTGGCGGGTGCGCCGTCGTTGCGCGAACCGCGGCCACCGTCGCGACCACTTTCACGGCGCGGGGCGGACTTGCGCGGCGCGGCTTCGCGACGCGGGCGGTCGATCTTGGCGACCGGATTGCCTTCCTCGTCCAGTTCGACGAAGTCGTTGCCGTCGCCCTGGGCGGCGGCCGGCGCGGCGGCCTTGCCTTCGAGGATCGAGTCGGCGGCGGCGCGGGCGTACAGCTGGATCGCGCGGATCGCGTCGTCATTGCCCGGGATGGCGTAGTCGACCAGCTCCGGGTTGTAGTTGGTGTCGACCACGGCGATCACCGGGATGCCGAGCTTCTTGGCTTCCTGCACGGCGATGTCTTCGTGGCCGATGTCGATCACGAACAATGCATCAGGCAGGCGGTTCATGTCCTTGATGCCACCGAGCGAAGCCTGCAGCTTGTCGCGCTCGCGGCGACGGGCCAGCACTTCGTGCTTGACCAGCTTGTCGAACGAGCCGTCGGTTTCGGCCGCTTCCAGTTCCTTCAGGCGCGACACGGACTGCTTCACGGTGCGGAAGTTGGTCAGCATGCCGCCGAGCCAGCGCGAGGTGACGAACGGCATGCCGGCGCGTGCGGCTTCTTCGGCCAACGGCTCACGGGCCGAGCGCTTGGTGCCGACGAACAGGATGGTGCCGCGCTTCTGCGCCATGCCCGACAGGAAATTCATCGCGTCGGTGAACAGCGGCAGGGTCTTTTCGAGATTGATGATGTGGATCTTGCCGCGAGCGCCGAAGATGTACGGGGCCATCTTGGGGTTCCAGTAACGGGTCTGGTGACCGAAATGGACGCCGGCTTCCAGCATCTGACGCATGGTGACTTGTGCCATGGGTGTCGCTCCGATTGTCGGTTCCCTCGAGAAGGAACCTGGGGGTTGGGACCTCCACGCATCCCCGGCTTCGACCGCGACTGGCCCGATTTTGTGAGTGGGCGAGGCGCGGCACCCCGAAGACGGTGCCGATGCGTGTGTGGCGTTGGTTTGGGTGTTGTACCGCGGAGGGTTACAATCCCGGTTCGCTTTGCGCTGAAGGGCTGCCAAAACAGCCACGTCAGATCAGCAAAACTCCGAAATTGTAACCGGTTCGCCGGCAGCGCGGCAAGTCACCGGAAATCCAGTGACTTGAGCCCAAGGGCTGCTGCCGCCATATGAGTGGAACAGATGGCCATTACCCTGAAATCCCCCGAAGACCTTGAAGGCATGCGTGTTGCCGGCAAGCTGGCCGCCGAAGTGCTGGCCATGCTCAAGGAGTACGTCAAGCCCGGCGTCACCACCGAGGAGCTCGATCGGCGTGCCTATGAGCATATCGTCAACGTGCAGAAGGCGATTCCGGCGAATGTCGGCTACCACGGCTTCCCGAAGACCTTGTGCGCATCGGTCAACCATGTGATCTGCCACGGCATTCCGAACGAGGGCAAGGTGCTCAAGGATGGCGACATCGTCAATCTCGACGTCACCGTGATCAAGAATGGCTGGCATGGCGATACCAGCCGCATGTACGTCGCCGGCACGCCGTCGGTGCTGG
Source organism: Rhodanobacter sp. (assembly GCA_035564915.1). GTDB lineage: Bacteria > Pseudomonadota > Gammaproteobacteria > Xanthomonadales > Rhodanobacteraceae > Rhodanobacter. Next base: position 28,998 of record DATMTH010000025.1, read on the forward strand.
CCAGGCGACTCATGGATACGACGTTCGAGGCGATGATGCGCGGTATCCAGGCAGTGCGCCCCGGTGCGACGCTGGGCGATGTCGGGCATGCGATTCAGCAGCATGCCGAGGCGGCCGGCTTCTCGGTGGTGCGCGAGTACTGCGGCCACGGCATCGGCAAGATCTACCACGACGAGCCGCAGGTGCTGCATTACGGCAAACCCGGCACCGGCATCGAGTTGAAGAAGGGCATGACCTTCACGGTCGAGCCGATGGTCAACGCCGGCAAGCCGCAAACCCGCCAGTTGCCGGATGGCTGGACCGTGGTGACCAAGGATCACTCGCTGTCGGCGCAGTGGGAGCACACCCTGGCGGTGACCGACGACGGTTTCGAGATTCTCACTGCCTGGCCCGATGCCTGATTTGACAAGGATCGGAAGCGGCTTCGGCCGCGATGCTTCCATCCCCATGGCTTCAGAACAGAAGCATCGCGGCTGAAGCCGCTCTTGCACGGGCTTGATCATGCCGCCGACGCTCGTTTCCGCTCCCTTGCCACCGATGCCGCGCCTGCCCGTGGCCGTGCCGCGTTCGGGTGTTGCCACCGAGGCGCGCCGCGCCTTGCGACAGTTGCTTGGCGATATTGATCGTGCACTGGCGACGGCATTTCGGGACGGTGCGGATGCCACGCTGCTGGCGCGCCGACGCTGTGAATCGGTTGCGCGGGTGGTGGCGCATGTCTGGATATCCTGCCTGGGTGAGGTGACCCAGGCAGCCTTGTTTGCTGTCGGCGGGTTCGGGCGGGGCTTGCTGTTTCCGCATTCGGACGTCGATTTGCTGGCCCTGGTCGAGAACCCCGGGCCGGCCCGCCTGCGTGCGTTGGAGCAATTCTTCGCCACCTTGTGGGACATCGGTCTGAAGGTGGGCCATGCGGTGCGTGATCCGGTGCAATGCCGTCGTCTGGCCGAGCAGGATGTGAGCGTGTTCACCAGCCTGATCGATGCCCGCCGGTTGGCTGGCGATCCGGCGTTCGACGCGCGGCTTGCTGCGATCATCGATGACCCCGGTCTGTGGCCGCCGCAGGCGTATCTGGCGGCGCGGCTGGCCGAGCGGGATGCGCGGCACGCACGTTACGACGACACCGCCTACAACCTTGAGCCGAACCTCAAGGACGGCCCCGGTGGCTTGCGCACACTCGACTCGCTGCGTTGGTTGGGGCAGCGGTTGGCGCGGGCAGGCGGGCTGGATCAGATGGTTGCCGAGGGTTTGCTCGATCCAGCCGAACAGGCGGCGCTGGAAACCTCCGAGGCTACCTTGCGTCGTTATCGTTATGCGCTGCATCTGGAGGCAGGTCGCGCCGAGGAGCGGCTGCTGTTCGATTACCAGCGTGCGCTGGCGGCACGTCTCGGTTTCGAGGACGAGCATGCAAGGAACCTTGGCGTCGAGCAGTTCATGCAGGGCTACTACCGTGCAGCCAGTCAGGTCGAGCGGCTCGGCGTGCAGGTGGCCGAGCGCTTCGAGGAAATGCTCGAGCCGATCGGCGAGGCACAGCCGGTGGGTGAGGATTTCGTGCGGTACGGCTCACGTCTGGCTGCGATCGACCCGCAGTTGTTCATGCGTCGACCGGCATCGCTGGTGGAGATATTCATTGCGCGGCTGGATCAGGCCGGCGTCGTCGGTTTCGGTGCGGACACCATGCGGCGGATTCACCAGGCAACCGATGCGCACGGCGATACGCTGGCCCAGGATGACGACGTGCTGGCCGCGTTCCTGCGCTTGTTGCGGCGTGGCGCGCCTGCGGTGGATGTGCTGTGGCGAATGAATCGGCATGGCTTGCTGGCGGCAATCCTGCCGGCGTTCGGCAAGGTCTTCGGGCGCATGCAGTACGACCTGTTCCATGTTTACACGGTCGACGAACACACCCTGCGGGTGTTGCGCAACATGGCACGGTTTGCCGACCCGTCGGCGCGCAGGGAGTTTCCGCTCGGATGCGAAATCTGGGCCAAATTGCCCAAGCCGGAAGTGCTGCTTCTGGCTGCGTTGTTTCATGACATCGCCAAGGGCCGCGGCGGCGATCACTCCATGCTGGGCGAGCAGGATGCGCGGGCGTTCTGCACCCGATTGGGCTTGCCGCCGGGGGATGTCGAGCGGATCGCCTGGCTGGTGCGCTGGCATCTGCTGATGAGCACCACGGCGCAACGGCAGGACATCAGCGATCCGGACGTGGTTCATCGGTTTGCCGAGCAAGTGGGCGATCGGGAGCCACTCAGTCAGCTGTACCTGCTGACGGTTGCGGACATCATCGGCACCAGCCCGCGTTTGTGGAACAGCTGGAAGGATCGCTTGCTGTCCGACCTGTACACCACGACCCGTTACGCGCTGCGCAGCGATGTCGAGCTGCCGCGCGATGCCGGCGTGCGCGTGCACGAATGCGCCGAATATGCGTTGGCCCTGCTGATGAACGAGGGGCATGCCGAGGCGGACGTGGTGCGGGTATGGGCCGATTTTCCGCAGGTCAGCTTCCTGCGTCATCGACCCGAGCAGATCGCCTGGCAGACCGCGGCGATCCTGCAGGCACAGGGCGCGTTGCCGCTGGTGGCGGTGAATGCGTTGTCGGTGCGCGGGAGCACCGAGCTTTTCGTCTATACGCCCGATCGCGATGGTTTGTTCGCCACGGTGACGGCAGTGCTCGATCGGCTGCGCTTTTCGGTGATGGAATCACGCATTCTCAGCTCGCCGACCGGCATGGCACTGGACACGTTCTTGCTGCTGGAGGCGGACAGCCAGCAACCGGCCAGCGCCGCACGCGTCGAGGAATTGCAACAGCGCCTGCTGCGGGCGCTGGCCCAGTCCGCCGGCGTGCAGCCGAGCAAGCGGGGCATGTCGCGGCACCAGAAACACTTCCAGATGACGCCGAAGATCAGTTTTCATGCGGCCGGGGATCGCACCCAGCTTGCCCTGGTGGGTGCCGACCGGCCCGGCCTGCTGGCGGCGGTGGCGCAAGTCATGTTGAGCACGGAGGTGCGCATGCACGATGCGCGCATCGCCACGTTCGGCGAACGGGTCGAAGACTTTTTCCAGCTGACGGACCGCAACAATGCGCCACTCGATGCCGAGCACCAGGAGCGCCTGCTGCAGGCGTTGCTGGGGCGGATCGGACTGGCGGCGGACTGAATGTCGCGACATGGCGGCGGAGTGCCGGTCACCGGTTATCATCGTGATCGCTGCGTGCCGCAGCGTCTGTGGGTGAGTTCGTCGTGACCTATTTGCTGATCAAGTCGCTGCATCTGCTGTTCGTCATCGCCTGGATGGCCACGGTGTTCTACCTGCCGCGGATCCTGGTGAACCTGGCCGAGTCCACCGGTGAACCGGCGGTGCAGGCGCGACTGCAAGTGATGGGGCGGCGGTTGTACAAATTCGGCCACAACATGTTCGGTATCGCATTCCTGTTCGGCCTGACCTTGTGGCAGGGCTGGCGCGTGTTTCCCGCCACGTTGCCGAACATGACTGCGGGGACCCACTGGATAGATGCCAAGCTCACCCTGGTGGTGCTGCTGCTGGTCCATTTCATCTGGGCCGGGCGCATGCTCAAGCGCAGCATCAATGGCGGCAAACTGCCTTCGTCGCGTACCTTGCGTTGGCTCAATGAGTTGCCGGTATTGTTGTTGCTCGGGGTGATCTATCTGGTGATCGCCAAACCGTTTTGAGGCGGCCGTGCCTGTGGGACGAGTCACGTCCGGGCGTCAGACACAGGCGGATTTGCCTCGAAACTGCGTTAAACTGGGCGCCCGAATTCCAGGATCAAGGTGGCCCGCAGTTCCTGCCGGCCGAGTGTGCGACATGGCAACTACCCGATTCCAGCATTGACGACACCACGCCTTGGGTTTCATCGAAGAAGGGCGGATGCCCTTTTTTGCTTTTCAGAGAATCACTCATGATTGAAGTCACTCTCCCCGACGGCAGCAAGCGGCCGTTCGATCACCCCGTCACGGTGCAGGACGTGGCCGCCTCGATCGGCGCCGGCCTGGCCAAGGCGACCCTGGCCGGCAAGGTCGACGGCAAGCTGGTCGATGCCAGTTTCCCGATCGAGCACGACGCCAGCCTGCAGATCGTCACCGAGAAGAGCCCCGAGGCGCTGGAGATCCTGCGCCATTCCACCGCGCACTTGATGGGACAGGCAGTGCAGCGCCTGTTCCCGGGTGCGCAGGTCACCATCGGTCCGGTGATCGACAACGGCTTCTACTACGACTTCGCCTACGAGCGCCCGTTCACCCCGGACGACCTGCCGAAGATCGAGGCGGAAATGCACAAGCTGGTCGCCGAGCAGTTGCCGGTGACGCGCAGCGTGAAGTCGCGCGACGAGGCGGTGGCGTTCTTCCGTGGCCTGGGCGAGAACTACAAGGCCGAGATCATCGAGGGCATTCCGGCCGACCAGGACCTGTCGCTGTATTCGCAGGGCGAATTCACCGACCTGTGCCGCGGCCCGCACGTGCCGAACACCGGCAAGTTGCATTCCTTCAAGCTGATGAAGGTGGCCGGCGCGTACTGGCGCGGCGATTCCAACAACGCGATGCTCAGCCGCATCTACGGCACCGCCTGGCTCAACGACAAGGACCTCAAGGCCTACCTCACGATGCTCGAGGAGGCGGAGAAGCGCGACCACCGCCGCATCGCGAAGCAACAGGACCTGTTCCACCTGCAGGAAGAAGCGCCGGGCCTGGTGTTCTGGCACCCGAAGGGCTGGAGCGTGTGGCAGGTCGTCGAGCAGTACATGCGCAAGGTCTACCAGCGCACCGGTTACGGTGAAGTGCGCTGCCCGCAGATCCTCGACGTCGAGCTGTGGAAGAAGTCCG
>DATMTH010000026.1:0-3540 GCA_035564915.1 Rhodanobacter sp.
GCGGAAGGTGGCCAACACCTTGTGCATCGAGGCACGCCAGTCGTCGTCGAACGGCGTGCGATCGCCGGTGGCCTGCCAGTAGCCGTGCATCATCCGGATCGGCCAGCACAGCGAATCGATTTCCCATTTGCGTTCGGCCACGCCGGGCTTCATGTCAGTGAGATCGTGCTGTGCCCAGTCCAGCGTGGTCTTGCCGTGCGGGTCCGGCAGGAAGGCGTTGGCGTAGGGATCGATCGAAATGCACAGCGCCTGACGCCGGATCAGTCCCTGGAACAAGCGGCGCAGCGATTTGTCCTTTGCCGCCAGCGGCAGGTAAGGCCATACCTGCGCCGAGGAATCGCGCAGCCACATTGCATCGATGTCACCGGTGACCACGAACGTGTCCGGCTTGCCGTGCAGCGTGTCCAGATGCACGGTGGTGTCCAGTGTGTTCGGGTAGCAATTGCCGAACAGCCACGCCAGCTCGGGATCGCCGATCTTCGACTGGATGCGCGCAATCTCCTGCTCCACCGCCGCGCTGGTGAACTTGCGCTTGGCCGGCGGCGGTCGGTGGCTGATCAGCGCTCCCGATGCCGACGACACTGCAGCCGCCATGCCTCGCGTGGTGAGCGCAAAGGCGCTGGTGGCGGCCGTGCTGCCGATCAGTTTGAGCATGTCTCGACGTGTAAGCATGGCAGGACTCGTGGGAGGATTTTCGTGGTCACGGCGCCAGCGCCTCGCGACCGTCGATGGAAAAATGTGCCGCGACGCCAGCGGCATTGCCGGGTTGACCCGCGCCAATGAAAACGCGGTACTGACCGGGCTCGACTGCCCTCGCACCAGCCGCATCGACGCTACTCAACTGCCGCGGCGCCAACGTGAAACGCACCAGGCGCTGCTCGCCCGCGGCAAGGTGGATACGACGAAAACCGACCAGTGCATGACGTGGTGCCAGCGGCGATGGCGGAGTGTCCAGATAGACCTGCACCACTTCGTCGCCGGCACGCTGACCGGCATTGCGCACTTCGGCGCTGACTTGCAGGGTGCCGCCCGCTTTCAGCGTCGCTGTCGACAACGTCGGCGCCGCATACGTGAACCGCGTATAGCTCAGCCCGTAGCCGAACGGGTACAACGGCCTGCCATCGAAATAGCGATAAGTGCGCCCCTGCATGGCGTAACTGACATACGGCGGCAAGTCGCGGGTCGACCGGTAGAAGGTCACCGGCAGGCGGCCGCCCGGGTTGTAGTCGCCCGCCAGCACCTGCGCGATGGCAGTGCCACCGGCCTGCCCCGGATACCACGCTGCGAGGATGGCATCGGCATGTTGCTGCGCCCAGTCCAACGCCACGGCACTGCCTGACAGCAACACCACGATCAACGGCTTGCCGGAAGCCCTGGCGCGTTCCAGCAGTGCGCGCTGCGGTGCCGGCAAACCGATATCGGTGCGATCGCCGCCATCGAAACCCGGCACGTCGATGCGCAATTGCTCGCCTTCGACATCCGGCGACAGACCGATGAAGGCGACCACGGCATCGGCGTCGTGCAACACGCGTTCGGCCGCGGCCAATTGCGCGGCCGGTGGCGCCTGCCACTGCAGACGCACGCCCTGGTCCTGACCGCTGTGCACCAGTTCCAGGCGCAGGGTGTGGGGATGGCTGTCGGCAAAATGCAGTTGGACCTTGAGGTCACTTGCGTCGCTGTGATCGGCGATCACCGGCTTGCCATCCACGTACAGGCGCACGGGATCGTGGCCGCTGCAGTCGAAGCAGCGATCGACATGCACGGCCAGCACGTAATCACCCGGCCCTGGCGGAAGCAGTTGACCGCTCCAGCGCACAGCGTAGTGATCGGGATCGAGGCCGACGGCAGGAGCGACGCGACCCCAATCGAAATCGATCACGCGATCGATACGTGTGAGCTTCGGCGTGCCGCTGAAATCGAGGTTGCCGTAGTACGCCCCGGTCAGACCCGGCGCGCCGCCATCCGTGCGCAGTGCGGTCTCGGGTACCGGTATCGACACGCCGAGCGCGATCGGCGCGCCTTGCGCATAGACCATATGGTCGGCCCCGAAACGTGCACGCAACCCCTGCAACGGTGTCACCGGATGACGCGCGGTACCGTGGTAATTCGCTTCCAGCGTTTCCAACGCATCCGCGTCCGGACCTATCACCGCCAGACGCATGCCGGCATGCAATGGCAAGGTGCTGTGCGCATTCTTCAGCAGCACCAGCGACTCCAACGCCGCCTGCAAGGCCAGCTTGCGATGCGCCGGACTGTCGATCTGATCCGCACCGATGCGGGCATACGGATCATTGCCGCGGCTGCCGAGTTCACCGAGGCGATAACGGGCGGTGAACAAGCGCACCAGCGAGGCATCCAGCGCGGACTCGGCGATGTCACCCTGGTGCACAGCCTGCGCCAGGCTGGCATAGGTGTGGCCGCAGTCGAGATCGGTGCCCGCTTGCACGGCAGTCACCGAGGCCTGCACGTCATCCGGTTTGAAATAATGGTACGAGGCGATGTCGCCAACGGCATCGCAGTCGGACACGACATAGCCGGCAAAGCCCCAGTCCTTGCGCAGGCGCGTGTCCAGCAACCCCGCATTGGCGCAGGCCGGCGTGCCATGCAAGGCGTTGTACGCGCACATCACCGAACCGGCATGGCCATCGACGACCGCAGTGCGGAACGCCGGCAGGTAGGTGTCTTCCAGATCATGCGGAGAGACATCGACGTCGAAGCTGTCGCGCCCGGCTTCCGGTCCGCTGTGTGCGACGAAATGCTTGGGCGTGGCGATGGCGCGCGGATGCTGCGGATCATCGCCCTGGATGCCGCGCACGAAGGCCACGGCGAGCTGGCCGCTCAGGTACGGATCTTCGCCATAGGTTTCCTGTCCACGGCCCCAGCGCGGGTCACGGAAAATGTTGATGTTCGGCGACCACAAGGTCAGCCCCTGGAACAGACCGTGGGCATGGTCGCTGCCCGATGCGTTGAACTCGGCCCGTGCCTCGGTCGAGATCACCGTGCCCACCGCATGCAGCAGCAATGTGTCCCAGCTTGCGGCCAGCCCGATCGCCTGCGGAAACACGGTGGCGTAGCCGTTGCGGGCGATGCCGTGCAGGCCTTCGCTCCACCAATCGTAGGCCGGCACACCCAGGCGCGGAATCGCCGGCGCATCGTTCTGCATCTGCGCCACTTTCTCCGGCAGCGTCATCTTCGCCACCAGTGCCACCGCACGCGCATGCGCGTCCGGCGTCCGTGCATCGACACACCCCGCCACCAGCGCGAAACCAAGCGCGCAAGTCATGGCGAGGGCGCCGACCGGCATCATGGCCGCGTATCTACCGTGGCCCCGGCCAGGCTGCGCACATGCAAGGCATGGCGCAACGCGGCTGGATCGGCATCGCTGTGGACCTGCAAAGTGACCTTCTGCCCGGGCAGCAGGGTGAATGCATTGTCGGAAAGCCGCGCATCCAGCTTGCCGAAATCAACCCACACTTCGCGCGCAAGGTTCCTGGCGCTGACCGTAAGCTGATGGCCGTCCGGCGAAAGCGTTGCGTGCAG
>DATMTH010000027.1:0-3844 GCA_035564915.1 Rhodanobacter sp.
GGGGATATTATGGGTTTTATGCCGCGGGTCGAGCGCAACGAGTCCGACATGACACTGCGCATACAAGTCGGGGATTTCGTCAGGATCGATTTCCTCATGGAAGAGAACATTGTTGAGTCCTCTGACCGTTACAACCTCTGCCAACCTGCCAACTTCGCTGCCGCGCCCGACAAACAGGAACCCTACATCGTCTCGCGTCTTCAGGCGATCTGCCAAGTCGATCAAAACATCAATGCCCTGCGCTACGCCCATATTTCCAGCATAGACGCACACTTTCCGCCCGGCCAACTTCGTTTTGCTCACGTCGATGGAGCATTGGGTATTTGGCGGCTCGGCAAGCCAATTCTGCAGCACCTCCAGTCGCCGACCAGGCTGTCGTTCCCAATTCGTAAAGTAAATTCGGTTCCCCGGCGTCTGCACACCAATCGTGTCCGCCTGCGCATACTGATACCGCGCGACGGCACGAAAGAACAAATACGGCAATCCACGGTGCAGTAACCCCACATCAAGCGCCCATTCCGGAAAAATGTCTCGCACTATCAGATAGGAGCGACATGCGCTTCGGGTCTTCAGCCACCGCACCAACGGCCCGTGAAAAATGGACGGTGAATACCAGATCACGCCGTCCCACCGAACATCCGCCAGCGGGCTTTTCCGCAAGCGATGCATCATGACAAGTGGCATCATGAACTCGGCAAGCGTGCGTCGGACATGGTTTACGTCCTTTGTTTGCAGGGCGCGCAACCGCAAGACTTCCACCCCGGCAAAGTCCTCAACCTGCCATTCGTCTCGCAGCTCCGCGTCCGGGAGCATGACCGTGATCTGATGCCCCTGCCGCACGAACTCCCGGGTCAAATCCCGCAGTTGGACTGCGGCAGAAGTACGCATCGGAGGAAATGCGTCTGCCACCAGCACAATACGCATCGCTCTCAGTACCTCTTCCAGACGACCCGGTTCACATAATCCACATAGCTGAGGATGATGCGCACGACCTTGTCTGAAACATTCGGCATGCTGTAGTCGGCTACTTGTCGCAACAATCGCTGTTCCCCGACCGGTTGTGATTCGAGGATCGCCAAGCCTTGCATCACGCGTTCCGGACGCGTCCCCACCATCATCACCGCGGCTTCCTCCATGCCTTCCGGACGCTCGTGCGCGTCGCGCAGGTTGAGGGCGCGGAAGTTGAGGATGGAAGCTTCCTCGGTGATGGTGCCGCTGTCTGACAGCACAGCCCTGGCGTCCCTCTGCAGGCGCACGTAATCGCTGAAACCGAGCGGCTTCAGCAACTGGATGCGTTTGTCCAACACAACGCCCAGCGTGTCGATGCGCTTGCGCGTACGCGGGTGGGTCGAAACCACGATCGGCAGCTCATAAGACGACGCAACAGTGTTGAGCGTTTCCACCAGGCCGGCGAAGTTGCGGTCCGAGTCGATGTTTTCTTCACGGTGCGCACTGACGACGAAATACTGTCCGGCCTGCAAACCAAGGCGCTGCAATGCATCCGAACGGTCGATATTCGGTGCATAGTGCGTCAGCACCTCGTACATCGGACTGCCGGTCTTGATGACCCGGTCCGGCGGCAAGCCTTCACGCAGCAGATATTCGCGCGCGATGTCGCTGTAAGTCAGGTTGACGTCAGCGGTATGGTCGACGATGCGCCGGTTGATCTCTTCCGGCACACGCATGTCGAAGCAGCGGTTGCCGGCTTCCATGTGGAAGATGGGAATCTTGCGCCGCTTGGCCGGAATCGCCGCCAGGCAACTATTGGTGTCACCCAGGATCAGCACTGCATCCGGCCGGATCTCCGCCAGCGCCTGATCAGCCGCGATGATGACCTTGCCGATCGTCTCCGCACCCGTTGCACCAGCCGCTTCCAGAAACCGGTCGGGTTTGCGGATGCCGAGATCGTCGAAAAAGACGCCGTTCAGTTCGTAATCGTAGTTCTGGCCGGTGTGCACCAGCACATGCTCGCAATACGCATCGAGCTTCGCCATCACGCGCGACAGACGGATGATCTCCGGCCGCGTCCCCACGATGGTGGCAACCTTGAGTTTGCGCACGCTCATACCTTGCTCGCCACCGTGTCGGGGTGTTCCCGATCGAAGATTTCGTTGGCCCACAGCATCACCACCAGCTCATCGTCGCCAACGTTGGTGATGTCGTGCGCCCAACCCGGAATGGTTTCCACCACCAGCGGCTCATCGCCCGTGCTCTCGACTTCGAATGTTTCGTTGGTGACCAGATGCCGAAAGCGATAACGCGCGCGACCCTTGATGACAAGGAATTTCTCGGTCTTGGTGTGGTGGTAATGACCACCTCGCGTGATCCCCGGATGCGCGGTGAAGAACGAGAACTGCCCGCAGTCCGGCGTTTTCAGCATCTCCACGAACATGCCGCGCGGGTCGGCATGCTTCTCAACCTTGTAGCTGAAGGCTTCTGGTGGCAAGAAGCTCACGTAAGTCGCGTACAGCGCACGCACCAAACCGGTGCCGACGCGCTCGCTGACCAGCGATTGGCGCACATCCCCAAACGCACGGATCTGCTGCGCGAGTTCACCTACTGTCGTTGCATAGACCGGCCCTGCTTCGGCAAACCGCACGCCCTCCCCGGGTTCAGTCAGGAACCGCCTGAACTCGGCCATGACGTCATCGATGTAAACCAGCCGCACCGGCGAGTCGGGGTTGTCGATGCGAATGGGCAAACCGCGCGCGATGTTGTGGCAAAACGTGGCCACCGCCGAGTTGTAGTCGGGCCGACTCCACTTGCCGAACACGTTGGCCAGGCGATAGATCGCCACCGGCGCCCCGCTGCGACGCCCGTAATCCGCCAAGGCCTCTTCGGCATGGCGCTTGCTGGCCCCATACGGATTGTCCCGTTCCACCTGTATCGACGATGCGAACGCCACGGGTATCGCCCGCCCCGTCGCCAGCAGCGCCTCGCACAAGCGCACAGTGAAACCGGCGTTGCCCGTTTCGAAATCTGCAAGGTCCTGCGGACGGTTCACGCCGGCCAGATGCACCACGCCATCCGCGCGACCGGCCAGTTGTGCCAACTCGTCGGCCGAACTGGCTCGAGTAACCGGCAGTACTTCAAATCCGTCATGTTCGCCGAGCGCCACGACCAGATTCTTGCCGATGAAACCGTCGGCGCCAGTCACCAGGACGCGCTTGATCATGGTCAGCCCTCCAATTCGGCAGGCCGGCCCGCCACCAGCTCACGAATGAAATGCAGCTTCATCAGCAACGCCTTCATGCCCTCGACGTCGAGCTGCAGGGTGTTGGCCGACGTGTAGTCGCCGGCTTCGCTGACACTCTTTTCGCCATGATCGAAATACGCGCCGTAGTTCAGGTCACGGCGATCGGGCGGTATCCGGTAGTAGTCGCCCAGATCGTCCGCGCGTGCCATGCCTTCGCGGCTGACCAGCGTCTCGTGCTTCTTCTCGCCGTGCCGGGTGCCAATGATCTTGATGGGGTGCTCCGGCTTTTTCAGCAGTTCACGCAACGCGCACGCCAACGTATGCACCGTCGCGGCCGGTGCCTTCTGCACGAAGATGTCGCCGCTGTTGCCGTGCTCGAATGCGTACACCACCAGCTCCACCGCGTCATCCAGTGTCATCATGAACCGCGTCATGTCCGGGTCCGTGATCGAGATCGGCGTATCCGACAGGATCTGCTGCACGAACAGCGGGATGACCGAACCGCGCGACGCCATGACGTTGCCGTAGCGGGTGCCGCAGATCATGGTCTTGTCGGGATCGACGTTGCGGCCCTTGGCGGTGAACACCTTTTCCATCATCGCCTTGGAAATGCCCATGGCATTGATCGGGTACACGGCCTTGTCGGTG
>DATMTH010000028.1:0-19247 GCA_035564915.1 Rhodanobacter sp.
GATGCGGGGTTTTTGTTTGCAGGGTGCAGCACAACAACAGTACAGCTCAACGCAATATTTGCAGATAGTTATGCACACTGGTGGCCAGCCCTTCATACAGGGCTTCACCGATCAGTGCATGCCCGATCGAGACCTCGGCCAGGCCGGGGATAGCCGCCTTGAAGGTGCCCAGGTTGGCTTGGCTGAGATCGTGTCCGGCGTTGACCGCAAGCCCTGCCTGCTGTGCGCGACGGGCAGTCTCGGCGCAGGCAGCCAGGGCGGCGCCCGGCTGGCCAGCGGCGAATGCTTCGGCAAAGGGGCCGGTGTAGATTTCGATGCGCTGGACGCCGATGACAGCGGCCAGGTCGAAATCCTGGCTGCCCGCATCGACGAACAGACTGACCCGGCAGCCGATCTCGCACAGCTCGGCGACCAGCGGGCGCAAGCGGGGGATGTCCTGGCGCAGATCGAAACCATGATCCGACGTGATCTGGCCATCGCCGTCGGGCACCAGGGTGACCTGGGTGGGTTTGACCTGGCGTGCCAGCGCAATCAGGCCGGGATACTCGCCACGCGGGTCGGCAAACGGGTTGCCTTCGATGTTGAACTCCACCCGGCCGCGGAGCATGCCAGCCAGGGCATGCACATCGCGCGGGCGCACGTGACGCAGATCCGGCCGCGGATGCACGGTAATACCACCGCAGCCGGCCTCGATGCATGTCTGTGCCGCGCGGCAGATATCGGGCTCGTCACCACCGCGTGAATTTCGAAGCACCGCGATTTTGTTGAGATTGACGCTCAGCAGGGTCATGGATGAATGCTCTGGAAGGCGGGCGAGCCAACGAAGAAGAGTGCACGTTCTGCAGCTGCCCTGGAGTCGATGCCGGGTTCGAGACAGTGCACTGATCAAGCACCGCCGGCAAGTGCGCCGAGACGAATCAGGCGCGGCGCGCCGCGCCAGGCCAGCGCTGCCACGAGGCTCGATTCGGGGATCAGGCGATGCAACTGCCAAGCGCTGGCATCGTCGCCATCCAGCCGTTGCAGGGTGAGGCGGTCAACGCTGCGGCCGATACTCAGGCGATCCAGACCAAACGCCAGACCACGCCCGGTCGCCTTGGTCACGGCTTCCTTGGCTGTCCACAGCTCGAGGAAGTTGACCGCCAGATCCTCGCCTGGCAGCGCGGCCAACATGGCATGCTCATCATGGCTGAAGAAGCGCTCGGAGATGGCCAGCGCACGGGTACGCTGGCGCAACCGTTCCAAGTCGATGCCGGGGGTGATGCCCCGCGCCACGGCAATCAAGGCATGCTCGCCACTGTGCGACCAGTTGAATCCCAGCGTCTGATCGAGCCATGGCGCAAGTTGAGGCCTGCCATGCGCCCCGTCGATCAACACTACTTCGGACACATCGATGCCAAGGTAGGCGGCCAGCACATGGCGCAATGGCGTGCGACCTTCCTGGCGCCGATAATCCAGGCGCCAGACATGAATTTCCTCGTCGTGCAGCTGCTCGGCGATAGCGGGCAAACTCGAAAACGGGACGGCAGTCATCCAGTCATGGTGACGCTCGCAAGGTGCATGTTCAAGTCGGGTGCTTGCCATGCCACAGCGGTGCATCCCTTATCGAGGCAAGGTCGAGCTGCCCATCAGGAACTCGTCGACGGCATGCGCGCACTGTCGTCCTTCGCGAATCGCCCAGACCACCAGCGATTGTCCGCGACGCATGTCGCCGGCGGCGAATACCTTGTCGACGCTGGTGCGGTAGCAACCGGCACCGTCGGTACCGGCCTTGGCATTGCCACGCGCATCCCTTTCGATACCGAACGCGTCCAGCACATGCTGGGCGGGTGACACGAAACCCATCGCCAGCAGCACCAGATCCGCCTGGATCTCGAACTCGCTGTCGGTAATCTCGCTCATCTTGCCATCCTGCCACGCCAGCCGCACGCCGGTGAGACTCTTCACGTTGCCCTTGCCGTCGTCGTTGAAGCGCTTGGTGGCCACCGCCCAATCGCGTTGGCAACCTTCCTCGTGCGAGCTGGACGTGCGCAGCCGAATCGGCCAGTACGGCCAGACCAAGGGCTTGTTTTCCTGTCGGGGTGGCTGTGGCAGCAGTTCGAACTGGGTTATGGCAGCCGCGCCGTGGCGATTGGATGTACCCACGCAGTCGGAGCCCGTGTCGCCGCCACCGATCACGATGACTTGCCGATCGGTGGCCACGATCTGCGCTTCCAGCGTGTCGCCCGCGACCACCTTGTTCTGCTGCGGTAGGAACTCCATCGCGAAATGCACGCCGTTCAACTCGCGTCCCGGCACCGGAAGATCGCGCGGTACTTCGGCACCACCGGCCATGACCACGGCGTCGAAGTCCTGCTGCAACTGCGCCGGACTGACTGACTCCACAGCGTTGCAGGCAGCGGCGTCCGTCGCCGCACCGACAAAGACACCGCACCGGAACTGCACACCCTCGGCACGCATCTGCTCGATCCGCCGATCAATATGTCCCTTCTGCAATTTGAAATCGGGGATGCCATAACGCAGCAGGCCACCGATGCGGTCATTCTTCTCGAACACGGTCACCGCGTGGCCGGCGCGCGCCAGTTGCTGGGCTGCAGCCAGCCCGGCCGGGCCGGAGCCGACCACGGCGACCCTCCAGCCAGTCATCTGCGTGGGCGGCTGCGGCAGCACCCAGCCCTCCTCCCAGCCCTTGTCGATGATCTTGTGTTCGATCGACTTGATGCCGACCGCGTCGTCGTTGATGTTCAGCGTGCACGCCGCTTCGCATGGCGCCGGGCAGATGCGTCCGGTGAACTCCGGAAAATTGTTGGTCGAATGGAGTACGTCGAGCGCGCGGCGCCAATCCTGGCGATAGACCAGGTCGTTGAAGTCCGGTATCACGTTGTTGACCGGACAGCCGTTGTGGCAGAACGGAATGCCGCAATCCATGCAGCGCGCAGCCTGGATCCTGGCAGCCTCGTCGCCGAGCTGCTGGGTGAACTCGCGCCAGTGCAGCTTGCGCCTTGGCGCTGCCTCGCTGGTTTCCAGCTGGCGCGGGTAGTCGAGAAAGCCGGTGATCTTGCCCATCTTTGTTCCCCTTGCGGCTCAGGCCGTGGCCTTCTCGGTGGATTGCAGCACGGCCTGCTGGTGTGCTTCGCCGAGTGCGCGCTTGTATTCGCCCGGCATCACCTTGACGAAATGCGAGCGTGCGTTGATCCAGTCGTGCAGGATCGCCTTGGCGCGGAAGCTGCCGGTGTAGCGGAAGTGCTGCTCCAGCAGGCGCCGCAGAATTGTTTCGTCGGTCTCGCCGGCGCCGCCGCGCACAGGCGCATGCCACAACGCCCGCGGCACACGCAGCTCCTGTTCCACGCCGGACAACAGCGGCTCCAGCCCGACCATGCTGAGGTTGCAGCGCGACTGGAATTGCACGTCCGGATCGTAGACGTAGGCGACCCCGCCGGACATGCCGGCGGCGAAGTTGCGGCCGGTGTCGCCGAGCACGGCAATGGTGCCGCCGGTCATGTATTCGCAACCGTGATCGCCGACGCCCTCGACCACCGCGGTGGCGCCGGAATTGCGCACCGCGAAGCGTTCGCCGGCGACGCCATTGAAGTACGCCTCGCCCTCGGTGGCGCCATACAGCACGGTATTGCCGGCGATGATGTGCTCCGGGCCGAAGCCGTGGAAGTCGTTCGGCGAACGCACGATCAGGCGACCGCCGGAGAGCCCCTTGCCGACGTAGTCGTTGGCTTCGCCGACCAGATCCAGGGTGATGCCGCGGGCGAGAAAGGCACCGAAGCTCTGCCCTGCGGTACCGTCGAGCTGGACGTGGATGGTGTCCTCGGGCAGCCCGGCATGGCCGTGACGCCGCGCCACTTCGCCGGACAACATCGTGCCCACCGTGCGGTTGATATTGCGCACGCTGACGATGAAGCTGCTGCGCTCGCCGGATTCCAGTGCGGGGCGAGCCTTCTCGATCAGCACGTGGTCGAGTGCCTTGCCACCCTTGCCCAGGCCGTGATCCTGATTCTCCACGTGACGCCGCGCCACCGTGGCCGGTACGTCAGGGCGATGGAATACGCGCGTGAAGTCGAGTCCGCGCGCCTTCCAGTGCTCGATGCCCTGGCGGATATCGAGCAGCTCGGTATGGCCGATCAGGTCGTCGAAACGGCGCACGCCGAGCTGGGCCATGATCCGGCGTGCTTCCTCGGCAACGAAGAAGAAGAAATTGACCACATGCTCGGGCTTGCCTTCGAACTTTCGGCGCAACACCGGATCCTGCGTGGCGACGCCGACCGGGCAGGTGTTGAGATGACACTTGCGCATCATGATGCAGCCTTCCACCACCAGCGGCGCGGTGGCAAAGCCGAACTCGTCGGCGCCGAGCAGCGCGCCGATGATCACGTCGCGACCGGTCTTCATCTGGCCGTCCGCCTGCACCCGGATGCGTCCGCGCAGCTGGTTCAGCACCAGCGTCTGCTGGGTTTCGGCCAGACCCAGTTCCCACGGCGTGCCGGCATGCTTGATCGACGACCACGGCGAGGCACCGGTGCCACCGTCGTGACCGGCGATCACCACGTGGTCGGCCTTCGACTTGGCGACACCGGCGGCGACCGTACCCACACCCACTTCGGACACCAGCTTGACCGAGATCGACGCCTGCGGATTGCAGTTCTTCAGGTCATGGATGAGCTGGGCCAGATCCTCGATCGAATAGATGTCGTGATGTGGCGGTGGCGAGATCAGGCCGACGCCGGGCACCGAGAAGCGCAGCTTGGCAATGTATTCGGACACCTTGTGGCCGGGCAGCTGACCGCCCTCGCCGGGCTTGGCGCCCTGCGACACCTTGATCTGGATCTGGTCGGCCGAAACCAGGTAGGCGGCGGTGACGCCGAAACGGCCGGAGGCCACTTGCTTGATGCGTGAGCGCAGGGAATCGCCGGCTTCCAGCGCAATGTCGCTCTCGATGCGGCCGGCACCGATGATGCCGGCCAGGGTGTCACCCTGCTTGATCGGGATGCCGCGCAGCTCGTTCTGGTAGCGCGCCTCATCCTCGCCACCTTCACCGGTATTGGACTTGCCGCCAATGCGGTTCATCGCCACCGCGAGGGTGGCATGTGCCTCGGTCGAGATCGAGCCGAGCGACATGGCGCCAGTGGCGAAGCGCTTGACGATCTCTTTCGCCGGTTCCACTTCGTCCAGTGGAATGGCCGCGGCCGGGTCGATCCGGAACTCGAACAGACCGCGCAAGGTCATGTGCCGGCGGGTCTGATCGTTGATCAGCGCGGCGTATTCCTTGTAGGTCGTCGGGTTGTTGGCGCGGGTGGCGTGTTGCAGCTTGGCGATGGTGTCCGGCGTCCACATGTGCTGTTCGCCGCGCACGCGCCAGGCATATTCGCCACCGGTGTCCAGCGCGTCGTCCAGCAGCGGATCGTCGCCGTAGGCGGCGTGATGCAGACGCAAGGCCTCGGCGGCCACGTCGAACAGGCCGATGCCTTCGATGTTGCTGCTGGTGCCGCTGAAATACTTGTCGACCAGGTCGAGGTTGAGGCCGACCGCCTCGAAGATCTGCGCCCCGGTATAGGACATGTAGGTGGAGATGCCCATCTTGGACATCACCTTCTGCAGGCCCTTGTCGAGCGCCTTGACGTAGTTGTGGATGGCCTTGTCCGGCGTGACGCCCTCAGGCGACGCGGCGAACGCGTGGGCCAGCGTTTCCATCGCCAGATAGGGATGGATCGCCTCGGCGCCGTAGCCGCCGAGCAGGGCGAAGTGATGCACCTCGCGCGCCGACCCGGTCTCCACCACCAGGCCGCTGCTGGTGCGCAGACCCTTGCCGACCAGGTGCTGGTGAATCGCCGAGGTCGCCAGCAGGGCGGGAATCGCCACGCGTTCGCGGTTGGCCCGACGATCGGACACGATCAGGATGTTGTGACCCTGATGAATCGCGTCGGCGGCCTGCGCGCACAGCGAGGCCAGCCGTGCCTCGATGCCGGCCTTGCCCCAGCTGGCCTGGTAGGTGATGTCGAGTTCGAAGCTGCGGAACTTGTTCTGCGAGTAGCGTTCGATATCGCGCAACTTGGCCATCTCGGCAACGTCGAGGATCGGCTGTGCCACCTCCAGCCGCAACGGCGGGTTGATGTTGTTGATGTCGAGCAGGTTCGGCTTCGGTCCGATGAAGGACACCAGCGACATAACCATCTGTTCGCGAATCGGGTCGATTGAGGGATTGGTCACCTGCGCAAACAACTGGCGGAAATACTGGTACAGCGATTTGTTCTGATCGGACAACACCGCCAGTGGCGCGTCATTGCCCATCGCGCCGATCGCCTCCTGGCCCTCGTGCGCCATCGGCAGCAGCTGGAACTTGAGGTCTTCCTGGGTATAGCCGAATGCCTGTTGGCGATCGAGCAGACTGTCGCCCGGACGGACTTCGACCCGTGCCTCGGGCAAGGTGTCGAGCTTGATCCGGATACGCTCGATCCATTGCTTGTACGGCTTGGCGTTGGCCAGTTGGTCCTTCAGCTCCTTGTCATCGATGATGCGCCCGGCTTCCATGTCGATCAGCAACATCTTGCCCGGCTGCAGCCGCCACTTCTTGACGATGCGCGATTCCGCAATCGGCAACACGCCCGCCTCGGAAGCCAGGATCACCAGGTCATCGTCGGTGACGATATAGCGCGCCGGGCGCAAGCCGTTGCGATCCAGCGTGGCGCCCACCTGGCGACCGTCGGTGAAGGCGATGGCGGCCGGGCCGTCCCACGGCTCCATCATCGCGGCGTGGTATTCGTAGAACGCGCGACGGTTGTCGTCCATCAGCGTGTGTCGTTCCCACGCTTCGGGAATCATCATCATCATCGCCTGCGACAGCGGATAGCCGGCCATCGTCAGCAATTCGAGGCAGTTGTCGAACGAGGCGGTATCGGACTGGCCCGGATAGATCAGCGGCCACAGTTTCTCGAGATCGTTGCCCAGCACCGGCGAGGAGATCGCCCCGGTACGTGCGTTGATCCAGTTGACGTTGCCCTTGACGGTGTTGATCTCGCCGTTGTGCGCGACCATCCGGTACGGATGCGCCAGCTCCCACGCGGGGAAGGTGTTGGTCGAGAAACGCTGGTGCACCATGGCCAGCGCCGACACCGTGCGCGGATCGGCCAGGTCGAGGTAATAAGTGCCGACCTGGCCGGCCAGCAGCAGCCCCTTGTAGACCACCGTGCGGGTGGACATCGAGGGCACGAAGTATTCCTGACCGTGCTTGAGCCTGAGTGCGCGAATCGCATGGCTTGATGTCTTGCGGATGACGTAGAGCTTACGTTCCAGCGCATCCGGCACCATGATGTCCGGGCCACGGCCGATGAACAGCTGGCGGATCACCGGCTCGCTCGCCTTCACCGCCGGCGACATCGGCATGTCGGTGTCGACACGGACATCGCGCCAGCCCAGCACGACCTGCCCCTCGGCACGCACGGTGCGCTCGAGCTCCTGCTCGCAGGCCAGTCGCGAGGCGTGCTCCTTGGGCAGGAAGATCATGCCGACGCCATACTCCCCCGAGGGCGGCAACTGAATGCCCTGCAGCGCCATTTCCTCGCGATAGAACAGGTCGGGAATCTGGATCAGGATGCCGGCCCCATCGCCCATCAGCGGATCGGCGCCGACCGCGCCGCGATGATCGAGATTGCGCAGGATCAACAAGCCCTGATCGATGATCTCGTGGCTCTTGCGGCCCTTGATATGTGCGACAAAACCCACGCCACAGGCGTCATGTTCATGGTTCGGGTCGTACAAACCCTGCGCTTGCGGCTGCTTCATCGTCTCCACTCCCGGAGCATCAAGGAGTCTCGACTATATAGTGCGCCGCAACAAAAAAACAAGCGAAATTGAATGGACGTCTATAAGTCTGGACGTCCGAAAGATTCCATCATGTCAGGAAAAATGGTTTCATGCGAAAGCATCTTTGCCTGACCGGCATCCTCCCCGCCGGGAGCGGCTGCCGCGCGGCACGAATGTGTGCACCACGTCGGGAACTTCAACCGAGCCGGATCAGGCGGGCGCACCGAACCCGGCAAGCGGTGACCGGCGTGCCGGAGGCGGCCCGCACCTGTTGGCGAAAGCGCCTCCGGTTCGCGCCGGCCGTTTCCGGGCAGGCGCTTGTGCCGCGCGAGCGCACCCGATTGGAGCCGGTGTCTTGGGGCCGCATGCGTCCAGCCGGGCAATTACTTGATCAGGCGTTCATCGACCAGGTTCTTCACCACGCCGGGGTCGGCCAGGGTGGTGATGTCGCCGAGCTGGTCAGGCTGGTTCTCGCCGATCTTGCGCAGGATCCGGCGCATGATCTTGCCCGAGCGGGTCTTCGGCAGGCCGGGCGCCCATTGCAGGTAGTCGGGCGTGGCGATCGGACCGATCTCCTTGCGCACCCAGGCAATGAGTTCCTTGCGCAGTTCGTCGCTGCCGCTCTCGCCGGCGACCAGGGTGACATAGGCATAGATGCCCTGGCCCTTGATCTCGTGCGGACAGCCGACCACGGCGGCCTCGGCCACTTTCGGGTGCGACACCAGCGCGCTTTCCACCTCGGCGGTGCCAAGACGGTGACCGCTGACGTTGATCACGTCGTCGACCCGGCCGGTGATCCAGTAGTAGCCATCCTCGTCGCGACGCGCCCCGTCGCCAGTGAAGTAATTGCCGGGATAGGCGCTGAAATAGGTTTCGATGAAGCGCTGATGGTCGCCGTAGATGGTGCGCACCTGGCCCGGCCAGGAATCGGTGATCAACAGGTTGCCTTCGGCGGCGCCTTCCTTGACCTTGCCGTCGGCATCGACGATCGCCGGCTTGACGCCGAAGAACGGCAGCGTGGCCGAACCGGGCTTGGTCGCGATCGCACCGGGTAGCGGCGAAATCAGGATGCCGCCGGTTTCGGTCTGCCACCAGGTGTCGACGATCGGGCAGCGCCCGTCGCCGACCACCCGGTGATACCACTCCCAGGCCTCGGGATTGATCGGTTCGCCGACAGAACCAAGCAGTCGCAGCGAGGCACGCGAGGTCTTTTTCACCGGGCCTTCGCCATCGCGCATCAGCGCGCGGATCGCGGTCGGCGCGGTGTAGAACAGGGTGACCTGATGCTTGTCGACCACCTGCCAGAAGCGGCTGTTGTCCGGGTAGTTCGGTACCCCTTCGAACATCACCGTGGTGGCACCGTTGGCCAGCGGGCCGTAGACCACGTAGCTGTGGCCGGTGACCCAGCCGACATCGGCGGTGCACCAGTAGATATCGTCCTCGCGCAGGTCGAACACCAGTTCATGGGTGTAGCTGGTGAAAACCAGGTAGCCACCGGTGCTGTGCTGCACGCCCTTCGGCTTGCCGGTGGAGCCGGAGGTGTACAGCACGAACAGCGGATGTTCGGCTTCGACCGGGGTCGGCGCGCAATCGGCCGACTGGCCCTCCATCAGGGTGTGGTAGTAACGGTCACGCGGCGACTGCATGTTCACCACGCTGCCGGTGTGGCGAACCACGATCACGGTTTCCACACTGTTCGTGCCCGGCCGTTCCAGTGCGGCATCCACGTTCACTTTCAGCGCGATGTGCTTGCCGGCACGCAACCCTTCGTCGGCGGTGACCACGATCCTGGCTTGCGAGTCGGAGATGCGACCGGCCAGTGAATCGGGCGAGAACCCGCCGAAGACCACCGAATGGATCGCGCCGAGGCGGGCGCAGGCGAGCATCGCCACCGCGGCCTCCGGGATCATCGGAAGATAGATCGCCACCCGGTCGCCCTTGACCACCCCGAGGTTTTTCAGCGTGTTGGCAAACTTGCATACCTCGGCGTGCAATTCGCGATAAGTGATCTTGCGCGAGTTCTGCGGGTCATCGCCTTCGAAGATGATGGCGACTTTGTCGCCGCGCTTTTCCAGCTGGCGATCGAGGCAGTTCGCGCTGACGTTGAGCTCGCCGTCGTCAAACCAGCGGATGTGCAGATCCCCGGGGTCGAATGACACATCCTTGATCCGGGTCGGTGGCTTGATCCAGTCCAGACGCTTGGCAACCCCGGCCCAGAATGCCTGCGGATCCTTCACGGATTCGGCATACATGCGCGTGTAGTCGTCGTGCTTGATACGCGCGGATGCTGCAAATTCGGGATCGACCGGATGAGTGCTGGACATGGCTTGGCTCCTGCTGGATGGGGTGGGTGACTCGGGCAACCCGCGACAGGCATCGATGCCGGGCGGGTGCGGCCTTCGAGTTTAGCCCGATCATCCGCGATGCGGCCAAATAGCCTTCCATCCATTTGATCGACGGTCGATCAAAAGCGAAGCGGGCAAAGTGCGGCAATCCGGCCGCCGCTGGTCTGCGGGCCAAGTCCATGCAGGGTGACATGCATCGTCAATGGCAGTGCGAACCGGGTTTCACCGGGCACTCTGATCCAGGCCCGCGGCGAGCATGGATGGTCGTCGCCATGGCCTTCCCGGTGGATCATCCGTTCGTGACGGAGGCCGCAGCCATCGACATCAATGATGCCGAATGCGCGGCGGCAGTGCCGCTACGCATGTCTTCGTGGCGTTCGCGTCAAGCCCGCCTGAGCAGCCCGATGATCAGCAGCAACACGATGGCACCGATCATCGCGTAGACGATGCTGGTGACGATCGGGCCGACGATCACGAAACTCACGCCCAGCACCGGCAGCAGCCAGCCGGCCAGAAAGGCGCCGATGATGCCGATCACGATATTGCCGAGCAGCCCAAAGCCGAAGCCGCGCACGATCAGGCCGGCCAGCCAGCCGGCGATCGCACCTATCAAGAGAAAAATGATCAAGGCCGTAGCGGTCATCGCGAACTCCTCATGGCAGGAAAAGGGGCGTTCCCACACTATCCGCGACAAGCGTCCGTGTTGCCGTGTGCAGCAACCGTGACGATGGCAACCGGCGCTATGCTGAGGCTTGCCATCCGGCGGCAATCACGAACGGAGTGTGCCATGACCGAAGCCTTGCCAAGCTATGTGCATGGCGCCAGTGCGCAAACGCTGCTGGGCGATACCGTCGGTGGCCTGCTCGACCGCGTGGCGGCGAAATATCCGGAGCGTCCCGCGCTGGTGGTGCGCGCGCAGGGAGTGCGGCTGAGCTATCGGCAATTTCACGCCGAGGTCGAGCGCGTTGCTGCCGGCCTGCTGGCGTTGGGCCTGGAACGCGGTGACCGGATCGGCATCTGGGCGCCGAATCGGGCCGAATGGGTGGTGTTGCAGTTTGCCGCGCCCAAGGCCGGGCTGATCCTGGTCAACATCAATCCCGCCTACCGCACGCACGAACTGGAATACTCCTTGAACAAGGTCGGTTGTCGCGTGCTGGTGCTGCCGCGCCGCTTCAAGACCTCGCAGTACCTGGCGATGCTTGCCGAACTGGCACCGGAGCTGGCGAGCAGTGCCACCGGCCAGTTGCGTGCGGCAGGCCTGCCGGCCTTGCGCGAGGTGATCCTGCTCGATGAGCAGGCAGAGCCCGGCACGCGCAGCTGGCAACAACTGGCGGCGCTGGGTGACGCAGCTTCGCTGGCGAAGCTGCGCGCGCTGGAGCCGACGCTCAATTTCGACGATGCGGTGAATATCCAGTTCACCTCCGGCACCACCGGCGCACCGAAGGGTGCCACCCTGACCCATCACAACATCGTCAACAACGGCTGGTTCGTCGGCGAGGCGATGCGCCTGACCGAGCATGACCGGCTGTGCATCCCGGTGCCGTTCTACCACTGCTTCGGCATGGTGCTGGGCAATCTGGCCTGCGTCACCCATGGTGCCTGCATGGTGATTCCCGGCGAGGGTTTCGATGCGCTGGGCACGCTTGAATGCGTGGCCGAAGAAAAATGCACCGGCCTGCATGGCGTGCCGACCATGTTCATTGCCGAACTCGAACACCCGCGCTTCGCCGAGTTCGACCTGAGTTCGCTGCGCACCGGCATCATGGCCGGCTCGCCGTGTCCCAGCGAGGTGATGCGCCGGGTGGTCGGCGACATGCACATGGCCGAGGTCACCATCGCCTACGGCATGACCGAAACCAGTCCGGTGAGTTTCCAGACCGTACCGGACGATCCGCTGGCGCGCCGGGTCGACAGCGTGGGCCGGATCCATCCGCAGCTGGAAGTGAAACTGGTCGACGAGGCAGGCCAGGTCGTGCCACGCGGCACGACCGGCGAACTGTGCACGCGCGGCTACTCGGTGATGCTGGGTTACTGGCAGGACGAGGCGCGTACCCGTGAAGTGATTGACGAGGCGCGCTGGATGCATACCGGTGACCTGGCGGTGATCGACAAGGATGGCTATTGCTGCATCGTCGGCCGGCTCAAGGACATGATCATCCGCGGCGGTGAAAACGTGTACCCGCGCGAGATCGAGGAGTTCCTCTACGGCCATCCGAAAATCCTGGACGTGCAGGTGTTCGGCGTGCCCGACGCGAAGTTCGGCGAGCAGGTCTGCGCCTGGATCCGCCTGCGCGAGGGCAGCGTGGCCAGCGTGGCCGAGATCCAGGACTACTGCCGCCGTCACCTGGCCTATTACAAGGTGCCGCACCATGTGCGCTTCGTCGAGGCGTTTCCCATGACGGTGACCGGCAAGGTGCAGAAATTCGTGATGCGCGAGGCGATGGCGACCGAGCTGGCGTCGTAGCCGGACCGCCGGATCACGAATCCATGCGTTCGTGCTTCAACGGTGGCTTGCCCTCGCGCAGGCGCATCAGGTCGTACTCGGAGAGGCTGTCCTCGCGCGAGTTGCCGGCAATGCGCGCCTGCACGAAGGCCAGCGCGGTGGCGAACACGCCGATCAGCGCAAGCAGCATCCAGAAACCCCACGCACCGGCGCTGTGGCGGGTGAAGCACAGCACGAAGGCGAATACCGTCGAAACGAGCAGCAACCAGCGCATGGACAGGCCCCGGCAAGTGGAATGAGGGTCGCCCTGCGGCGACCGGCCGGGCTGATCATAGCGCCGCCGATCCAGCCCGGGCGCGCGCCGGATCACGCCGCCGCAAGATGTCGCACCGGCTGAGACGTCATCGCGCGAAACTGCCGGGATGGACGATTTTCCGCCACCCCCGAGCTCGCCGGAGCAGCTGCCGACCACGCGCCTGCTCAAGGGCCGCGGCGCCGCCTCCAATCCGGAAGGCCGCTTCGAGAATATCCGTCACCAGGCCGAAGACGACGGCTGGCAAGGCGCGCTGCTGGACGAGGACGCGCCACGTCCGCGCACGGAGGTCACCGACGAACGCGCACGCAGCGTGATCAGCCGCAACGACTCGCCCGACATCGCGTTCAGCCAGGCGATCAATCCCTATCGTGGCTGCGAACACGGATGCATCTACTGTTTCGCACGGCCCTCGCACAGCTACCTCAACCTCTCGCCCGGCCTCGACTTCGAAACGAAGATCCGCGCCAAGGGCAACTTCGCCGAGGTCCTTCGTGCGGAGCTGGCGAAACCGAACTACACGATCAGCCCGATCAACATCGGCAGCAACACCGATCCCTACCAGCCGATCGAGAAGCGCTGGCGGCTGACCCGCGCCGCGCTGGAGCTGCTCGCCGAATGCCACCATCCGTGCACCATCGTGACCAAGAACGCGCTGGTCGAGCGCGACCTCGACCTGTTGGTGCCGATGGCGCGTGAGTGGCTGGTGCAGGTCTTCGTGTCGGTCAACTCGCTGGACAACCATCTGGCCGCGAAACTCGAACCCCGTGCCAGCGCGCCGCATCGACGGATCAAGGCGATCCGTACCCTGGCCGAAGCCGGCGTGCCGGTGGGCGTGCTGGTCGCCCCGATCATTCCGGCGCTGAACGACAAGGACATGGAGGCGGTGATGGCGCAAGCCGCAGAAGCGGGCGCACGCAGCGCCGGTTACACCACACTGCGCCTGCCGCACGAATTGAAGCTGCTGTTCCGCGAATGGCTGGCCCTGCACGCGCCGCAACGCGCCGAGCACGTGATGAGCCTGGTGCAGCAGATGAACGGCGGCCGCGACTACGACAGCAACTTCGCCACCCGCATGCGCGGGCAGGGCGTGTTCGCCGACCTGCTGCGCCGCCGCTTCGAGCTGGCCTGCCGCCGGCACGGTTTCGGCCGTGCCCGCGAGCTGGAACTGGACACCTCGCGCTTCGTGCCGCCGCGCAAGCCCTCGCCCCAGGGCGAGTTGTTCTAGCCGGGTGGAGATCGCGTTGCGCGGCTGTTGCGGCACATGCCTTCACATGTCGATGATGGCGACCCGGCTTCAATAGGGTTTCCCGACGTGCCGGCGACGTGCGAGCGCCACGTCATCGATTCCACGGAGGCCACTGATGTCGTCATTTGCGCTCTATATGATCGGCATGATCGTCGTGATCGGCGGCCTCGCCTATGCGGCATTCCTGCTGCACCTGCCCACGCAATGGATCGCTGTCGGCGTGATCGTGCTGCTTGGCATCGGCATCGTCGGTGCGGTCACCCACACACGCCGCCGCGACCCGCCTGAATCCTGAGCTCTACCCGGTTGTCATCCGGGTCGCGTCGGCGTTCACCCGAAGCGTTCGCGCAGGCCGGTCAGCCGGGCTTCGTTGGCGCCGGCGATGCGGCGAAAATCCGCGCTGATCTGCGGGTGCAGTGCGACGTGCTGCCAGTATGCGACGGCCCACGCGGCGGCCCGTTGCCAGTGCGACAGCGCCGCGGGCAGTGGTGTCGGTGGCTCGTACTCGCGAGGCACTAGGCTGCCGTTGGCGGCGGGGCGATACAGCATCGGCAGCATGTCGTAGCTGGGTGCCAGCTGCAGCGGCAGGCGGTCGCCGAGGAAGAAGCCGAGGTTGCCGAAGTGCATGTCGGTATTGCCGATCATGCGGCCGAACCACCAGCGCAGGCGGACCTGTTCGAGCGTGTCGGCATCGATCCAGCCACTGCGCTGCATGCGCTCGGCGGCGGCAGGCCAGTTGTCGCGCACGCCGTCATGCGCGTCGCTCCATGCCGCCAGCGAGACGAAGCCGCGCCGGCCGTGCGCGCCGGTGCGGTCGAAGCGGGTCGATTCCAGGCAGAGCTGCCCCTGCGACCAGACCAGTTCGTCGTGTGCGCTGGCGTGGCCGTGTTCGCCGAGCAACTGGCTGGCGAGGCATTCGCAGATCAACAGGTCGGCCCAGCGCTGCGCCACCGGATTGCCTTCGACCGACTCGCTGAATTTCACGATGACGTGGCGCAGCGAGCCATCCGCGCCGGCGATGCAGGCGGTGAACTTCGTCTGTTCGCCGGCGGCAGAGGAACCGGCGCGCTCCCCCGCCAGCGTGGCTTGCGCCAACGCCGCGTAGTGTTCGCCACGCTGTCGTGCGGGAATCGCCTCGGGCACGCCGCGCAACGCCCGATCCAGTGCCTGGTCGCCCAGCACGAAATTGCCCGGGCCGTCCTCGCCACGCAGCAGCAGGGCGGTCAGCACGGCATCCTCGCTCCAGCGCAGGATGTCCGGGTCCAGGCCCAGCTCGTGCGCACTGCGCTGTGCGAACAGACGGCCGAGAAAGCCTTGTGGCCGCATGTCGTCGAGGAACCAGGGCAGGCCGGGAAAGACGCCGTTGCGGAATTCGTCACGCAGCCAGTCGACGGGCTGTGCGGTGGTGATCAGGCAGCCGTCGCCGTGCAGCGCGGTGAGCTGGCCGAACGTGTGCGGCCGGCCGTTGCCATCGATGCGATACAGCGGCCAGCGATCGCACAGCCCGCGTACATGGCGCGTGGCGGCGTAGCGGGCATGGCGTGCCTGTCCGAACCGCACGACCTGGTCGCCGGCGGCGCTCAGCCAGCGCGAAATGCTCGGCTGGCTGGCGCCAAGCGCTTCACCGAGTTCCCGCGCACTGGCCTGCCGACGCGCACGTAGCGCGTCGAGCAGGCGTTCGGAGGGCGGACGGGAGGAGGCCATGAACGAATAGATACATGAATAGATATTTCAAATCAAGATCTTTCAATTTCAATGACTTGCTATCCATGTGGCCAAAATAATGAATAGATGGTTGTGGAGATGATGGTTCAGTTCGTGGCGGGCAGGTATTTTTGGAACCAGCCCAGCGCCCGCTGCAGCACGTCGCGCTGATGCGCGGGGTCGACGAAGTGGTGGCCCTCGTTCGGGTACACCACCAGCGAGGTCGGCACGCCCTGCGCACGCAGCGCATGCCACATCTCGAACGATTGCGGCGCCGGGCATTCGGCGTCGCGGTCGCCGACCACGATCAGCATCGGCGTCTTCACCTGCTTGATGAAGTTGATCGCCGAGCTTTTCGCGTACACCGCCGGGTCGTCGTAGACGGTGGCGCCGAAGAACGGCGGCATCCACTGGTCGATCAGGTTTTCGCCGTAGTAGCTCTGCCAGTTGGAGATGCCGGCACCGGCGACCACGGCGCGAAAGCGCTGGGTCTGGGTGGGCGCGAACATGCTCATGAAACCACCGTAGCTCCAGCCGGTGAGGCCCAGCCGCTGGTCGTCGACCGGGAATTTCTTCTCCACCGCATCGACGCCGGCGAGGATGTCGCGCAGGTCGCCGTAGCCGAAGTCCTTGCGGTTCGCCTGCACGTATTTTTCGCCCTGGCCGTAGCTGCCGCGGGGGTTGGGCATGAACACGAAATAACCCAGTGCCGACAGTGGCGCCGCACCGTAACCGACGCCGGGCCAGCGCGGGATCACCGCACTGGCCGGGCCGCCGTGAACCATCACGATCATCGCGTAGGTCCTGTGCGGGTCGTAGTTCGCCGGATATAGCAGCCAGCCCTGGTTGTGGAAGCCTTC
Organism: Rhodanobacter sp.; assembly: GCA_035564915.1. Lineage (GTDB taxonomy): Bacteria > Pseudomonadota > Gammaproteobacteria > Xanthomonadales > Rhodanobacteraceae > Rhodanobacter. The sequence goes on from DATMTH010000028.1 coordinate 16,721, forward strand.
GTTGTTCCACTCCACCGACGTGGCCTTGCCCCAGGAGGGTTTCAGCCCCGCATTGAGCGAGGTCACGGCAGGCGGTGGCTTGCTGCCGAGTGTGCCGGCATGGACTTCCGTCGCGTTGGCGTAGGAGCTCTGCAGGAAGGCCAGATGCCGGTGGTCGCTCGACAACGACATGGCCATCGAGGCGCTGCCGTCGCCGATGCTTGCCGGCAAGGTGAAATACAGCGTGTGCTGACGTGCGCTGGTGGCGGTCGTGGCGTACGCCGCCAACTGGCTCTGGCCGTTGCGGATCTGGCTCACCAGCATCGACTGCGGGCTTGTCCAGGCCAGCCAGGTCGGCGTGACGTGGTTGGCCGGGGTCAGGTCGGTGATCGGGCCCCCTTGCGCCGACACGGCATAGATGTTGCCGCCGGTGGCGCCCTGGTCGCTCATCAGGCCACCGATGAAGGCGATGCGTGATCCGTCCGGCGACCAGCGCGGCAAGGCGATCTGCAGGCCGTGCAGCGAGCCGGTGTCCTTGTCGGCCGGATCGACCAGCATGCGGGCCGTCGCATCGGGCTGCGCTGCCTGCGCGTACAACTTCGCGATCCACCAGTTGTTGTCGCCGGGCGGCTTGGCCGCGGTATAGGCGATCGACGAGCCATCCGGCGACCAGTTGAATTCGTACGCGTACATGCCTGCCGGGGTCAGCTCGCGCCACTTGCCGCTGGCGGCATCGATGCTGGCGACACGCTGCACCTCGACCCCGTTGACACCGATCTCGCCAGCGGGTCGCTTTGCCGCCGCCACCGCGCTGGCATGACGGGTGGCGCCAGCCACGTAGAGGAAGCCCAGCGACTTGCCGTCGGCGCTCCATTGCAGTGCACGCGCATAACCGTCGAGTTCGGCCAGCCGGGTCGGTTTGGCGTGGCCGTCGGCATCGGCAAGGTAGATGTCATTCTGCATCACCTGGGTGCTGGTCAGGTCGACCTTGCAGTTGGAGATGAAGGCGAGATGGCGTGAATCCGGCGCCCAGGCAATGTCCGATTCAGCGCAGGCGCCGGGTTTGGCGGCAGCGGTGATCGCGTGGACGTGTCTGCCGTGGGCATCGGCAACCTCGATCGACGGCTTGCCGTCGCGCTCGATCACCCAGGCCAGGTGCTGGCCGTCCGGCGACATCGCCACGGCATGGATCGGCTGCGACTTGCCCAGTTGGGTCAGCACCTGCTCGATGCGGGGGTCGACCGGTTTCGGGGTGGTGGCGCGGGTGGCTGGTGCCAGCGTGAGGGCCAGCAGACACAGCGAGGCACAAAGCAGCGTGCGTTCAGGCATGGGGAGCTCCGACTCGGGAATCTCCCCACGCTACAACCGCAACCGATCAAGGCCAAGTGCACGAGGTCATGGCCGGCCGCGACCGGGCAGGGCTATTCGTGCGCGGCGTCGGCTTCGAGGTGGTAGCCGGTGGCCACGGCCACTTCCTGCTTCGAGCCGAGGAACACCGGTACCCGCTGGTGCAGGCCGGTCGGCTGCAGTTCCATGATGCGCTGGCGTCCCGTGGTTGCCGCGCCGCCCGCCTGTTCGACGATGAAAGCCATCGGATTGGCTTCGTACATGATCCGCAGCTTGCCACCCTGCCTGGCGATCTTGGCATCCAGCGGGTAAAAGAACACGCCGCCGCGGGTCACGATGCGATGCACGTCGGCCACCATCGAGGCCACCCAACGCATGTTGAAGTCCTTGCCGCGCGGGCCGCTGGCACCGGCCAGCAGTTCGCCGATGTAACGCTGCATCGGTGCCTGCCAGTGGCGCTGGTTGGACATGTTGATGGCGAACTCGGCGGTCTGCTCGGGAATGCGGATGTCGCGCCGGCTCAGCACGAAGCTGCCCACCTCGCGATCGAGCGTGAACTCGTGGGTGCCGTGTCCAAACGTCAGCACCAGCACGGTGGCCGGGCCGTACACCACGTAGCCGGCGGCCAGTTGCTCGGTACCGGGCTGCAGGAAGTGTTCGACCTTGGGTTCGCTGACATGGTCCGGACAGCGCAGCACCGAGAAGATCGTGCCGACCGAAATGTTGACGTCGATGTTGGACGAGCCGTCCAGCGGATCGAACATCAGCAGGTGGTTGCCCTTCGGATACATGTCGGGGATCTGCTGCGGGTCTTCCATCTCTTCCGACGCGCAGGCGGCGAGGTGGCCGCCCCAGGCATTGGCCTCGAGCAGGATCTCGTTGGAGATCACGTCGAGCTTCTTCTGCGCCTCGCCCTGGATGTTGCCGGTGCCGGCCTCGCCCAGCACGCCGCCGAGCGCGCCTTTGCTGGTGGCCACGGCGATGTGCTTGCAGGCGCGCGCGACCACTTCGATCAGCAGCGAGAGCTCGGCGTTGATGTGGCCGGCGCGACGTTCTTCGATCAGGAACTGGATCAGCGAGACGGGCTTCATGTCGGGTCCGTGGCAGGAAGGAACGCGCATTTTAGGGTGCGCGTGTGAACGCCGCCCGCCGCCTGTGCCCGCCCGCGACCGTTCGCCGTGGACGCAGGGCTCGGGCCGAA
>DATMTH010000029.1:0-8175 GCA_035564915.1 Rhodanobacter sp.
AGCTTCGGCCTGGTCGAGACGCTGGCCGAGCGTTGCGCGGCGATCATCCGCGAGGAGTTCGGCGTGGGCTGGGTACGGCTGAAACTGTCCAAACCGGGCGCGGTACGTGGTGCGAAGTCGGTCGGTGTGCGCATCGAACGCGGCGTGCGACCGAAGTGACGAAGCACATGCATATGGCAAGGTGGGTGTGATGGAGGCGTTGTTGCGACAACCGTGGATGGCCAGTGTCACCGGCATGCTGGCCCTGCTGGTGCTGGCCTGGCTGGTGGGAGTGCTGACGCGACTGGTGCTGTTCCGGCTGATTCGTCAGATTGCCAAACGCACCACGTGGCAATGGGACGATGCGTTGTTCGCGCACGGTGTCTTCCGCTGGCTGGGCCGGATGGTACCGATGGCGGTGATCCAGTTCGGCGTGACCCTGGTGCCAGGCTTGTCCGAAGATGCCGGACGACTTGTCGGCAATGTTGCGCAGTCACTGCTGGTGTTGTGCGTGGTGATGGCCATCAGCAACGCGTTGTCGGCCATGGAGTCGCTGTACCAGCAGACGCCTACCGGCAGTCAACGGTCGATCAAGGGGGTGTTGCAACTGGTCAAGCTGGCGCTGTTCATCATCGGCCTGCTGGTGATCATCGGCACCCTCACCAACCAGCACGTGGGCCTGTTGCTGTCTGGCCTGGGCGCGATGTCGGCGGTGCTGATCCTGATCTTCAAGGACACCATCCTGGGTTTCGTCGCCGGTGTGCAGCTGGCATCCAACGACATGCTGCGTGTCGGCGACTGGATCACCGTGCCCGGCGCTGGCGCCGATGGTGACGTCATCGACATCACCTTGTACACGGTCAAGGTGCGCAACTTCGACCGGACCATCGTCACCGTGCCGACCTGGAGGCTGATCTCGGAGAGTTACCAGAACTGGCGTGGCATGACCGATGCCGGCGGCCGACGCATCAAGCGCGCGCTGTATCTGGATGCCGCAACCGTGCACTTCCTGGATGCCGACGAGTTGTCGCGACTGGGCCGGTTCCGCCTGCTCGACGAGTATCTCGGCCGCAAGCACGACGAGCTCGATGCGTGGAATCGTGATCTTGGCGAAGCTGGCGAGCAGTCGGTCAACCGTCGGCGATTGACCAACCTCGGCACGTTCCGCGCCTACATCGATGCCTATCTGGACCAGCACCCGAAGATCCACCGCGGGATGACCTGCATGGTGCGCCAACTGGCCAGTTCCCCGCAGGGCGTGCCGCTGGAGCTGTATTGCTTCACCGCCACCACGGCATGGGCTGAGTACGAGAACATCCAGGGCGACATTTTCGATCACCTGATTGCCTTGCTGCCGGAATTCGGACTGGCCTTGTTCCAGCAACCGAGCGGGCATGACTTGCGCACGGGGTTGATGGCTTCCCGCGCGGTATCCGTTGGCGACGCCGTCCAGCAGGCCGGAGCCTGAGGCTATGGCACGCGTCTATCTGAGCCTGGGTTCCAATCTCGAACCGCGGCGTCATCTCGTGGCGGCGATTCGTGAGCTGGCTGAGCATTTCGGCGAGATCGACGTGTCGCCGGCGTATCGCAGCGCCGCGGTCGGCTTCGACGGCGCCACGTTCGTGAATCTGGCAGTGGGGCTGGATACCGGGATGTCGCCCGAGACTTTGAACGACTGGCTGCACGCGCTGGAGGATCGTCACGGCCGCCGCCGCGATGTGCCGCGTTACTCCGATCGCACGCTGGATATCGACATCGTGTTCTACGACGACCTGGCGCTCGACGGTACCGGCCATCTGCAGATTCCGCGCAACGAGCTGCAGCATGCGTTTGTGCTGCGACCGATCGCGGACATCGCACCGGACTTCCGACATCCGGTCAGCGGTACCAGCATGGCCGAATTATGGGCCGCGTTTCCAGCCGACGCCGAGCCGCTTCGGGCCGAGTCGCTGGCGGAACAAGAGCCCGAGGCTTCCGGACAACACGCACTTCCGCGTTCCCTCGGCGGATGCTAGAAAGGGGGCGGTCGCGATCCGCGTTCAATGGGGGAACAGGCATGGCTGGAAAATTTGCACGCAGCTGGGCATTGATGAAGGCAAGCGCGGCGGTGTTGCGCTCGGACAAGTCGTTGCTGCTGTTTCCGTTGTTGTCCGGCATCTGCACGCTGCTGGTGGCGGCGAGTTTCCTGATTCCGGTGGGCATGATGGTGGTCGGCGGCGCGCACGCCGGCGATGATTTCCACGAGCGCATGTCGGTGGGCAGCTACCTGCTGATGTTCGCGTTCTACCTGGTGCAGTACTTCGTGATCATCTTCTTCCAGACCGCGCTGACGGGCGTGGCATTGATGCACCTGCGCGGCGAACCGACCAGCGTGGGTGCCGGCTTGGCGCTGGCACGGGCGAAACTGCCGCAGATCTTCGGCTATGCGCTGATCGCTGCCACGGTCGGCCTGCTGCTGCGAATGATCCAGGAGCGGCTCGGCCTGATCGGTCGACTGGTGATCGGCTTCATCGGCCTGGCATGGACCGTGGCGACCTTCCTGGTGGTGCCGGTGCTGGCCAGCAAGAACGTGGGCCCGGTCGACGCGGTGAAGGAAAGCGTCGAGCTGCTCAAGCGCAGCTGGGGCGAGAACCTGATCGGCAACGGCGGCATCGGCATCGTGTTCGGGCTGATGATGTTCCTGCTCGTGCTGGTCAGCGTGGTGCTGATCGGCGGCGCGGTGGCGACGCATTCGGTGATCGCGATCGTGGTGGCTGCGGTGATCGGGGTCATGGGCTTCGTCCTGCTTGGCTTGGTCCAGTCGTCGCTGCAGGGGATCTACGCGGCCGTGCTGTATCGCTATGCCGAGGCCGGCGAGGCCAGCGTCGGCTTCGACCAGGCTTTGCTGCAGCAGGCGTTTGCACCGAAGAGGAAATGAGCCGCAGCTGTCGCGCGTTGCGCGAAATTCAGATCGACAACGTTCTCCCGCCGTCCACCCGAATGATCTGTCCGGTGACGTACGGTGCATCGCGCAGCAACCACAGCACGGCGCTGGCCACGTCGTCCGGTGAGCCCTCGCGCTGTAGCGGCGTGCGCGCCAGCATCGCCTGCTGATCGTCGTAGGCCTTGCCGTCACCGGGCCACAACACCGCGCCGGGCGCGATGCCGTTGACGCGAATCTCCGGGCCCAGATCCAGTGCCAGCGAGCGGGTCATCGCGGCCAGCGCGGCCTTGGCCATGCAGTAGAGCGGATGGCCCGCGAGCGGGCGCTCGGCGTAGATGTCGACCATGTTGACGATGCCGCCGCGCGCCGCGCGCAGTGCGGGTATCGCCGCCTGGCTGAGGAAGAATGGCGCCTGCGCGTTGGAGGCGAACAGCACGTTCCATTGTTCGGCTGTGGCCATGCCCGGCAGGGTGGGAAAGAATGCCGAGGCGTTGTTGATCAGTGCGTCGAGACGATCGAAGCGCGCCAACACCTCGTCAACCATCACCGGCAAAGTCGGAAGATCGGCAAGCTCGGCCTGCAGAAGCAGGGTGCTGCCACTGCGCTGTGTTTCGAGTTCGTCGGCCAGGGCGTGCGCGTCACTGGCGGAATGGCGATAGTGGAGCGCAAGGTCGTAGCCTGCCGCATGCAGCGTGCGTGCAATGACGGCGCCCACCCGGCGACCGGCGCCGGTGATCAGCGCGACAGGATGCTCATGCGAGGATGTCATGTGATGGCTCCGGCCTATTTGCAGCCTGCAGCTTGCCGCAAAGCCACGCCAGCGTCATCCGCCTTGCGTGTTGCTACCCGGGCTTTTCCTTGCGCGACTTGCTGGCAGCCTTGCGTGCGCTGCCGGCGATCTTGCGGGCGGCCCCGGCGACTGCCTTGTCGACCCGCTTGTCGGCCGTGCTGCGCTTCACCTTCGTTTCCTTCTTCGGTGCCGTTTTCCTTTTCGGCGCAAGCTCGGGCTTGCCGGTTGTGTTGTCGTCTGCGCCGGCGCTTCCCTCGATCGTCACCTCGCTCTCGAACATGTCGATGGCGGTGCCGGCCACTTGTCCCGTGTCGTAATAGGCATAGGCACCGACACCGAGGGCACCAACCACCGGTAGCCAGCGCGAGACGCCCTTGCTCAACGTGCGCTGGGTGATCTTGACGCCTACCTGTTTCGCCACGCGCTGGGCCACGCCCCAGGACATGCGCTGGAAAATCAACCGATCGCCCATGCGCACCACCAGATCGCGGAATGCCTGCGCCGCGGTGTGGCGGAACAGGCACCACATCATCTGCTCGCGACCCAGCGTGGCATGACGACCGTAGGCGGCGGCGATGTCGCTGACCATCTGGCCCTGGATCTTCCAGATCGCGATCAGTTCGGGCAGCAGGGTCAGCCAGCCCAGCGGCCCCGGTGGCAGCGCCAGCGAACCGGCGGTCAGCGCGGCGCGCTGGGCGGCACGGCTGGCCAGTCGTCGCGCCTCGGAGGCGGGCTCCTTGCTGCTGTCGACCTTGCTGCCTGGCACCTCGCTGACGAAGTCGAGAATCGCCGCGGTGATCCGGCCTGGTTCGATCGGAGCGATGACGGCGGGAACCTGCCGGCTGTATGTCTTGCCCATGGGGACTCCAGATGTGCAAGACAGGTTACGCGGTCTTGCGTCCTGAGCAGTGTAGGGAACGCGCGTGAAGCGGGGCTCAATGCGATCGCGACACCAGGTCGCGTGCCCGGCTTGCGGCGCGGCAGGGTGTGCAGAGTATTTGTTATGTTATAACATTACATAAACTCCCCGTCCTTCAGGCTGGAATACCGATGAAACACGCCCTGCTCGCCCTCAGTCTCGCCCTCGCGCTGGTCACGCCTGTCGCCCATGCCACCGCTGCAAACTCCGCCGTTGCAGCTGTCAGTGGCGACGGCTCGGCCGGCGGCCGGCAGCCACAGGTGCAGGATCTGGACGCGATCTCGGTGACAGGTGCACTCGATCAGGCGCGCAATGCGCTGTCGCCCGACACCGGCAGCAGCCAGTACGTGATCGACCACAAGGCGATCGCGCAATTGCCGCTGGGTGCCGCCACGCCGATGAACCAGGTGCTGCTGCAGGCGCCGGGCGTGGTGCAGGACTCCTACGGTGGACTGCACGTGCGCGGCGACCACGCGAACCTGCAATACCGCATCAACGGCGTGATCATTCCCGAATCGATCGGCGGCTTCGGCCAGACCCTCGACGCGCGCACGATCCACAGCGTGAAGTTGCTCGATGGTGCGCTGCCTGCGCAGTACGGCCTGCGCACGGCAGCGGTGGTCGACATCACCACGAAGAGCGGGCACGACCTCGGCAACGGCGGCAGTGCGGGCATCACCGGGGGCAGCAACGGCACGCTGAATCCGAACGCATCGGTGTGGGGCAGCAACGATCGCTGGAGCTGGTTCCTCACCGGCAACTATATGGAGAACGACGCCGGCATCGAGAACCCCACGCCGAGCAAAAAGCCGATCCACGACCATACGAACCAGGCGAAGGGCTTCGGCGACATCAGCTACCTGATCGACAACGACACCCGCCTGAGCTTCCTGTTCGGCGTCGCCAACAACCGATTCCAGATTCCGAACAACCCGGGACAGACGCCACAGTTTGGCTACCTCGACACGGTCGACTTCCATTCCGCCGACTTGAACGAACGCCAGCGCGAGAACACCCGCTTCGGCGTACTCGCCCTGCAGGGCAAGCTCGGCGCCACCGACTACCAGGTGTCGGTCGGCCAGCGCTACAGCAGCGTCGCCTACACGCCCGACCGGATCGGCGAACTGATGTTCAACGGCGTGGCGTCGGCGGTCACCCGCAGCAACCGCGCGAGTACCCTGCAGGCCGACTTCGCGATGCCGCTGGGCGACCGCCACACCTTGCGCTACGGCGCCTATGGCAGCTTCGAGCGTGCCGCCAGCGGCAACGATGCCTGGGTGTTTCCCGCAGATGCCGACGGCAATCAGCTCAGCACCGCACCGATCAACATTCTCGACCACAGTCGCCTTGTCGCGAAGACCTGGTCGGCCTATGTGCAGGATGAATGGAGCATGGCCGAGAACTGGACGCTGAACTACGGCCTGCGCGGCGACCGCTACCAATTGGCGCGTACCGAAAGCCAGCTGAGTCCGCGCCTCGGCCTGGTCTGGCAGGCCACCGGCAGCACGGTGGTGCATGCCGGCTACTCGCGCTACTTCACTCCACCGGCGACCGAAATGATCGCCAGCGCAAACATCGCCAAATTCGATGGCACCACCAACGCAGTGCCCGACGACGGCAACAACACACCGCTGGCCGAGCGCTCGGACTATTTCGACGCCGGCATCTCGCAGAACCTGGGCCCGGCCTGGACCCTCGGCGTGGACGCGTACTACCGCAAAGTGCAACGCCTGCAGGATGAAGGCCAGTTCGGCTCGGCGCTGGTCTATTCCACCTTCAATTACGCTGCAGGTCGGGTGAAGGGCGTGGAGCTCACCGCCAACTACGAGCAGGGGCCGCTGTCGGCGTACATCAATGCCTCGCTGGGCAAGGCCATCGGCAAGCGCATCATCACCAGCCAGTACAACTTCGATCCGGACGACCTCGCCTACGTCAACGACCACTATATCTTTCTCGATCACGACCAGAAGCTCACCTCGTCCGGTGGCGTGAACTATGCACTCGGCAATGACACCCGTGTCGGTGCCGACTACCTTTTCGGCAGCGGTCTGCGCAAGGACGGCGCGGTGCCGAATGGCGCCTCGTTGCCGGCGTATTTCCAGCTCAATCTCAATGTGTCGCATGACTTTGCATTCGATGGCTTCGGCAAGCTGCATGCCCAGCTGGCGTTGATCAACGCACTGGATCGAACCTATGAGCTGCGCGATGGCAGCGGCATCGGCGTCGGTGCACCGCAGTACGGCCCACGTCGCGGCGTGTACCTGAGCCTGCAGAAGGATTTCTGATGGGGCGCACCTGGCGGCGGCCTTCGCGCAGGCTCGCCGGCCTCATCCGCTATCCTTGCGGCGCTGAATTCCAGGGCCGCAAGCATGAAAAGCCGTTTACCCGAAGCCAGCGCCGACGAGCGCGCCCATTCCGACCGCCTGCAGCAGTTGCTGCGTGAGCAGATCGCCTCGCACGGGCCGATGTCGTTCGCGCAATACATGGAGCGCTGCCTGTATGCGCCGGGGCTGGGCTACTACAGCGCCGGTCGCACCAAGTTCGGTGCGGCTGGTGATTTCGTCACTGCACCGGAGTTGGGCGAGTTGTTCGCCGGCTGCGTGGTGAATGCGGTGCAGCCGGCATTGGCCATGCTGGGTGAGCAGGCGGATTTTCTCGAGCTGGGCGGCGGCAGCGGTGCGTTTGCCGAGGCTGCGCTGAAGGCGCTTGCCGCGGCCGGCATCTTGCCGCGGGCCTACCTGATCCTGGAGCCGAGTGCCGACTTGCGCCAGCGCCAGCGCCAGCGCCTGCAGGCGAATCTTCCCGCCGCACTGAATGACCGCGTGCAATGGCTGGACCGTCCGCCGGAACAGGACTGGTGCGGCGTGCTGTTCGCCAACGAGGTGATCGACGCCCTGCCAGCCACCCGCTTCACCGTGCGTGATGGCGAAATCCACGAGGAATACGTGGTGCTGGATGGCGAAGGCCGCCTGATGCGCACCGATCGGCCGGCCGACGCACTGGTATCCGGTGCCGTACGCCATGTCGAGCGCGACCTGGGTGCCGAGTTCGCCAGTGGCTATCGCTCGGAAATCCTGCCGCAGCTGCCGTACTGGATCCAGGCGGTGGCAGGTTCACTGCGTGCGGGACTGATGTTGTTCGTCGACTATGGTTATGTGCGTCGCGAGTACTACCTGCCCGAGCGCGACGACGGCACGCTGATGGCACATTATCGCCACCATGCCCACGGCGATCCGCTATACCTGCCGGGCTTGAACGACCTCACTGCGTCGGTCGACTTCACCGCGTTGGCCGAGGCGTGCAACAGTGCCGATTTCGGCGTGGCAGCGTACATGCCGCAGGCGCAGTTTCTGATCGGTGCCGGCCTGCAGGATGTGTTCGAGCAGATGCAGCCGCAGGACGAACACGGGCGCTATCGATTGTCGCAACAGGTGAAACGCCTGATGCTGCCCGACCAGATGGGCGAGCGCTTCCAGGCGATGCTGCTGGCACGCGGACTCGATGCATTGCCGCTGCCGGCCGAGTTGCTGGCTGCCGATCAGGGCGGCCGACTCTGAGTCGGCC
>DATMTH010000030.1:0-4145 GCA_035564915.1 Rhodanobacter sp.
GCCGCATATTCAGAGATCGGCCATTCAGCGTTTTGCGGAGGTTCCCATGGCTACCGGTTGGGCCGGCGACGGCGCCGTACAGGACCAGATCGACGCCACCGTCAGCGATGCGGTGCAGCGCGCGCGGCAACAGCTGCGCCAAGGGCCCGGGCTGGCCCATTGCGAGGAATGCGACGCCCCGATTCCCGAAGCCCGCCGCAAGGCGGTGCCCGGCGTGCGCCTGTGCGTAGCCTGCCAGCAGACGCAGGATGCCGAACGCAGCGCCGGCCTCTACAACCGTCGCGGCAGCAAGGACAGCCAGCTGCGCTGAAGCCCATCCACGCACGACACGTGGGGCAGGCGCACCCCCATATCAGTGAGGCATCAGGCTTTCAGGCCGATCCGCGTGCGGTACGGCGTCCGCGATGCCCGCTCATCTCGCTGCCAGCATCGTGGGCGAACTTGAGGTGCCAGCGCGTGGCGCAGAGCGAGATCAGGGTGACCACCAGGAAGGCGATGGCAAAGTCGCGCTGGCCGAGCTGGCTGTGGTGTTCGGTCGCCATGCTCAGCTTGAGGATCATCGCGCCGCTGCACACGCCGACCGACAGCATCAGCTGCTGCAAGGTGGTGTAGAAGCTGTTGGCTGCACTCATGCGCTCGGCCGGCACGGCCTCGTAGGCCACCGTGTTGTAGGCGCCAAACTGGAACGACATCGACGCACCGCACACCATCAGCAGCACGAACATCAGCGCGAACGGCCAGTCCGGCTGGAAGAACGCGCACACGGCGTAACTCATGCTGGACAGCACGCCGTTGATCACCATGCCGCGCCGAAAGCCGGTGCGCTTGAGCAAGGCTGGCGTGGCGCTGCGGATGAGCAGCGCGCCCAGCGATGTCGCCAGGATCAGCTGGCCGCTGCGCACGGCCGACATGCCGAAGCCGATCTGGAACATCAGCGGCAGCAGGAACGGTTGTGCGCCCTGGGTGATGCGCATCAGCGCACCGGAAATCACCGACAGCCGGAACGAATCGATGCGCAGCAGCGAGAGGTCGATCAGCGGATCGCTACGCCGCCGGGCATGCCACAGGTAACCCATGCAGGCCAGCGCACCGATCGCCATCAGGCTCAGCGCATGCGGCAGGTTGGCGCTCTGGCCCACTTCCTCGAAACCGAACAGCAGGCAGCCCAGGCCCACGCTGCACAGCGCGAACCCGCCCAGGTCGAAGCGCGATGGTTGCGCGGCGCTGGGGATGTACGGGATGAACCGGCGCACCAGCCAGAAGCCGAGCAGGCCGATCGGCACGTTGATGTAGAAGATCCAGCGCCAGTCGAGGTACTGCACGATGAAACCGCCCAGCGGCGGACCGATCAGCGGCCCCAGGAAGGCGGGTACCAGGGTCCACGACATCGCCGACACGAAATGCCTGCGTTCCACCGCGCTGAGCAGCACCAGCCGCCCGATCGGCGCCATCATCGCGCCGCCGGCGCCCTGCAACAGGCGCGCCGCCACCATCAACGGCAGGCTGTGGGTCAGCGAGCACAGGATCGAGCCCAGCACGAACACGATGATCGACCCGCTGAACACGCGCTTGGTGCCGAAGCGGTCGGCCACCTTGCCGCTGATCGGAATCAGCACGGCCAGCGCCAGCAGGTAGCTGGTCATGGCGATGCTCATGGCCGGGGCGCGCACCTGGAAATCGCGGGCCATCGTGGGCAGCGCCGTGGCGAGCACGGTCGCGTCCATCTGCTCCATGAAGATGGCGCAGGCCACGATCAGGGAGATCACGCGGTAATCGGGAAACGCCGGCCGGGGGAGGGCCGTGGCGTCCACCTTTTCCTCGGCAAGCAGACTCACGAAAGGTTCCTGGAAACAGGCGCAGACAGCCCTCGCCGGCTGGGATGGCCGGCATGCGGGAACATGCGAATGCCGCAGCGCATGGGGTGGTGCGCTGCAGCAATGCGAATTGTCCACCGTTGTCAGGGCCGCGACAAGTGCGACCAAGGGCGAACAGGGCCGGCTTCGGCAGGGGCGTCCGGTTGCCGTTCAGATGGATGATGCGAAGCGCGGGCGCACTCCCGCCGTGCATCGCCCAGGCATGACTGCGTTATGCTCGCAGGGACTTTCGGGGGAAAGGGATGACCATGCAGCGCTGGCTGATTGCCGCCGCCGTGAGCTGTGTTGCCGCTGCAGGTTGCAGCGATGCACCAGACGGGAACACGGCACCCACCGCACGCCGGCCGCAACAGGCCGGCCAGGGCACGAATCCGCTGGTGACCGCCGGCCATCTCGCGGGTGTCGAGGCCGCCGCCCTGACTGGCGACCAGCGCGCCGTGCAGGCGCATGTCGAAGCGATGCACCACGACATGATGCGCTCCATGCGCCTGGTCGACCCGTCGCGCCCTATCGACCACGAAGCCGCCCGCGCCACCCTGCGCCCGCTGCCAGGCGTGCGCTCCAGCGTGTGGATCGACCGCAGCAATCTTATGGTGCTGGTAGGCGGCGCCCAGTACCGCAGCATGGCGATGATCGACCGCATCTGCCTCGCGCTGGAACCGCTGGGCGACACCCTGGCCGTGGTGGTCAACGTGCAGGACATGACGGCGACCACGTCGGAAGGGGCGGATACGTTGTCGCGGAATTGCCAGCTGGGGGCAGGGGAGCGGGCGATGTTGCAGCCGAAGCGTCAGGTGGATGCGCTGGATCCGGAGGTGAGAAGGGTGTTTCGGGGGCAGCAGGGAGGGTGATTTAGTGATTCTGTCCCGGACATTTCTGAGAATATGCTATGGCGACGCTCGATCAATTGCGAAACATCGACAACCTCAGGCGGGCATGGCGTTGGATTCAGTCGAATGCGGACGCCAGCTACAAGTCGTACTTTCGATCCTTGTATCAGCACTACGCGGTGGCTGAAGAGGCCCTTTTGGCCGACCTCGCAAGCCGGCTGAAGCGCGGCATCTATGAGCCCGATGTGGCGACCAAGCTGTACTTTCCAAAGGTATCCGGCGTGCTCCGGCCATACTCGCTCCTGAGCGTTGAGGATCAGATTGTCTACCAGGCTGCGGTTAACCTAATCGCCGAGAAGCTGGCACCCAAGGTTCGGCTCCGTCAACTGAAAGCCGTCTTTGGGCATCTGTATGCCGGAAAGACATCGACTTGGTTCTATCGAAAATGGAGTTCTGGGTACGCTGCCTTCAACGAAGCCACCCGCAAAGCCGTCGACGATGGCCTTGTCTACACGGCGAGCTTCGATCTCACGGCCTGCTATGACAGCCTCGACCATGGGGTGCTTTGCCATTTTCTACGAAAGCTCGGCTTTGAAAGTGGATTTTGTGACAAGCTGACCGAGTGGCTGGAGAAGTGGACCGCCACAAGCCAGGGGATCTTTCACCACCATGGGATACCGCAAGGTCCACTGTCATCGGGGTTGCTGTCGGAAGTGGTTCTGTCGTACTTCGACGATCTGAAGGTGAAGGGCGCAGAGTTCCGATACCTTCGTTATGTCGACGACATTCGGCTGTTCGCCCGGAATGAGCACGTGCTTCGCCGCCTATTGGTTACCTTGGACCACAAGAGCAAAGATATTGGACTGTTCCCGCAAAGTAGCAAGATCAGCATCCATCGTGTGACGGATATCGAAAAGGAACTGAAGAGTGTATCGAACCCGCCTGAGCCGGCCATCAATAGGAAGCTCGTCGACCAAAAGCGACTGCTTGCGCGTATCGGCGAGTTGACGCCGCACTACCGTATTGAGGATCAGACAAGGTTCAAGTACCTACTGGCGCATGCCAATCCTTCGGCCTCATTGACGGCAAGGCTTTGGCAAATTCTAGAAAGGCATCCTGAAGTTTACCGCAACGTGTGTGGTTATCTCCGACGCTACAAGAAGTTACCGCGCGTTGCAGCAGAGAAGGCGGTATCAGTCATCAAGGCTAACAGCCTGTACCCATCGGTAAAGGCTGAGTTTATTGCGGCTGTTGATGGTCGGTTGCCCAGCACACAGGAAGAAGATCTGGCCATCCATCTTAAGGATGGTCTGATCAATCACCGCCTCATGCTCTCGGCGCGTATTTGAGCCAGCGGCAGGCAAGATGCTCCCGCCCGCGAGCCCCATTCCATGTTCTTCGTGCCGCCGCCAGCCTTTTCAGGCCACGGCGGACGCAGCAA
>DATMTH010000031.1:0-2126 GCA_035564915.1 Rhodanobacter sp.
CAGCGCCGAAATCACGGCACAGCGCAAACGGACGGCCATCCGCATCGCCGCCGCGCTCGGCATTCGCGTCCCAGGCCCGGATCGGCCAACCCATCTGGCGTGAATCAAGGCCGGAATGGCAATCGCCGGCGACTCCGCAAAACCAGGCTACTGACCATCGAGCGCGCACGCCCGGAGCTCGGTCGTCGCGAAAGGCACGTCGCACCTCTCGATGGTCGGTCGCCCGGGCCATCGAGGCCGCCGCCACCGCTGTTGGGCCTTGAGACGAACAGCGACCGTTGCATCACCACCATCCGTCCAAGCTGGAGTCCACCATGCAAACATTCCCTGTTTTCACTGCCGAATCCGCCCCCGAGAAGTCGAAGGCTTCGCTCAAGTCCTTGCAGCAGGTGCTCGGAATCATCCCCAACATCGCCGGAGCCATGGCCACTTCGCCGGTACTGATCGACTGTCTGGTCGGCATGTTCCAGAAAGTGCACGGCGGCAGTTTTTCCGAGGCACAGATCCAGACGGTGCTGCTTACCAACGCGGTGACCAATCGATCCGAGTGGCCGGTGGCTTTTCATAGTGCGCCGCCCTCGAGCAGGGCCTCGATCCCGCCGATGTCGACGCCATGCGGGCAGGCAGGAGCCCGAAGGATGCCGAGCTGGCCCCGCTCTCCACGCTGGCGCGCACCCTGATCGAAAAGCGCGGACGCCTTGACGAGGACGATATCCAGGGCTTCGTGGCCGCAGGCTTCAGCACGGAGTTGCTGCTGGAGGTGATCGCGATCGTGGCCGCGTCCACCATCGCCAATTACACCGGCAGTGTCACGAAGCCGCCCCTCGAGCACGCCTTCAGCGCCCATGCGTGGCAAGCCTGAGACAGCCCGGTGTTGCCACAGGGCATCGGGCACCTCCCGGTGCAGCGGCGACCGCCCCCGTCGTGTCCGATGACCGGGACGAAAAGAGAAATGGCTGCCACACAGTGCGGCAGCCATTTCGTGCCTGCGGCGATGTCCGGACTTACTTGCCCGTGTTTGCCGGCGCAGGCTCGAGGTTGAAGTTGAGCGTGGTGATCTTCGCATCCAGGCCGCGGATCACGTCGCTGGAGAGGTCGTTGGTGGTGTTGCCGCCCAGCACGGCGTCGCGGTTCAGCAGCAGGCCGCAGTGGTGGCTGGCGTAGGAGCTGGCGACGATGGGCTGCGCCTGCTGGCCGATCTGCTGCATCACCTTGCCGCGGGTCAGCTGGATGCGCTGGTCGAGCTCGTTCACCTGGCCCTGGAAGGCCTGCATGCGCTGCTGCAGGGCCTGGCCCTGCTGCTGGCGCTGCGCCTCCGTGAGCGTGGACGACTTCTGCTGGAACGCCTGGATCTCGGCGTCCAGCGGCTTGCGCTGGTTTTCCAGCAGCGACTGCTGCTGCGTCGCCAGCTGCTTCAGCCGCTCGCTCGCCGCCTGCCCCACCTTGGAATCCGCGAACACCGCCTCGCGCGAAAGCATGCACACACCGGGCACCGGGTTGCCGCCCAGCGGATTGCTGGCGGCCGGCGCGGCGGCAGCCTGCGCCTGTGCCGGCGTCACGGGGGCGAGGGAAAGACCGGCGGCGGTGGCCAGTGCGGCGACAAGCAGGGAACGATGCATGTTCATGTGGAGGTATCCGATGGCTAGGCTTGGGAGTTCCGCGAGCCCCAGCGGCCCACGGCAGTGCGTGAGCATACTCGCAGCCAGCTGTCTGCCGGATGGCTGCAGGGGCCGACGACTCCGCACTTTGGCGGCATTAGGCCATCTTCAACCGCCGGATCGCGTGTGCCCGATCGCATTCCCGGCGATGCCTGTGCCCATCGATCCCACCGTGCCGGTCGTCAGGTTCCCATCGCTGCCCCGGTATGCCTTAATCCCCTTGTTCCCTGTCGCCACGAGCGGATCATGATCCTGCGCTGGATCGTCTGCCTGTTGCTCCTGCTGAGCGCCGACGCGTGGGCCGGCGGCCCCGTCGCCACGGTGCGCGTCGCCTTCGACCGCAATGGCATCACCGCCATCCGCGTGCACGGTTATGCCGACCAGGCCACCGACCGCAAGGTCACCGCGGACGACCCGGTGCGCATCGCATCGATCTCCAAGCTGGTCACCACGCTGGGCGTGATGCGG
>DATMTH010000032.1:0-9495 GCA_035564915.1 Rhodanobacter sp.
TTCTGGGCGCTGATCTCGGTCTACATGTGGGCCGGCGCGCACCACCTGATGTACACCGCCCTGCCCGACTGGGTGCAGTCGGTCGGCATGGCGTTCTCGCTGGTGCTGCTGATGCCGAGCCTGGGCTCGGCCGCGAATGGCCTGCTCACCTTCAACGGCACCTGGCACCGCCTGCGCAACGACCCGGCCGCCAAGTTCATGGTGATGTCGCTGGTGTTCTACGGCGCGGCCACGTTCGAAGGCTCGATGATGGCGATCAAGACGGTGAACTCGCTGTCGCATTACACCGACTGGACGATTGCCCACGTGCACTCCGGTTCGCTCGGCTGGGTGGCGATGATCACCATCGGCTCGCTCTATGCGATGGCACCACGCGCGCTGGGTCGGCCGGAGATGCATTCGCGCAAGGGCATGGAATTGCACTTCTGGCTGCACATCATCGGCACCCTGCTGTACGTTGGCTCGATGTGGACGGCCGGGGTCACCGAGGGCCTGATGTGGCGCGCCACCCAGCCGGATGGCGCCCTCACCTACGGCTTCCTCGACAGCCTGATCGCGATCAGGCCGATGTACCTGATCCGCTGGGCTGGCGGCTTGTTCATCCTGTCCGGCATGTGGGTGATGGCGTGGAACCTGTGGTACACGGCTTCCGACGCACGGGCACGCCTGATCAAGCCGATTCCGGTGCCGATCCCCGAGCCGGTGCCCCATCAGGTACCTGCCCCGCTGCCGGCCGCTGGCTGAGGAGGCGTCACTCGTGCGCTCATCCATGATCGCCACTTCGATCAACGTCCTGTTTCGAGGGCGCAATCCGGTCCTGCAAATCCACAGGCGGCCATCCATGGCCGCACTCCTCAAGTAGAGCTCAAATCATGGCCTACAAGCATTTCGAAGCCATCGAGAAACACGCTGGCCTGCTCGGCATCCTGATTGCCATCATGGTCTCGCTCGGTGGCCTGGCCGAGATCACGCCCTTGTTCATGGAAGCGCATTCGGTGAAGGCGCCGCCTGGCGTGCATCCATACGATCCGTTGCGATTGGTGGGCAAGGACGTCTACGTGCAAAACGGCTGCTATCTGTGCCACTCGCAGATGATCCGCGCATTGCGCTTCGAAACCGAACGTTACGGCCACTACTCCACCGCGGCGGAGTCGGTCTACGACCGGCCGTTCCAGTGGGGTTCCAAACGTACCGGGCCGGATCTGGCGCGGGTCGGCGGCAAGTACTCCGATGACTGGCAACGCCTGCACCTGATGGATCCGCGCCAGGTCGTGCCGCAGTCGAACATGCCCGGTTATCCGTGGCTGGCGCACAACAAGATCGACGCTGCCGATGTGCAGGCACGCATGCGCACACTGCGTCGGCTGGGTGATCCGTACACCGATGCGCAGATTGCCGCGGCACCGGTTGCGGTCGCAGGCAAGACCCAGATGGACGCGCTGATCGCCTACCTGCAGGGTCTGGGCATCGACAATGAACCGCACCCGGCCGGCGGCGACAAGACGGCGGCCGGCGCGACGGCTCCGGCCAGCGATGGAGGCACCCCATGACACCGATGAATCCCCTCTGGGGCCATATTGCCGGCGTGTTCATCGTGCTGATGCTGGTCACCTTCATCGGCATCTGGATCTGGGCCTGGCGCAAGTATCACAAACCGACCTTCAACCGCATGGCGCAATTGCCGATGGAAGATGACCCGGACACCGATGTCCACACCCGGGAGGATCGTCCATGAGCACTGGCTGGTCGCTGTGGGTGATGTTTCTGGTCGTGCTCAACATGGGCATCACCCTGTTTCTGTTCCTGTGGGGGCCTCGCGCAAAGATTCCCACCCGGCCGGACGGCACCACGGGCCATGTATGGGCCCACGGCACCATCCTGGAAGGCCTGAAGCGACTGCCCCGCTGGTGGATCATATTCTCGGGCAGCATGTTCGCCGCAGCCTTCATCTACCTGTACCTGTACCCTGGCTTCGGCAACCACAAGGGCGCACTGAACTGGACCTCGCACGGGCAGCTGGCACGTGCGGTAGCAGCAAACGACGCCAGGCTGGAGCCGTTGATGGAACGCTTCCGCCTGTACCCGGTCGAAAAGCTGGCGGGCGATCCGCAGGCCCTGCAGATGGGCAAGATGCTGTTCGAGGACAACTGCGCAGCCTGTCACCAGCGCAGCGGCAAGGGCAACATCCTGGTCGGCGCGCCGAACCTCACCGACAACGACTGGCTCTATGGCGACACCGGCAAGGACATCACCACCTCCATCCACGACGGACGCGGTGGCGTGATGCCGCCATGGGCCAGCCTCGGCGAGGACAACGTCAACAATCTGGTGCAATACGTGCTGAGCTTGTCCGGCCAACCCCACGATGCAGCCAAGGCCGCCGCGGCCAAGCCGCTGTTTGCCACCTGTGCGGCCTGTCACGGCGCCGATGGCAAGGGCAACCAGGCCGTCGGCGCGCCCAATCTCACCGATCACATCTGGCTGCACGGCGGCAGCACCGCCGATATCCACAAGACCATCCATGACGGGCGCCAGGGGCACATGCCGGCATGGAGTACCCGCCTGTCCGACGATCAGATCCATGTGATCGCCGCCTACGTCTACCACCTGTCGCACCCGGACGATGCCGAGCAACCCTGACCCCCATGACCGCTCACCGCCAGGCTGGCATCGGCAACCGGTGCTGTGGCTGGGGATCGCGATCTTCCTGGCGTCGATCGCCGGTTGTGTCTGGCTGATCGTGGTCAGCGTGCGTCATGCCGACACTCCGCTGGCCACCTCGCACGCGGTCTTTGGCGTGCCGGTCAATACACACAGCACGGCTCAACCGGCGCCAGCCAGTTCGGCGCCGTGAACGCCCACGCGGTATGGGCGCAGCCCGAGCTTGCCACGCAGGTGCTGCGCCCGCGCAGCGACGATTGCAGCGAGGTTGCGCTGCGGGTGGAAGCATTGCACGACGCTCGCCAGGTGCTGTGGCTGGAGCAACGGATCAACGCCTTGCCCGGCGTGCGGCGGTTGGCCATCGACCGTGCCGCACGGCGCGCGAGGGTAGTCTGGGACCCGACCCGCATCGCCCTGCCGGAGCTGTTGCAAAACTTCGACGCCGCGGGATGTCCCGCGCAACCGCTGCAACATGACGGCACCGATGATGCGCGTTCGGCCGAGATGCACGATGCACTGAAGCGCCTGCTGGTGGCCGGCATGTGCGCGATGCAGGTGATGACCTACGCCTTCGTGATCTACATCGGCGCGGTCGAGTTCGTCGATTTCAGCACGCGCAGCCTGTTTCGCTGGCTCGGCCTGCTGACCACGATTCCGCTGGTGTTCTATTCGGCCAGGCCGTTTTTCGCCGGCGCCCTGCGCGAATGGCAGCAACGCCGGCTCGGCGTGAACCTGCCGGTGGCGCTGGCAGTGCTGCTGATCTTTCTCGCCAGCGCGTTCAACACCGTGCGCGGCAGCGGCGAGATCTATTTCGACTCGGTCAGCATGTTCGTGTTCCTGCTGCTGGGCGCACGTTATCTGGAATTGCGCTCGCGTCAGCGCAGCGATGCCAGCGGCGACGCCGTGATCGACGCCAGCCCGCTGCTGGCCCAACGCCGGCGCAGTGATGGCACGCTGGAAACGGTCGCGGCACTCGACCTGCGCAGCGGCGATTGCGTGCATGTCGCCGACGGCGCCACCGTACCTGCCGATGGGGTGCTGGAAAGTGCACGGGCACGTGTCGACGAGGCCTTGCTCTCCGGCGAATCACGCCCGCAACTGCGCTACCGTGGCGAACGACTGGTGGCTGGCAGCGTGCTGCTGGATGGCCCGGCCGAACTGCGCGTGGAGCATAGCGGCGATGCCACCATCGTCGCCCGGCTCGGTGCCGTGGCCACTCGCGCCCGCCAGGCCCGCACGGCAATCATCGGCAGCGATCGCGACGTCAGCCGCTTCGTGAGGCGGGTGCTGCTGCTGACCACGTTGACTGCATCGGGCTGGTTGCTGGTCGATCCTTCGCGAGCCTTCGATGCCGCCATCGCGGTACTGGTGGTGGCCTGCCCGTGCGCGTTCGCCCTGACCGTTCCGGTGACCGTGACCCGCGCCTTCGCCCAACTGGCCCGCCGTGGCGTGCTGGTCACCCATGCCGACGCATTGATGGCGCTGGCTGCTGTCGACCGTGCGGTGTTCGACAAGACCGGCACGCTGGCCGTGCCGCAACTCGGTGTCGACGGCATCCAGCCGCTGCGTGGCGATTCGCTCGAGCAGGTGCTGGCCTGGGCCGCCGCGCTGGCCAGCGAGAGCTCGCATCCACTGGCACGGGCACTGACTGACACCGCGCACGCCCGCGTCGACGTGCCACGCGCCAGCGATGTGCAGGTGACGCTGGGCGGCGGCATCAGCGGCTCCCTGGATGGCCGCCGGCTTCGCCTTGGCCGTGCCGAATTCGCACTAGCCGGCAGCGGGGAGGCGTTCGCGCCAGGCGATGCCGCGCTGCTGCTGGCCGATGCCCGGGGACCGCTGGCGGCGTTCCACCTCAGCGAGCAGCCACGCAGCGATGCCCGCAGCACGCTGGATCAGTTGCGCGAAAGCGGCATCAGTCCGGCCATCGCCAGCGGCGACAGCCACGACCGCGTCGCCGCACTCGCCGCAAGGCTCGGCATCGGCGACTGGCAGGCGCGGCAGCGACCGGAGGACAAGCTGGCCCTGCTGCAGACCTTGCGTGCGGCCGGACACCGCGTGCTGGCCGTCGGCGACGGCAGCAACGACGCGTTGCTGCTGGCCAGCGCCGATGTATCGGCGGCACTGGCCAGCGGCACCAACCTGGCCCAGGCCCAGGCCGACCTGCTGCTGCTCGATGGACGTCTGGACGGCCTGGTTCATGCGCGTCAGGTCGCCGGCCAGCTGCAGCAGGTGATTGCACAAAGTCGGCGTTGGGCGCTGCTCTACAACCTCGTC
This sequence comes from Rhodanobacter sp., assembly GCA_035564915.1. Lineage (GTDB taxonomy): Bacteria > Pseudomonadota > Gammaproteobacteria > Xanthomonadales > Rhodanobacteraceae > Rhodanobacter. Next base: position 4,939 of record DATMTH010000032.1, read on the forward strand.
GCGGTACCGTTCGCTGCGTTCGGGCTGGTACCACCGTGGCTGGCCGGGATCGGCATGTCGCTGAGCTCGCTGGTGGTGGTGCTCAACGCGCTGCGCGTGGGCACCGCCGTCACGACATCGGCGACCCGGGTTGGCCTTCGCGGCGCAAGCGAGGCAGGCGCATGAACGTCCTGCTGGTACTGATTCCGGTCACGCTGCTGGTGATCCTGATCGCGGTGGCTTTGTTCTTCTGGGCCGTCGGCCACCAGCAATTCGACGATCTCGACAGCCCGGCCGTGCTGCCGCTGCTCGACGACGATCTCTCCGCGCAGGAAGAAGCTGCCGACCCTGAAGCAGAAACCAGGATGCCGGGAGATTCGTAGCAGGCCGTCCGCAGGCGCTGCTGTCCGGCGGCACACGGGCTACTGACAAAGCCCGCCACTGCGTCCACTCAAGCAGACTCAGGCCTTGCGGCGCAACGCCGCCTGCAGCAAGCGGCGTTGCAGGCGATCCAGCGGCCGGGTCGGTTGCGCCAGCCCCATGCGCAGCAGGGCCTCATCTTCGCGGCTGGCGACATCGCCGGGCCTGCAAAAAGCCTGCAGCAATTGCCAGCGGCCACGCCAATGGCCCGCGCGGGCTTTCAACCACGCCAGTGCGGGCAGCAGGCGTTGTTCGACCTCGTCGAAATCGCTGCCGAACGGAAACCGCGGCAATACGTTCTTGCGCCGGAACGGTTCCAGCGCCTGCTGCAAATACTGTGGCTGATGCCGGCGCCAGGCGTCGGGTATGACGAAATCGGCGGCCAGCTTGCCATGCTCCTTCGCCTGTGCGCACAAGGCATCGAGGAAGCGCGCGTCGCAGATCGACAGCATCGCCTCGATGCACTCGCTGTCGCTCTTGCCGCGCAGGTCGGCGATCCCGTATTCGGTGACGTAGATGTCACGCAGGTGACGCGGGATCGTGGTCTCGCCCACGTCCCAGCGGATATTGCTCTCGATGCCGCCACGATGGCTGCGGGTGGCGCGCAGCAGCAGCACCGAGCGCCCGCCCGGCAACTCGTGCGCCATGCTGACAAAGTTGTGCTGGCCACCGACGCCGCTGACCACGCTGCCATCGGCGAGCGTGTCCGATGCTGCCGCGCCCAGCAGGCTGGCCATCATGCAGGTATTGAAGAAACGGGCATCGCGCCGCTGCAGGCTGGCCAGTGCCTGATGGTCGCCATACAGCTGATTGACATTGGACACCGCGCACATGTCGATCGCATCCGGATCGGCGGCCTCGGTAGCGGCAAGCCACTGGTACAAATCCCGCGAACCGAGGAAAAACGCGCCGCGCAGGTAGTGACCACCCGGTGTTCCCGGATTGAGCCGGCCGGACACCGATGCACGCTCCAGCGCCAGGTTGTCCCAGCTGCGCCGTTTCAGGATGCCGCCACGCTGCAGCTGCATGAAGCCGTCCATCACCATTTCGCTGGCACCGTACAGACCGGTCCGGAATGCACTCAGGCCGCCCAGCCAGCCGGCCAGCGCATGGCTGTTGCCGATCGGGTCCAGCGCCACCATCGCGCAACGCCAGGCGGTGTTCTCGTGTTCGCGCAGCAACAGCGCCTTGACCAGCGCATCGGACAACGCGCCGATGCCGATCTGCAGGCAACCGCCATCCTTGACCAGGGCGCTGGCGTGCAGCCCGATCGCATACTCGGCCAGGTCGACCGGCAACCGCGGCAGCGCGAACAGCGGCGGCATGCCTGGGGCACGCAGTTCGGCATCGAAGTAGCTCTCGGGCACCTCGGCATCGCCACCCATGTACGGCAGATCCGGGTGCACCACAGCCACGCACAGCGGCCGCGGCGTACCGGCGAGTTGCACCTTGCGCAAAAAATCGAGGGTCAGGTCCGGGTTGCAGGACAGGCTGTAATGCACCCCGTCCGCCCCCTCGCGCCGAGCCACCAATTGCACCAGCAGGTTGATCTCCTGCACCGCCAGATCGCGTGCCACATGGGTGTAGTTCTGGCTGATGCAGTTGCGCTGGGCATTGCCCGAATGCAGCATGGCGCCGGATTGCAGGTAGAACTCGTGCACCGCCACGTTTGGCGGCAGTGCATCCCGCGCCTGATCGAGCGCGTATTGCGGATCGACCGCGTCGACCCCGAAATGGCGATCAAGAAACGGCTGCATGAAGCGTTGTTCCAGACCCGATTCCGGCTGCGGACGGGTCAGTGACAATGCCGTGTACAGGCGCATCGAACGGGTCGGATCGGCCGCCGTCAACTGATACAGCGCGTTCAGCAGGCCATGCGGCTTGCCCAGGCCCAGCGGCGCGGCAATGCGCATGTCCGGGCCCAGCGCATTGGCCAGATGCTGTGCACAAGCGTCGATGTCGGTGAAACGGTGCTCGGTCGGCATGCGACCGATCATGCCAGAAGCCACCAACGACGGCGCGTCGACCGGTCATCGCCTACACTCGGCGCATGCCTTCCCCCTTGCTGCCATCGTCCTCCTCGAGCCGCCTGCTGGCGGAACAGGCGCTCAGTCGCGCCGCCGGTGCGCCCCTGCTCAATGGCAACGCGGTGGAACTGCTGATCGATGCCGCCGCCAACTACGCCGCCTGGCTGGCGGCGATCCGTGGCGCCAGCACGCGCGTGCTGCTGGAGAACTACATCGTCCGTGACGACGCGGTAGGCCGTGAATTCCGCGACGCACTGGTCGAGCGGGCGCAAGCGGGGGTGTTCGTGGCGGTGGTGGTTGACTGGGCCGGCTGTCTCGGCCAGTCGCGCAGCGGGTTCTGGGCACCGCTGCGTGCTGCCGGCGGCGAAGTGCGGGTATACAACCCGCCGCAACTGGGTCACCCGTTCGGCTGGCTCAGCCGCGATCATCGCAAGATGCTGGTGGTGGACGGCATGCACGGATTCCTCTCCGGGGTATGCATCAGCGCCAAATGGCTGGGCAACCCGGAACGCAACGTGCCGCCCTGGCGCGACACCGGGGTGGCGCTGCACGGCCCGGTGGTGGCCGATCTGGAGACCGCATTCGCGCAAAGCTGGGGCGAAACCGGGGTCGGCCTGCGCGAGCTTGCGCCGGTGCCGTCATCCGGCATCGCAGCGGGCGAGGTGGCGCTGCGACTGATCGCCACCCAGCCGGCCAGTGCCGGCATGTACCGGCTCGACCAGATGATTGCCTCGCTCGCACGCAAGACGCTATGGCTCACCGATGCCTACTTCGTCGGCATTGCACCTTATGTGCAGGCACTGGTGGCGGCGGCACAGGACGGGGTGGACGTGCGCCTGCTGGTGCCCGGCAGCAGCGATATCCCGGCGGTGGCGAGCATGTCGCGCTCCGGCTACCGACCGCTGCTGAAGGCAGGCATCCGGGTATTCGAGTGGAACGGCTCGATGCTGCATGCCAAGACCGCGGTGGCCGACGGGCAATGGGCCCGGGTCGGGTCTTCCAACCTCAATATCGCCAGCTGGCTGGGCAACCAGGAATTGGACGTGGCGATCGAGGATGCCGGCTTCGCCGGCCAACTGGCCACCCAGTACGAGCAGGACCTGGAAAATGCCACCGAGATCGTGTTGGCACCGCGTCGTCGCAATGGCCGGCGCGAGCGTGTACGCAGCAGCGAAGGCCGCCCGGCCCGGGTTCGCCGGGGTGGCGGCAGTTCGAGCCGGGCCGCTGCCGGCGCATTGCGCATCGCCAACAGCATGGGGGCGGCGCTGACCCATCGACGCGTGCTCGACGAAAATTCCGCCCGGCCGATGTTTCTCGCCACCACGGTCTTGTTGGCGCTGGCGGTGATTGCCGTGCTGTGGCCGGCGTGGATCGGCTGGCCGTTCGCCCTGCTGGCGGCCTGGTTCGCGTTGAACCTGGGTATCCGCGGCTGGCGGCTGCATCGGCGACACCGGCTGGAAAAAGCCGATGACGACGGCTCGCATGACGACTGAGCATAGTTGAAGCGCTCTCTTCACTGCTCACCCCAAGCAGATGTTTTACAAGAACTTGATGCCTCGGCGTGCTAGGCTCGCACGCCTATGCCTGCGCCATTCGACGAAGCCCCGCCGCGTCATGTCCTGAGCCCCAGTTCGCTCAACCGGCTGGTGCGCGACCTGCTGGGCGATGCCTTGCCGCAGGTGTGGATCGAAGGCGAATTGTCGAACGTGGCCAAGCCCGCCTCGGGGCATCTGTATTTCACCCTGAAAGACAGCAGCGCCCAGGTGCGTTGCGCGATGTTCAAGATGAAGGCCTCGACGTTGCGCTTCCGCCCGGCCGACGGCATGCAGGTGCTGTTGCGCGCGAAAGTCGGCCTGTACGAACCGCGCGGCGAGTTCCAGCTGGTGGCCGAATACATGGAGCCGGCCGGCGAAGGCGCATTGCAGCGCGAGTTCGAACAGCTCAAGGCACGACTCGACGCGGAAGGTCTGTTCGATGCAGCCCGCAAGCGCCCCCTGCCCGTCTATGCGCGCCGCATCGGCGTGATCACCTCGGCCACCGGTGCGGCGGTACGCGACGTGCTCAGCGTGCTGGCACGACGCTGGCCGCTGGCCAACGTCGAGGTGTTGCCGGTACCGGTGCAGGGCCGCGA
>DATMTH010000033.1:0-3156 GCA_035564915.1 Rhodanobacter sp.
CGCCGAGGCGTGGATGATCTACGGCCTCGCCGACGTGGTGACGATGAGCCAGATGATCGCGCAGTCCGAATCGGCGGACGAGCGCAAGCGCATCGAGCGGCAGAAGCTGGAATCGCTGCTGGCCTACGCCGAGGCCACGCGTTGCCGGCGCGAACTGCTGCTGGGCGCGTTCGGCGAGGACTACCACGGGCCCTGCGGGCATTGCGACAACTGCATGGAGCCGCCGAAGACCTGGGACGCCACCGTGCCTGCCCAGAAGGCGCTGTCGGCGGTGTACCGCAGCGGCCAGCGCTTCGGCGCCGGCCACGTCATCGACATCCTTCGCGGCATGGACAACGAGCGCGTGCGCCAGCTCGACCACGACAAGCTCAGCACCTTCGGCATCGGCGCCGAGATCGACGAAAAGGGCTGGCGCTCGGTGTTCCGCCAGCTGCTCGCGGCCGGCCTGCTTGCCACCGACGCGGAAGGCTACGGCACGCTCAGGCTCACCGCGGCCAGCCGCGACGTGCTGCTCGGCAAGCAGGATGTGCGTTTGCGCGAAGACGCGAAACCCGTGCGTTCCGCGCGCCGGCGACGCGACAGCCAGCTGGGCACATCGGATAAGGGCAGCGGCGCCAACCTCGGCATCGAAGCCTACGAGCAGCCGCTGTGGGATGCGCTGCGCGCGCTGCGCACGAAACTGGCGCGCCAGCAGGGTGTGCCGCCCTACGTGGTGTTCCATGATGCCACCTTGCTGGCGATGCTGCGCGCGATGCCGGCCAACGAAGGCGAGCTGGCCGGGGTCAGCGGCGTGGGCGAGGCCAAGCTCGCACGCTACGGACGCGATTTCCTCGCGGTGATCAACGCGGTCGAATGAATCGCCGCGTCGGCGTGCCCATGCGCGTCATTGGATGTCCTTTGACGGGAGTCGTTGTGCGCCCGCCAGGGACTTCCCATGCTCCAAGCCCTGTGCATCGCCACCCTCGTCAGCGACATCGTGCCGACCATTGCCGCCCGAATCACCACGGCTCAGCCGGCCAGCAGCCAGCCGTAATCGTTGACGCTGACCTGCGCCAGCCGTACCGGCGGTTCACCCAGATAGCGCCAGTGCTCCAGTGCTGCCGGCAGGCGGGCCCGTGGGCAGCTCGCGTGCAGGTAGGCCAGCGCCGCGGCCACGTCGTCGTGCCGCGCCAATTCGCAATCCCCCAGCAGGCTGCGCCAGCGCCGTCCGTGCCGCACGATGCGGAACAGGCCGAACTTCGAGGGAGCAACGTACTGCGCCGGCATGACCGCGGACCTCGGGAGACGGGACGGGCAGTCTGGACGGCACAGATGGCCCGCCGGTGATCCGCGGGTGGCAGCGGGGTGACGGCCGGCGTGGAGCAGCGGCCGTTGGACGGCATTGCGTTGGCGCGAGGGTTGGGACTGTTTTGCTTGTATGCCCTGCAGCGGATTGGAGCGTTCCACGAAGGCGCACCTTCGGGGCCTGCAACTCTGAGGCGTCGGAGCGGCGGACTTGGCGACCAGTTGGCAAGCTGGCATTGCTTTTGCTTGAACATCATCGATGCGGCGGACCCATGCCGGGGCTGGCATGGCCCACAATCCGGTTCTATGCTTCTTCGGGTTGCGCCGCGGGACGGTGGTTCGGCACAAGCACCGCGATGATGGCGGCGTGATCGGGTCTTCGGGGCAAGGGTCAAGGATCGAGCGGGGGGAAGCAATGCGCGTTGGATCGTGGTCGGGGGCCGTGTTGCGGCAAGCCTTGGTGGCAGGTGTCTACCTGGCCGCACTGTTCCTGTTTCGTGTGGTTTCCATCCAGCATTGGTTCATCCTGACCGGCTTTCACCTTGTGGTATTGATGCTTGTGCCGTACCGCTATTGGCCGGCTTTGTTCATCGGTGATACGGCCCTACTGGTCTACGTCAGCATCAGCCGCCTGGATCATTACGGCCTGCTCTGGGCCGCGGTCAACACGATCCCTTCGATCGCCTACGAGGCCCCCGTGGTGTGGTGGTTCCGGGAGCGTTGGCGTCTGTTCCCGACCCGGAAGACGGTCAATATGCCGATCCTCGTGCTTTGCGCGTTGATCGTTGCCATCATCGCGACGGCCGAGACTCTCGGGCAGTTGCAGATCACGCCGCTTCCCGCTGGCTACGTTATCCACTACAGCCAGGCGACGGCACGCTTGGTGCTCGGCAATTTCATGGGCGTGCTCACGGTGGTTCCGGTCACGCTGGTGGCTTACCAAAGTTTCGCAGCTGCGGATTTCCAGTGGCGGCGTTGGTTCCCGGCACTGCTGGAAAGCCGCTTCCTGATCGAAGGTGCGCTGGGGGTATTCCCGGTCATCGCGTTCCTTGTCTGGCTGGGCGATCACAATCCCCAGATCCGCGCCATGGTGCAAATGGCAATGTTCCTGCCGGTCATCTTCATGGCTTTCCGGCATGGTTGGCAGGGGGCGGCGGTGGCCGGTACCTTGGCCAGCTTGGGTATCGTGACATTGATGCCCGCCACCAACGACCCTGCCACCATGCAGGCCGAGACCTTGGTGGCCATGGCCATTTCCACCATGCTGCTGGTGGGCGCTCGCATGACGGCGTTGACGCAGCGGGTGGAGCAGGAGCGTTTCGATTCGCGCATGGCCATGGCCCTGGCGCATCGCAATGCCGCCTTGGGCGAAGCGCAGTTGCGCGTCACGGCACAGGCGCTGGACCAGCTAGGTCAGTCGATCCACGGTGCGTTCAAGCTGATGCTCGGGCGCTTGCGCTATCTGCAGCCGGTGACGGACGACGTCGGTTATCGCCGGCACGCCGAGAGCGCCCAGGAGCAGCTTTTCCTGCTGACCGACAGCCTGAACCCCGGCGTGCTGCGCGAACATGGCTTGCCCGGGGCCTTGAACCAAGGGGCCTTGGCCCGTGTTCTGCACGAGGCCGGCATCAGGTACTGGTGCGACTTGCGCGGACCCGTGGGCGGCTTTCCGCGCGAGCTGAGCTTGGTCGTTTACCGTGTGGTGTGCGAAGCGATTTCGGAGGCCTGCCTCACGCACGAGCCCGCGGATGTGCTGGTGAAGGTCCGCTGCGGCACCAAGGGCCGGACATGGGCGGTCGTGATGATCGACCTCCGCTGGAATCCGGCACGATCGCTGCACGTGGACTGGGTGACCTTGCGACAGCGCCTGCG
>DATMTH010000034.1:0-12977 GCA_035564915.1 Rhodanobacter sp.
GCCTCGTCCCGACCATGGTTGTCTTGTGCCATGGGCCGACCGCGGTGTGTTGCTGCTCAACAGCGTGCTGACGGTGGAAGAGGGGCGTGCCGGCGCGCACCAGGGCAAGGGTTGGGAAGGCTTCACCGATGCGGCGATCGATGCGCTCAACCGCGAGCGCGACGGGCTGGTGTTCCTGCTCTGGGGTGCCTATGCCCAGCGCAAGGGTCAGTTGATCGACGAGACCCGTCACTGCGTGTTGCGATCGGTGCATCCTTCACCGCTGTCGGCGCACCGGGGCTTCCTCGGCTGCGGGCATTTTTCTGCAGCGAATCGCTATTTGCAGGAGCAGGGCCGGTCAGCCATCGACTGGTCGCTCCCGCCGCGGAACCTGCTGTCGGCCGGGTGATTTCGCTTGATCTGTGCCGGAATGCCCACAGCTTGGGGAGCAGCGGGGGGCTCGACAAGTCACGAACATATCTGTACTATACGGTTCATTAAGACCCGAACGGGTTCGGGTTGAACCATTCGATGCTTTAGCACTCTGATGCTTCGAGTGCTAAACTTTGACGTCATGCAGGAGAGTTCATCCATGTCTCAAGCCTTGGTGACCGCCAACTACCCGCTGCCCAGCGTTGTCGGCAGCTTGGACGCCTATATCTCCGCCGTGCACCGGATTCCGGTACTCAGCGTCGAGGAAGAGCAGGCGTTGTCACGCGACTATCTCGAACAGGAAAACCTGGCTGCGGCCAAGAAGCTGGTGATGTCGCATCTGCGTTTCGTGGTGCACGTGGCGCGTGGCTACAGTGGCTACGGCCTGCAACTGGCCGACCTGATCCAGGAGGGCAACATCGGCCTGATGAAGGCGGTCAAGCGCTTTGACCCGGATCAGGGCGTGCGCCTGGTCAGCTTCGCGGTGCACTGGATTCGTGCCGAGATGCACGAGTTCATTCTCAAGAACTGGCGCATCGTGAAGGTCGCCACCACCAAGGCGCAGCGCAAGCTGTTCTTCAACCTGCGCAAGAGCAAGAAGCGTCTGGGCTGGTTGAACGCGGCCGAGGTGAGCACGGTGGCGAAGGATCTGGGCGTGCCCGAGGCGACGGTGCGCGAGATGGAGTCGCGGCTGTCGGGGCGCGACATCGGTTTCGAGCCGGTGTCCGATGACGAGGACGCCAAGCCGGCACCGGCGGCCTTCCTGATCGACGAAGGCGCGGATCCGTACGAGAACGTGTCCGACGAGGATCATGCCGACAATCAGATGCAGACGCTGACCGATGCGCTGAACCATCTGGACAAGCGCTCGCGTGACATCATCCAGCGTCGCTGGCTGAGTGATGACAACAAGGCGACGCTGCAGGACCTGGCCGACGAGTACGGTGTTTCGGCCGAGCGCATTCGCCAGGTCGAGGCGAATGCGATGAAGAAGATGCGCGGGCTGTTTGCCGTCGCCTGAGTCGGAATGCGGGTTCCACCCAAGAGCCCGCACATCCGTGTGCGGACTTTTGGGACGCGCGGTGATCATCACGCCTTCTGGCGGACATCAAGCAAAACGTCGACGGCCCCGCGAGGGGCCGTTTGCGTTCCGGCTCAGTCGTCGCTTTCAGACATGCCATTGCCGGCGACAATGCGCGCATTGCGCTGGTGTGTGCAGTAGGCCCAGGCCCAGTCGATCATCACCACCAGACGATTGCGGAAGCCGATCAGGAAGTAGATGTGGGCCAGCAGCCACACGGCCCAGGCGGTGAAGCCGGCCAGTTTCAGCTTGCCGAACTGCGCGACAGCTGCGGCACGACCCACGGTGGCAAGCGAACCATCGTCGCGGTAGCGGAACGGCGTCCATTCGCGGCTGTCGCGCAGTCGTGCACGTATCGTATTGCCCACGTGTCGCCCCATCTGCTTCGCCGCCGGCGCCACGCCCGGCACCGACTTGCCGTTGGCCTGGGTCACGCTGGCCAGATCGCCGATGACAAAAACATCCGGATGGCCGGGCAGGCTCAGGTCGGCCAGCACCTGCACCCGGCCGGCACCGTCGAGCGACGTGCCAAGCATTTGCCCGACCGGAGACGCGGCCACGCCGGCAGCCCACAGTACGGTGCGTGCGGCGAGACGGCGATCGCCGAGTTTCACTCCCTCGGCGTCGATGGCGGTAACGGCATTGCCGGTGTGTACTTCCACGCCAAGCTGTTCAAGCTGCTGGCGCGCCTTGTCGGACAAGACCGGATCGAATGCCGGCAACAAGCGTCGCCCCGCTTCGACCAATCGTACCGAGGCGCGCAGCGGATCGCTGCGGCGAAATTCGCGGCGCAGCGTGTGTCGGGCCAGCTCGATCAGGGTGCCAGCCAGCTCGACGCCGGTAGAGCCGCCGCCGACCACGACGAAATTGAGGTATGCCTGCCGGCGAGCCGGATCGGTCTCAAGTTCGGCATGCTCGAATGCGAGCAGCACCCGTCGGCGAATCAGAAAGGCATCCTCAAGCGTCTTCAAGGCTGGCGCAAAGCGCTCCCATTCGTGGTGACCGAAATAGGAGTGCGTGGCGCCCGTGGCCACCACCAGGTAGTCGTAGTCGAACGCCCCATGTGTGCATTGCACCCGGCGTGCGGCCAGGTCGATACCGGTCACTTCATCCAGCAATACGGTGAGGTTGCGTTGTCGCCGCAGGATCTGTCGCAGCGGCGCAGCGATCGACGGTGCTGCCAGGCTTGCGGTGGCGACCTGGTAGAGCAGCGGCTGGAACAGGTGGTGATTGCAACGATCGAGCAGGGTGATCCGGACAGCCTTGCCGGCCAGCCGCCGTGCTGCGGCCAACCCGCCAAACCCGCCACCGAGGATCAGCACACGGGGCGGGCTGTGGGTGGCGGTTGCGATCATGGCTGAAGTCTGCACTCGGAGGCTTGTCGGTTCCGGTCAGTCTGCCCGTCGGCATGTGCAGATGCCGTGGATCAGCCTCGCTTCGGCGCCACCTGATGCAACGCCAGGCCCTTGAGCACATTCAGCGCCTGCGACAGGGCGTAGTCGCTGGTGGCCAGCTTGGCATCGGCGCTACTGCCGTCATTGTCGATGTCGTCGCCGGTCTTGGTGTTTTCGTTGGCGAGGTGATGCGGCAGGTCGGCCTCGGAACTGATCAGCACGGGTGCACTGTCAGCCTTGTTCGCGGTGAGATCGGCCAGCGCGATGTCCGGCTTGATGCCTTCGGCCTGGATCGAGGTGCCGTTCGGCGTGTAGTAGCGCGCGGTGGTGATCTTCACGGCATGGTCGGCATCCAGCGGCAGCACGGTCTGCACCACGCCCTTGCCGAACGAGCGCTGCCCCATGGTCAGTGCACGATGGTTGTCTTTCAGCGCACCGGAGACGATCTCGGCAGCCGAAGCGGTGCCGTGGTTGGTCAGCACGATCATCGGCGCACCGTCGAGCTGGTCGCCGGGATGTGCGCTGAAACTCATGTTGGCATCCTGCAGCCGGCCGCGGGTGGTGACGATCACGCCAGCGTCGAGAAAGTCGTCACTCACGCCTACCGCTGCCGTCAGCAGACCGCCGGGGTTGTTGCGCAGATCAAGCACGGCACCCTTGGGCTGTCCATGCCTGGCGATCAACTCACCGAGCTTGCGTTCGAGATCGCTGGCGGTGTCCTGCTGGAACTGGCTGATCCGGATGTAGGCATAGCCGGGTTCCAGTTCGCGCACCTTGACGCTGCCGATCGAGATGTTCTCGCGCACGAGATGCATGTCGACCAGCTTGTCGCTGCCTGGGTGCACGACGGTCAGGGTGATCTTGCTGCCGGGCTTGCCCCGCAATTCCTTGAACATGTCGCCTACGTTCTGTGGGTCGATCAGGATGCCGTTGATCTTGACGATGACATCGCCGGGTTTGATTCCGGCGCGTGCGGCCGGGGTGTCATCAATCGGCGACACGATGCGCAAGCCGCCATCCACCTGCAGCACTTCGATACCGAGGCCACTGTACTGGCCGGTGGTGTCCTCGTTGAGTTGGGCCAGGCCTTTCTTGTCCAGATACTCGCTGTGCGGATCCAGTCCGGCCAGCATGCCGGTGATCGCCGCCTTCATCAGCGTTTTGCTGTCGACCTTTTCCACATAGGCCTGGCGCACCACCTCGAAGACCCGGCTGAAGTTGCGGATGTCGTCCAGATCGACCTGATCGGAACGGACACTGGCGCTCGCTGCTGCCGGCGCGCTGCCGGCGTGGGCAGGCAGGTCGACCGGTGGCGCGGGCACGCTGGTACTCGCCGCGGGCGCGCTTTGTGCCAGCACGCCGGGGGCCGTCAGCAGGAACGACACGCTCAGCAGCAGGGCGAGCTGACAGGGGCGGGAAAAGCGCATGGGCGGACTCCGTACGACGGGCAGACAGGACGCGACAAGGCGGATGAAAGACTTTTGCATGAACTGGGACAGCCGAACGCGGCGACAATTCACCAACGGACGACTAGCCTGCGGTGCGCCGGTCGTGCCGTCAACGGTGATGATCGAGCCAGCTGCGTGGGTCAACGGGCTTGCCCCCTTTGCGCAGTTCGAAATACACCCCGGTGTTGACTCCGGTGGGCGCGCTGGCGGTGCCGATGGTTTCGCCGGCCTCGACTTCGTCGCCAACATCGTGCAGCAGGGTCTCGTTGTTGCCGTACATGCTCATCCAGCCGTTGCCGTGATTGACGATGATCAACATGCCGTAACCGCGCAGGAAGCCGGCGTAGATCACCCGGCCGCGCGCCACGGCATGGACTTCGCTGCCGCCGCGGGCCTTGATCAGCACGCCATTGCTGTAGCTGTTGACGACCCCGCTGGCAGGCCACGGCAGATTGCCACGGATGTTCGCGCCGGCCTTGCCGACTTCGAGCGCCGGCGGTGGGTGTCCGGATTGTTGCCTGGGTTCGCCTGCCCGTGCGGCCTCGTCGATCACCTTTTGCAACTGTGCCACCAGGTGGTCGAGTGATTTTGCGTTCTGCTTCAGCGCAGCCAGACGCTGTGCCTGATCCTTGTAGCGCGAGTCTGTTTCGGCAACAAGCTTCTGCTGCGCGGCGCGCTGGTCGGCCAGCTGTCGGGCTTGTTGCTCGCGCCTTGCCTTGCTGGCCTGCAGCGCTTGCTGCTCCGCGGTGATCGAGTCCTCCAGCGTCTGCAATTTCCCCAGGTCCGCCATCAACTGCTGCACCCGTTGCACGCGATCACGCTGAAAATACTTCGAGTACTGCAACGCGCGCGCGATGCGCGCCACGTCTTCATCGCCGAGCAAAAGACGCAGATCCGAGCCGTGGCCGAGTGCGTAGGTGGCTCGCAGCAGATCGGCGATGGCGGCGCGCTGACCGTCCAGCCTGTGTTTTAGCTCGGTGCGCTGCGACTGCAGCTGGGTCAATTGCTCCTGCTTGGCAGCCAGTGCGGCGTCGGTCTGGCGCACCGCGCGGGCCGCTGCCGCCAACTCGCGAGCCTGTTTGGCCAATACCGCGTTGGCGCTGTCGCGCTTGGCCGCGGTGTCTGCCTGCTCCTTTGCCAGCGCCTCCATCTTGCTGCGCAAATCGGTCAATTTCTGTTTCGCCTGCGCCTGCTCGACCTTGCTCTGGCCGTCACGGTGAGCATGCGCGGTGACTGGCGCGAGCATGCAGGTCAGTGCCATGGCGAACAGGCCGGGTTGGACAAGACGGACGAAGCGGGCATGGATGGGCATGGCCTGATTATCACCGAGCCAGCCGGCGCGGGCGAGCGCCTGCCATTCCGGAGCATGCTGGCGCTGTCCAGTCGAGCATGTGGCTGATCGAGCCGCCGACTGCCGACGGGCAACGGCGGAAGGTCTGTTCGGCAGGCCATGGTTCGGATTTCTCTCTGCCGCAAGGCGGCCTTCTGCGTTATCGTCAGACCACGTTGCTGCCAGGCACCCGGATCCACTGCAAAGTGGTCGTGCTCGAGCCCATCACGCCATGAATCGGGCTGCTGATGGGTGCGTTTGATGGCGACGCCGCCGGCCGTGGGAGCCTGGTATCCATTTGCCCGGGTCTGATCCTGCAGCTGACTTGCCTGCCTTTGCTTGTCACGGAGTAGTCACATGCGTCTCGGCCTCGCCGCCAACCAGCTTCACCACAGCCACGACGACGCGGCGTTGTTCCGCTGGCTGCAGGCTTGCGAGCACGGCATCCGTGAATTGCAGTTGGGATTGCCCACCGTCGGGCGCACTTACGATGCGATCGTGCGGGTCGGGCGGCTGGCCGGTTATGCGGCCTTGCAGCGCTATCCCAACGGACGCGAGGGCGGGTTGATGAAGCTGGTGGCCGAGGTGGTCGGGCTGGATCAGCCCGGGCGTGTGCTGGATGGCGCGATCTATCTGGTGGATCCGGTCGACCCTTCATCGGTTTTCCCCGAGGCCGTGGCGCTGAAACGGCAGTGTGTGATCCATGGCAAACCGTTCATCTCGACCGTGGCTTCGGCGCGCGACTGGATCGAGATGGAGCGTATCCATGCCGGCCTGGCGCCCGATGAGGGTGCCGATGTGTTCCATGCACTGGAGTCGCGCACGCTGGCACTGATTGCGCACGATGCGATGAAGCCGCAAATGCTGTCGTTTGCCGCGGAACATTTCGACGTGCTGTCGCGCTATGCGCATCGCGTGGCCACCGGTACCACCGGCCAGCGCTTGAACGAGCTGGCCTGGAGTCGCGGCTGGCCGCAGCAGCAGTTGTGGGCGCAGCGTTACCAGAGCGGCCCGATGGGTGGCGATGCGCAGATCGCCGACCTGGTGCTGGAGCATCGCTGTCAACGCGCGATCTTCTTCGAAGATCCGCACGTCGCGCGCCAGCATGAAGCGGACATCCAGCTGCTGGAGCGCGCGGTGACCACACGTACCGACGAGGCCGTATGCATCACCTCGCCGGCCGTGGCGGCGCGCTGGGTGGCGGCGGTACGACGGCGCGCGACGCAGCGCTGCTGTGTCCCCGGGGCATCGGCATGTGCCTGATCGCCTTCGCCTGGCGCGTACACCCCCGCTGGCGACTGTTGCTGGTGGGGAACCGCGATGAGGCACATGCGCGTCCCAGTGCACCGCTGGCGCGATGGAGCGATGCGCCGATCATCGGCGGACGGGATCTGGAGGCGGGCGGCACCTGGCTGGGTGTCGGCGACGACGGACGCTGTTGCGTGGTGACCAATGTGCGTGATCCGAACGACCCGCAGCACGGCGCCTCGCGCGGGCTGCTGGCCACCGACTATCTTGGCGGCACCGCCGACGCCACGACCCATGCCGGGCAGTTGTCGACCATCGCGTCGGACTATCGCCCATTCAACCTGCTCACGTTCGATGCGCACTCCGCCTTCTACCTGGGCAATCGTCCGACATCGCGCGTGCAACCGGTGTCGCCGGGAGTGCATGGCTTGTCCAATGCCGACTTCAACACACCGTGGCCGAAAACCCGGGCGCTGATGCAGCGCTTGCAACACTGGATCGATGCCGGCGAAGAGACCGACTTTGCGCCGTTGTTTGCCGCGCTGGCCAATGAACGACAGGCCCCGGATGCGTTGCTGCCGGATACCGGCGTGGGGCTGGAGCGCGAGCGGTGGTTGTCCTCGGCATTCATTCGTGGCGAGAAGTACGGTACCCGTGCCAGCACCGTCGTGGCGATCGGACACGATGGCAGCGGCGTGATCGCCGAGCGTCGTTTTGGTCCGGGCGGCCGTTTCGATGGCGAGACGCAGCTGTGCTGGGCGGGCTCGACCCCGGCGTAGGTTTCCATTGCGGGCGTCCCGCGCCTACGCGCATTGTCGGCATCGTCGCCTGCCGCGACGGTGGCCGGCTGGTTAGCCTGAAAGCTCCATCCACGGACTGGAGCGAAGCATGCGCATGTCAGCGCGCCTGATCATGGTCATCGCCGTGCTTGGCCACGGTAGCAGCGTACCTGCGGCCGACTGCCCGGCCTGGTCGCCGAGCCAGGCGCAGCAGGAGCTGGGCGCGTTGCATGATCGGCTGGACGGCTGGAACCACGACTACCGGATCAGCGGGCAGTCGCCTGTCGACGATGCGGTCTACGACCAGGCGAAACAGCGGCTGGCGCAATGGATCCACTGCTTTCCCGCGCAGGCGCCGGCATCGCTGAAACACCTTGCAGACGCCGGCGGCGAGATGCGCTCACCGGTGGCGCAGACCGGTCTGGCCAAGCTGCCGAACGCGGCGGGGCTGGCAGCATGGATGCGCGAACGCGGCAACAGGGACTTGTGGGTGCAACCGAAGGCCGATGGCGTGGCAGTGACGTTGCTGTATGTGGATGGCCAGTTGCGCCAGGCGACCAGTCGTGGCGATGGTCTGCACGGGTCGGACTGGCTGGCCAAGGCACGGCTCATTGATGCCATTCCCAAGCATTTGCCGCATGCTCCGGCGCGAGTGATCCTGCAGGGCGAAATCTACTGGCGACTGGCTGGCCACGTGCAGGCGGACGATGGTGGCGTCAACGCACGTTCGGCGGTGGCCGGTGCGCTGGCGCGTGATGTGCTGGATGCCGACACGGCGGCGAAGATCGGCCTGTTCGTATGGGATTGGCCCAGCGGGCCGGCCGACATGCCGTCGCGGCTGGCCGGACTGCAGGCGATGGGGCTGGCCGACAGCGTGAGCTATACGCACGCTGTCACTTCACTGGACGAGGTGCGGCACTGGCGCGAGCAGTGGTACCGCCACGCGATGCCGTTTGCCGCCGATGGCACCGTGGTACGCCAGGGCCATCGCCCGCCGGCCGCGAGCTGGCAGCCCACGCCACCGTCATGGGCGGTGGCATGGAAATATCCCGCCGCATCCGCACTGGCGCAGGTGCTTGCGGTGGATTTCACCGTGGGTCGCAGCGGCCGCATCACGCCGGTGCTGGAACTGCAGCCGGTGCAACTGGACGACCATCGTGTGCAGCGGCTCAGCGTGGGTTCGCTCAAGCGCTGGAAGCAACTCGACATCCGTCCCGGCGACCAGGTCGAGGTAGTGCTTGCGGGGTTGACCATTCCGCGGCTGCAGGCGGTGGTCTGGCGCACGCAACAGCGTGCCATCGTCACGCCACCGGACCCGCGTCAACATGGCCCGCTCAGTTGCTGGCAGGCTGGTCCGGGTTGCCGGCAGCAATTCCGCGCGCGGCTGGTCTGGCTGGCTGGTCGCCACGGCCTGCAACTCGGTGGCGTCGGCGAGGACACCTGGCAGGCGCTGATCGATGCCGGACTGGTGCATGGCCTGCTGGACTGGATGAGCCTCACGCCGGCGCAACTGGCAGCGGTGCCCGGGATCGGCCGCATCCGTGCGGCGGCCCTGGTTCGAACGTTTGCCGGCGCGCGCGATCGTCCGTTTTCACGCTGGCTGCGGGGGCTCGGGTTGCCGGCCGGCATTGCGGCAAAGGCGTCCGACTGGCAAACGATGAGTGTGCGTGCGGCAAGCGATTGGCAAGCGCTCGACGGCATCGGCGCCGGTCGCGCGAACCAGCTGGTGGCGTTCTTTGCCTGCGCGGATGTGCGTGCACAGGCTGCGCGGCTGCATGCGGCTGCAGTGCGGGGTTTCTGAGCCGGCTGAACAGTCTGCCGTCAGGGCGGCATGCGGGCGTGCAGTTGCGGTTTCCGCCGCGATGCTCCAGTTCCGGGTTGCCCACAAGCCGGCCGCATCGTGGCGGATGTGATGCCGCTGCCACGGCAGCGGCCTGCTCCGTCCGCCGCGCTCAGCTTTTCAGTTCGCCGCCGAGGTAATACCAGCAACCATCGACGCGCACGAATCGACTGGTTTCGTGCTGCCGCTGCGCGCGTCCGCCGCCGAGGCGGTAGCGGGCAACGAACTCGACGGTGGCATGCTCGTCGTCGAATTCGTCTGCGCGCCTTACTTCCAGCCCCAGCCAGGTCGGCGGTGGCTGCTGCGCGGCCAGCCGCAATGTGGCCGGTCGGGTGTCCGGATGCCAGCTGGCCAGCAGATAATCCTCGCGCCTGAGCACATAGGCGCTGTAGCGCGAACGCATCAATTGTTCGGCCGTGGCGGCGACCTTGCCATCGTGCAGCGCTCCGCAGCACGCGGTGTAGCCGGCCGGGTTGCCGCAAGGGCAGGGGGTCAGGGTATCGATCGACTTCATGCCGCCTTTGTACCCGGTTCGGCGGATTCGTGCAGGAGATTTTCAATCCTGACCGCGGCGCCACACCCGGCAACGATTGTTCGCCGGCATGGCGAGGTCGGCGACAAGTCGCAGGCCGGCACGGCTTGCCAGCGCGTCGACCGCCTCCGCGTCGCGGATCGCCATGTGCTCGCCGCGCTCTTTCAACCACCGGTCGAACACGGCATTGCTTTCGCTGCTGTAGCGGCCGTCACGGTTGAACGGGCCATAGATCACCAGGATGGCATCGTTGGCGAGGATCGTCGGCAGTCGCGCAAACAGTTGCTGCACTTCGCCCCAGCTCATGATGTGCAAGGTGTTGGCACTGAATATCGCGTCGAACGGCCCATCCGGCCAGTTGCCGCCGACATCGAATTCGAGCGGCTTCGGCGTATTCGCCAGTTGTGCATCGTCAAGCCATGCGCGGATGCCGGAAAGATTCTCGCTGCGATCCGAACTTTGCCAGATCAGCTCGGGCAGCGCCGCGGCGAAGTGCACGGCATGCTCGCCGGTGCCACTGCCGATCTCCAGCACGTGGCGACGGTCGGCAAACTGCTCACGCAGTACCTCGAGAATCGGCTCGCGATTGCGCTCGCAGGAAGGCGAGTGCGGTTTTCCACCCGGCATCGGCTCAGGCGGGGCGGCCACGCAGTACCCGTGCCGGCAACATCAGCAACGAGCCGAGAAATGCGAAGACGGCGCTGACGGTAATGCCCACCAGCCGGAATGGCAGCAACAGCAGCCAAACGATCGGGTAGAGCACCAGTGCGAGCAGGGCCAGCGGCCAGCAGAACACCAGCAACAACAGCCAGAGCAGGAAACCAGCCATCTCGTGACCCTCGCGTTGGATGAGCGTGCAGGCATGTTAGCGCAGTGCGCCGGTACGGCGTAGATGACTTCCGCCACCCTCGGTCGCAATCAGCGCCGCTGCCAGGCGACCCGGTTGCTGCGGGCGGCACGGCAGCTGTCGGACGGTTGCAATCCGGGCATCATGTCGAGCCGACATCAAGGATGACTGGATATGACGATGCTGCTGATTTTCGCGGGAATAGTGCTGCTGTTCCTGTTGCTGGTGGTCTTGCTGATCTGCCTCAGCGTGAGTATTGCCGGGCGCGTCACGCGCATCGGCCGCATGGTCACGACGCCGATGAGTTGTCCACGTTGCGCCTGCGTGATGCCGAAGATCCGCATGCCGACCAGTCGCCGCCAGGCATGGTGGGGCGGCATGACATGTCCGCAGTGCGGGCTGGAGCTGGACGCGAAAGGCAGGCCGCTGGCTGATCCATGAACGGCGTGGCGGAACCGGTCAACGGGGCTCGATGTGAACCACCAGCGCCGTTGTTCCAGCGTGCAGGCGAACCCGGGTGCCGTGGTGGTTGAGCCAGCTGTCGCCGGCATCCAGTGTCGTGCGACCGAGCGTGATTCGACCGCTCGCACAGTGGATCAGCGCCGTGTGCTGGCCAAGCGGGTACTCCCCGGCTTCGTGCCAGACTTGCACGCGACCCCGGGCATGTTCCCGGCGCACCATCAGGTTGAAATCGCGCGTCGAGCCACCGGCCAGCGCCACCTTCACTGCCGACTCGCCCGGAAAGTCGAACGGAACCCATGGCGTGGTCAATGCGTGGGTGCGTTCGCCATCCAGGGTCATCGTGAAGCCGGCGCCATCAAGCAGCACGATGGTGCGGTCGATGCCGGGAAAGCACGAGAATGGTGCGGCGCTGTCGACCTCGGCCATGCTGACGCGCCATGCGAAATCGCCGTTGTTCGATCCTTCCGGATGGACGGCTATTTGACGTGTTCGGCCCAGCCCGTTTTTCCATGGTTGCCAAGGGCAGTCGGCGAGGCGGATGATCATGCGGTTCGCTCGATGACGCGTTCGAACGGCGGCAATGCGCGCAACATGCCCGCGCCGTAGCGCTTGGTGACCACGCGGCGATCCAGCAGCACGATGCGGCCGCGATCGGTTTCGTTGCGGATCAATCGGCCGCAGTATTGCGTCAGCAGGCGCGTCGCCTCGGGAATGCTCACTTCGATGAACGGATTGCGCCCGCGCGATTCCAGCCATTCGGCATACGTAGCGCCGACCGGGTCGGTCGGCACCGCGAACGGCAACTGGGTGATCACCACCGTCTCGCACAGCTTGCCCGGCAGGTCCAGGCCTTCGCCGAACGACGCCAGTCCGAACAGCGTGCTGCCCTTGCCCGCCTCGATGTCGGCGCAGTGTTCGGCGATCAGCTGGGACTTGCCCAGCGAACCCTGCGCGCGCACCTTGCGCACCTGCGCGATCGGCAGCTTCTGCAGCACGCGATCGAGTTTCACCCGCGAAGTGAACAGCACCAGATTGCCGGCGTCCCAGTCGAGATGTTTGGCCAGCCATTCGCTGATTTCCTCGGCATGCGCCTCGCGCGCGTCGGGCAAGGTGCGCATTGCCGGCACTTCCAGCCGTGCCTGCGCAGCGAGGTCGAACGGCGAGGGCAGGCTCAGGCATACCGCGTCGTCGGGCAGGCCCACCGCATCGGCGAAGCCGCGGAAGTTGCCGCCCGCGCTCAATGTGGCCGACGTCAGCAACACGCCGCTGGCGTTGCCCCACAGCACGCTTTGCAGCAGGCCGCCGGCGGAGACTGCCGAGGCATGGCAGACCAGTTGCTGATCGCCGCCCAGCGTGACCCAGCGTGCCAGCGGTGGTGCGTCATCGGGATCTTCACTGGACCAGGCACGCCAGCAGCTGGCCTGCTTGCCGATGCGCTCCAAAGCGATGCCAAGTTCGCGCGACAGCGCTTCCTGGGTCGGGCCGCCATCGGTCATTTCGACCACCGCGCGGCGCACCGCGGTCAGCCAGCGATGCACCTCGCCGGTATACATGCCGAGTACGCGCGCATGCTCCACCCAGGTTTCCGGCAACTGGCCCAGCGAG
>DATMTH010000035.1:0-5876 GCA_035564915.1 Rhodanobacter sp.
GTTGAAGCGCAACGGCTGCCCCTGCGGGTTCACCGCGTTGCCGTTGAGCTGGTTGGTATCCTGTCCGAACACGAAATCCGCCAGCGTGGTGAACGGATCGTTGGCCGCCCATTGCCAGCCCTCGTTGCCGATCTCGATGCGATAGGCCGATCGATTCTTGCGGAACGCACCATCGCGCAACGACTCGATACCCGAGGTGGAGAGCGGGCCGCGAAAGGCGTAAACCGGATCCTTGGCCAAGCCCCAGGCCAGGTACATCACGTGGTCCATCAGGTTGCGTCCGACCTGCCCGCTGGAATTGGCCACGCCGTTCGGAAAGTTCTTGTTCTTGTTCGACATCAGCAGCAACTTGGGTGTCTCGATGGCGTGCGCCGCCAACAGATACTTGCTCGCGGTCACCGTGCCCGAACCGGTGGCGTCGCCGGTGTGCTCGTCGTAGCTGATGTAGTCGATGCCGACGACTTCGGCGGTGTCGTCGTCGACGCGGATGTTGCTGGCCACGCAGCGATAGCGGATCTCCACGTTGCCGGTCTGCAAGGCGTCGCCCAGGGTCACGGTGGCGTCGTACTTGGCCTGGATCGGACAGATCGGAATGCAGTTGGTATTGCCGGCGCACTGGCGCCGGTCCCCCGGCAGCGAGTTGCGCCCCTGCGGCGTGGGCGTGAGGTAGACCGGGTTGCCGTCGACGGTGAGCGTGGTGACCGCCGGCACGTCGAAAGCCTGATCGACCAGGGAGTCGACGATGGCCGGCATCGGGTAATCGTAGTCGGGGCCATACTGGCCGCTGGGCGACACCTTGAACTGGGTGTAGAGCGTGTCGAGCTGCGTCTTGTCGCCAGAGACGCCGATCACGTCGGTCGCCTTCTCGTAGTAGGGCACCAGCGCCTGGTAGAAGGTTTGCCCGCCGGGCCAATCCACGCCATGCCCATACGTCGTCTTCAGCGTGAAGTCGGTAGGAAACAGGCGCAGGCTGGTGCCCAGCCAGTGCCAGGTGGTACCGCCGCCGATGCGCTCGTAGGAACTGGCGAAGGCGAAGGTGACCTCCGGACTGTCGCCCTTGAGATAGGGCGGCTGCGGAGGATAGTCGAAGTAGCACTGCTTCGGATTGCGCCAGGCGCCGATCTGCAGCACGGTGTAGCGCGGCGCGTTTTCGGTGGCCGGATCGGGCAGGCCCAGCGGGTTATCCGGCGTGGCCGCGGTCGGGTTCTGCGTCGTCGGCGGGTACGGCGATTCGGGCGTCTTCGCGTTGGCCTTGAAGAAAGTCTGCATGTAGCCGCTGCGATCCACCGGCACCGGCGCACCGGCTTCGAGGATCAACACCTTCTTGCCCTGCCGACCCAGTTGATGGGCCACGATGGCGCCGGCGATGCCGGAGCCGACAATCACCAGGTCATAGGTTGGATTGCTCATGGGTCACGCTCCTTGCTGGCCGGTGTAGTCGTTGAGTGCCGGCGGCTGGCTGTTCCAGTAGCCGTAGCGGTAGTTGGAATCGCCCATCGGATGCGACTGCATGACCTGCCAGGCCAGCCCGCAGGTGTAGCTCTTGGCCGAGATCAGGTCGCTGACCGTGCTGGCCGGGGCGCTGGCGCTGGCTGGTATCAGGGTGGGCCACGCGCCCGAGTACCACATGAAGATCAGCTTGCGGCAGGCCAGCACGAAGTCCGCGCCATTGGCCGGGTCGAGCATGGCCGTGCCGATCTGCTGGTCGCTCAACTGCTGCGCCGCCAACGCCGCATACTTCGCGAAAATGCTGTCGACCAATTGCGAATTGCCGCTTTCCGCAACCACCTTGGCAGTGAAAAAGGGCAGGTATTCCGCCTTGATGTTCACCGGGTCGAGACTGGGCGCGAGAATGCTGCTGGCAAAGCCGGTCAACACCGCGCTCAGGCCGATGAAGTTGTCCATGGTATCGCTCATGTCGGTGTCCCTCCGGGTTATTGGGCGCGCTGCAGCAGGTAGGTGAAATCGGCGGACTTGCCCGCCGTGGTGGTGGCGTTGTTGTGGCACGCCATGCAACTGCTGGAGGTCTGCTTGACCTCGCCCTGGATGTAGCTTTCCAGCGTGGTGTTGGCCAGGAACGAAGGCGCGGGCACCCCGGTCGGATCGATCCGGCTGCTGGCATTGGTCGGCCATTGCGTGCTCACCAGCTCGTAATTGAGCCAGACCGAGTTGGGCGTCACCGCGGCCAACGCCCGATGGAAGCTGTCGTTGAGCCGCTTCGCCTCGGGCGTGATCGCGATCACCCGCTCGATCTGCGACGGCTTGGTGTACGCGTTCTCCGGGTTCCATGGACGCGGCGGCGGCTCGTTCACCTGGCAATCCTTGCAGGCCGGATCGAAGAAGTTGTACGCGCTGCGTTGCAGCTTCTCGCCCTGCGTCGGGGCATTGGCCACGTTCTCGAACGTGGACCAGATCCACTGCGGCTCATCGGCGGTCTTGTGCGCGATGTGCAAGCCCACCAACCCCACTTTTTCAAGCTTGCAGAACGGCTTCACGCCGTGCTGCTCGGCGGGGTTGTCATAGACCAGCGCCCAGGCGGTGAAGAACTTCGACGGGTCGTACTTGCCGCCCATCTCCACCCACGCCGCCTTTACCATGATCGAGCCGACCTGCTGGGTCTTGGGGCTGCTCGAAGGGAAGTTGGCATCGGCATTGAAATCATCCTGCCCCTTCTTCGAATACAGCGTGTTGCCGAGGATGTAGTTGAACATCGTCTCGTTGGTGAGGATCTCGTAACGCGTGTAGCGACCGTTCTGGTCGATCAGCGGACCGGTCTTGAACGGCTCGCTGCTCTCGTCCAGCAGGTTCGGCGTCTTGCCGATCTGGGTCAGCCGCAAGGTATTCGGCGGCAAGGTCTTCGGATTGATGCCGCTGCACACCGCCGGCAACGGCGTGTTCTGTCCCCACGGCGGCGGCGTTTCCCCCTTCGGCAGGAAAATGCTGCGGCTCTCGCGCCAGTGCTGCCAGACCACCGAATCTTGTGGCACCTGGCCGATGGTCAGCTTGGTGTTGGGCGACCCGTCGGCATTCGCCGGCCAGTTCAACGCCACGAACATCTGCCACGAAAACACGTCGAAATCGTGTTGCAACGACGCCAGCGTGGGCGGGCTCGGCGGCGAGGTCACGGTGATCTCCAGCGGAATCGTCGGACTGAGCACCGGCACGGTGGCCGCCTGTTTGTCCGCGCCCGGCGCATCGGGCGCCATGCCTTGGGCAAGAAACGCTACCAGCAAACCAGAGGCGGCCACCCCCAATGGCCACGCTCGGCGCAAATGTAACAAACGCAAAGACGGGATATGGTTCTTCATGAGCATCATCCTCTACGGTCTGGCAGGGACATTGACGCGCCCTCCCCGCCTCAGGCGCCTCTTGCAGACCGCAACTCGCGACATCCCACACATGTCTGCGCAAACCACGCACGCAGTGAACTAGCCGTCACCACCGGACAAACCATCCGATGGCTGTCACAGCTTCACTTCAGTTGCAACACTCTTGCTCCCATCGCAGCCGTCTCCCACTGCATGCACGCGTTCCCATTGATGGTCGCACCTGCACCTGCCCCGACTAGGCCATGTCCCCAGACCCACGCTGCAAATACTTTTCTTGCACTGGTCCCAGATGGATCTCGCTGCCATGCACATAGACGTGCGAGCTCAACTGCGCCAGTTTGTCTGGCATAGCAGCACAGCATCACCCGGCCAAGCCCCCCTCTCCACGAGGCTTAGATGCGCACGTACAACTGCGGCAGAAAGCCGTCGGCATCCTTGTGCTGAACTGCCAATGCGTCCATCAGCCGCGAGCCTTGATGCCATTGCGTCCCCGTCCCGCCGAATGGTCATGCACCAACTGCGGAAAGCGGCAAAAGGCACGCTTGCAGCATAGCCGCAGGCTTCCGTTACGCCCTATCGGCAATCTGCTGATATTGCCCTCCGTTTTGCTGATGCCGAAGACGCACAAAAACACTCCTCCTCTCGGCGTCCGAGCCTCCACGAACAAACCCGCTGAAAGAACGTGCACGATCATTCTGCAGCTGCATCGCTGCATGTCGGGAAGTCAGTCCAGCGGAGTAAGGCCATGCTTCACAGCAAAACGTGTCAGCTCAGCAAGGCTGCTTATGTTGAGCTTGCGGAATACGTGGGCCCGATGGGTCGCCACCGTCTTGGTGCTGATGTGCAGCCGCTTGGCTACCTGTTGCGTGGAGCAACCTTCAGCAAAAAGCCGGGTGACCTCACGCTCACGCCAAGTCAACGGCGGCGGCATTGCGACAATGCGCCTATCGCCGCCAGCCTTGTATGTACTCATCATGGGAGCCACGAGTTCGGTGCTCAGGAAAACCTGATTATTGAAAACGTGGCGAATCGCCCGCGCCAGATCATCGAAACAGTTTTCCTTCAGCACGTAACCCGAGGCGCCTGCTTCCAGCGCCTCAGTAACTTGCCCCGGCTGCGCACTTACCGAGAGGCACAGCACCTTGCTTGGCAATATTTCACCCCGTATGCGCCGCACCACCTCGATCCCGGTCAGTAGCGGCATGGCAACATCCGCGATCACCACGTCGGGACGCAACTCTCGCGCCAAGCGAAGCAGATCCAAGCCGTGACCGGCATGTCCCACCACGTCAATGTCCGGTTCATTCTGCAGCAAGGCAACCAAGCCTTCGCGCAGCATGACATGGTCATCTCCCAAAATGACTCTGACGTTCATCGCGCCGACACGTCCGGGCGACAGCCACCATGGCCGTGGCTATCGCGACACCCGGCAATGACCGGCCATCGGATCAGGACCTGAGTGCCGTGCCCGGGGCGACTGAGGATACTGAAGCTCCCGCCCACGCTGGTCATGCGTCGAGGCAGTGCACCCAGTCCGAGTCCACCCACGATGTCGTGGCGACGATACATCGCCACGGGGTCGAAACCGGGGCCATCGTCGCAAATGGACAATTCGAAACCGCTGCCGATAGCACGCAAACGCATGGCAGCATGCGCACCGGGAGCGTGTTTGCAGGTATTCAGTAGCACTTCCTGCGCTACGTTCAGCACAGTGAAGGACACGGTGGCGGGGGGATCAGTCGCTGGGTTATCGCACTGCACCCGCAAGCTCAATCCGGTCAGTGCAGCTACTCGCAGACCAAGATCCGACAACGCATCCACCATCGACATGGCGGGTGGCAATTCAGTGTCACACCAATCCTCCAGTACGCCGCGAATACTTCGCGTCGCTTCGCTCAGAAGCGTGCGGACACCGTCCAGCAACCGGGCATCCACTTGCCGTCCCGTACTGAGTGCGCGATCCAGCTGGAGCAGCGCGAGTGCCATCCATTGCGAAGGACCGTCGTGGAGTTGCTGTATCAACTGAGCATCGGGCAGCGCGGCGCCCGCAGACGACCGCCCGTGAGCCGCGCCTGGCACTACACCGTCAACAGCCTCGTGTATCGACGACATATCCCCCTCCCGCCTTCCCGGCCCGCGGTGGGCGATCCGACGCCCAGCGACCGATTGCACTGTCCACACCACGGACGACAGCATGGCGACAGGCCATGCAGCGAGTCGTCATAATCTACCATCGCGGCCAGCAAAAGTTCTGCCAGCGTGTGCGCAATACGGAATCACGGCGCACGCCAGCGCCGTGACAGCCATGCGCGATAGGAATGTGCATGCAGCTACACGGCCGGACGGCGTCACCGGGGCACGATGCAATTACTCGACGTTCTGCACCTGTTCGCGCATCTGCTCGATCAGCACCTTGAGTTCCACTGCGGCATTGGTGGTGCGCGCGTCGACCGACTTGGAACCCAGCGTGTTCGCCTCGCGATTGAATTCCTGCATCAGGAAGTCGAGGCGACGGCCGACCGGCTCCTTCAGGCCGAGCACGCGGCG
>DATMTH010000036.1:0-3369 GCA_035564915.1 Rhodanobacter sp.
ATCTATCGGAACATGCTCATGAATACCTCCAAGCAACATCTCGTTCTTGCTGCCGTGCTAACGCTGTCGGCCGCCATCGGCGGTACCTTCGCGCCCGTCGTCCCTGCTTATGCCGCGCCAGCCAGCACCGCAGTTGCGGCCTCCGTGCCGATGCCGGGTTTCTATCCTTACCGTGTGGGCAATTTCGAGATCGTGGCGCTTTCCGACGGCACCGTGCCGCTGGATCTGCATGCGCTGATGAAGGATGCGCCGAAGGGCGTGGTCGACAAGCTGCTGGATCGGTCGTTCCTCACCAATCCGGTGGAGTCATCGATCAACGGCTTCCTGATCGACACGGACACGCGCTTGATTCTGGTGGATACCGGCGCGGGCG
The DNA here is from genome assembly GCA_035564915.1 of Rhodanobacter sp. Classification (GTDB taxonomy): domain Bacteria; phylum Pseudomonadota; class Gammaproteobacteria; order Xanthomonadales; family Rhodanobacteraceae; genus Rhodanobacter. The sequence continues at coordinate 374 of DATMTH010000036.1, forward strand.
ATCTGTTCGGCCCCACGGCTGGCGGCAAGCTGGTCGCCAATCTGAAAGCCGCCGGCTATGACCCGGCGCGCATCGACGATGTGCTGCTCACCCATATTCATCCGGACCACAGCGGCGGCCTGGTTCACGACGGGCAGCGGGTGTTTCCCAACGCCACGGTGTTCGTGGGCAAGCCGGACGTGGACCTGTTCATGGACCCGGCCCACCAGAATGGCGTGGATGGCTACGACAAGTCGTATTTCCACGAAGCGGTGCTGACCTTGGAGCCGTATGCGAAGGCCAGCAAGCTGAAGCCATTCAGCGGTGTGACGCACATCCTTCCCGGCATCGAGGCGATTCCCACGCCGGGGCATACGCCGGGCCACAGTTTCTATCTGGTGCAAAGCCAGGGACATTCGATCGAATTCGTGGGCGACCTGGTCAATTCCGAAGCGGTGCAGTTCCCGCAACCCGGCATCACCACCAGCTTTGATTTCAGCCAGAGCGGAGCGGCCACGCAACGCCTCAAGCAGTTCGCGAACCTGGCCGGCAAGCGCGAGCTGATCGCTGCCGCGCACCTGCCGTTCCCGGGCCTGGGGCATATCCGCAAGGCAGCCTCGGGCTGGGCGTTCGTGCCGGTGGATTACCGCAACCGCGCGGGGAAGTGATGCGGCACACGCGCTTGCCGTGAGGCAGGACGGATGCGTGGAAACAGCAACGGCGCTGCAGCGATACGGCGTCGTTGTTTGTTCTCGCAGAAGTCACTGGATGCCAGCTTTCGCTGGCATGACGGGCGTTACAGCGCCGGGAACATGCCTGACGCGCCCATGTCGGTGCCGTCGAGTTCGATAGATACCGGTTTGCATGGGCGTCGCTGGCAAGCTGGCCTGATCGGTCCGCTTGCGGTCCGCGATGGTGCTCGCCGGCCGCGCGCGCCGTGCCTAGAGTGACCACTCCCTTGTCGATGGAGTCATCGCCCCATGTCTGATATCCCCGCCGTACTTGTGATCGATGTCCAGCAATCGTTCCTGCAAGCGCCGTACTGGCGCGAGGACGATGTGCCTGCGTTCCGCCAGAACTTGTTGAAGCTGCTCGATGCCGCCGCCGTGCGTGGCTGGCCGGTCGTGCGTATCCTGCACGAGGAAAGCACTGGGCATTTTTCGGCAGCGTCCGGCCTGGTGCAGCCGATGGAGTGGATGCCTGATGCGCATGATGTGCTGTTCCACAAGCATGTCCACAACGCCTTTACCGATACCGGTCTTGAGGCATGGCTGCGCGAACGTAGCATCGGCCGGGTCATCGTCAGCGGCATCCGCACCGAACAGTGCTGCGAGACCACGGCGCGTGTGGCTTCCGATCTCGGTTTCGCCGTCGATTACGTGACCGAGGCGACGCTGACCTTTCCGATGGTCCACGCCGGCAGCGGAAGCCACTACGATGCACAGGACATCAAGCAGCGCACGGAACTGGTTCTGGATGGCCGCTTTGCCCGCATCCGCACCGTCGATGACGTACTCGCCGATCACTGAGGTGTGCTTTGTGCTGCCGCCGGCGCTGATCCTGCTGGATCTCGCCGGCGCCGCCGATGCTTTTCGCATTGCCGCGTCGATGGGGCTGCCGGTTCGCCTGCGCATGCTGGCACCGGTGGCGGGCGGCGAGGCTGCCTCGACCGCGCTCGGCGTGGGCCTCACCGGCATCGAGCCGTTGCCGGCGCAACTGGGCGATCACACGCTGATCGTGGTGTGCGGCGCCACCGGCAGTGGCGATAAGGTGTTGTCTTCGCCCGCAAGCGCAGCCTTGATCGAGTGGCTGCGGCGGCATGGCGGCAACGGCCGACCGCTTGCCTGCGTCTGCTCGGGCGCGTTGATGGCGGCTGCCGCCGGCTTGCTGGATGGCCGACGCTGCACTACCCACCACAGCCTGCTCGACGATCTTCGCCGGCTCGCTCCAACTGCCGAGGTGCTGGACAGTCGTGTGTTTGTCGAGGATGGCGACGTATACACCAGCGCCGGCATCACCGCGGGCATCGACCTGGCGCTGCACCTGATTGCCAAGCTCGGCTCGCCGCGCCTGGCTGCCGCAGTGGCACGGGAGATGGCGGTGTACGTGCGACGTGCCGCCGGCGATCCGGCCTTGTCGCCGTGGCTGGAAGGTCGCAACCACATGAACATGGCCATTCATCGCGTGCAGGATGCGCTGGCGCAGGCACCGGAGCAGGACTGGCCGCTGGCGCGCCTTGCCGACATCGGACACATGAGCGTACGTAGCCTGACGCGCCATTTCCGCGAAGCCAGCGGCATGTCGGTCAATCGCTACCACGCCAGCCTGCGGCTGACACTTGCCCGTCAATCGCTGGCTGCAGGCGACAGCGTGGAGCGCGCCGCCGAACGCGCCGGCGTGGGCTCGGCCCGACAGTTGCGCCGATTGTGGTCGACCTATGCCAGCGACAGCCCCGCATCGGCGCGACGCCGACGCTGAGCACGTCATTCCGGCGAAGTGCTTTTCAACAGCCGAATGCCTGGTCACCCAGTAGCGATCACGCCTGCTCAGGCTACACAGTCACTGGATGACCAGACATTCGTCTGTTGAAAGACTCCTTCGGCCTGCGCCGGAATGACGAGCCGGATGGGTTATCGCTAGCAGAAGTGGAGTCGACTTCTCATCGCATCTGATGTGAGCCGCGTGCGCTCTCACCCTTATGGTGCGCGCAGCCTTACCAGTCGGTCGGACGATAATCCTTCAGGAATTGTCCCCACACGTGTTCGCCGGTGTTGATGCCGCTGATGATCGGGTCGACGATGCGCGCGGCGCCGTCGATGATGTCCAGTGGCGGGTGGAAGCGTTCTTCCAGCACTTTCCTCGCGGCCAGCTCGGCCGGATCCTCGTCGGTCACCCAGCCGGTGTCGACGCTGTTCATGTGGATGCCGTCGTTGTGGTAGTCGGTGGCGGAGGTGCGCGTCATCATGTTCAGCGCGGCCTTGGCCATGTTGGTATGCGGATGCCGGGTGGTCTTGAAG
>DATMTH010000037.1:0-5601 GCA_035564915.1 Rhodanobacter sp.
GACCGCTGGCGAAGGCGCTCGGTGTGCCGTGTCGCCACGACGTGCTGCGACGCGTTCGCGCCACCGATGCACAAACCGAACTGGATGCCGTCACGCGCCGCCGCAACGTGCGCGCCGCCTTTGCCGTGCGCGAAGGCATCGTGCTGCCATCGCACGTAGCCGTCCTCGACGACGTGATGACCACCGGCGCCACCCTGGCCGAATGCGCCCGCGTGCTCAAGCGTGCCGGGGTGCAACGCGTGGATGTGTGGGCACTGGCGCGCGCACCGTCACGACGTGATTGATGTTGCCTGCACACGCCGTTGCAGACAGTGGCGGTCAATGTCGCACATGTCGGAGACGATCAGGGCAAATCCGCATGGTCAAACGTATCCCTTTCGCGTCGACGGCACCACGCCCATCCTGCCCATCTTCGATCAAGCCGCGGTGCTGGATTTACAGTGGTTTGATCGGCTTCGTGGTGTGCCGGGAACGAGGCATGCGCGACGCGAGAACAAGTGCGAACAGCTGGCGGTGACATACGTGCACATGCTGGCTGTCATTCGCTTGCGCCGGATGCCTCCAGCTTGTCCAGCGCATCCAGAAACCGTGTGACGCGCCACGATAGACGGCCCAGTGGCGTGAAGTGCGCAGGATCGAGATGTCCATTGTTCTGCTCGATCTGGGGCAGGGCAAAGCCGGCGCTGGCCTGGGTCCTGAAATCGCCGTACAGGTCCATTGCTTCCGACACAACCGTGCGCCGGGATTCGGGTACCTGTTCCATCGTGTAATGACGAATCTTGCGGCTGTCGTAGTAAGCCATGCCATTCGACAGTGAAAGATCGAGCGACGTACCAAGGGCACGGAACGCGTCCGGGCCGACCGATTCGTGGAACCAGCCATGCACATGGGGCAGCGTGCGCAAGGCCTGGAAGTAGAGCTGCACGACCAGAAAGTAGCCGCGCAGCACCTCGATGCAGCTCGCGATGCGGCCGCCATTGAGTTCGGACAATCCGCGCGTGGACATCAGCGTGTCCAATGGATTGCGGAAGGTGAATATCTGGTGCGATGTGTAAAAGCGGCGGCACTGGAAATCGAACAGCTCGCCGCATTCCGCTGTCGCGTCATGAGGGTTGATGACGATCTTCGAGCCAACGTAGCGATAGTGCCGGGCCAGTTTTTCGAGGTAGTCGTGCCAACGGGCATCGTGTTCGAACAAGCGAGGGCAGTAGCTGCTCTTGGTCTCCTGGTTGCCCCATGCACGGTGCATGCCGTTGTAGCGCGAGGCAAAGTCGGGGGTTCCCGGGTCGCGATGAAAAGCGGGTTCACCGAACAGGAAAATCTCACGGGAATCGTTCAATGCACCCTGCAGGATGGTCGTGCCCGTCCGGGCCGCGCCGATGACGAACAGGCCCTGTCGAGCAACCGGGTCATCGGTCGCCGACCCTGTGCCCGCGGGCGTTCTGGTGTCGTCGTCAACCGGCGTGCGGGATGGTTGGCGCATGAGCAGGTGATGGAGTTTGAACATGGGGCCAGCTGACGTTCGAACCGGGAAGTATCGAGGCGCAGTCTTGCATACGATGCCTTGCGCGTGCGGGACATCCATGGCGCAGGTCCGTAGGTTACCCTCGACAGGGTGTTGATACGGACATGAATGATGGCATTCAACGACCTGCCGCCACGCTCAAGAGGAAACCCCATGTTGGCAGCAGCCATATGGGCTGCCTGTGGTGGGGCGTTGATGTTCTGCCTGCTACTGGATGTTTCGTATCTGTGGCCCGGGCATGTCGGGTGGCTGGCGGTGGGCGACTCGGCACAGAGTTACATGGGGTGGCTCGCCTTTCGAGCGGAGCCATGGATGTTCCCGCTGGGCCGGCTGCATGCGCTTGGGCTGGAACAGGCTCATTCGATCGTCTATTCCGACTCGATCCCGCTGCTGGCATTGGTCTTCAAGTTGTTCCGGAGATGGCTGCCCGCGACGTTCCAGTACGACGGCATCTGGCTTTGCCTGTGCTATGTCTTACAGGGTTATTTCGCCTGTCGCCTGCTGTCCCTGTTCACGCGAAGTCGTCTGCTGCTGGCCGTCGGAACCGTGTTGTTCCTGCTCAGCCCGATCATGTTGCTTCGTGCCCAGGCCCATCTGGCGCTGAGCGCGCACTGGATCATCGTCTGCGCGCTCTATCTGTACTACGTGCCGCCGAGTCGTGGCCGGCTATGGCAGTGGCTGGTGCTGTTGTGGCTGGTGCCGCTGGTGCAGGCCTATCTCGTGGTCATGGCCTATGCGATCTGGGCGGCCTATCTGTTGCGCTATCTCGTCCTCGATCGTGCTCGATTGGCGAAATCGATGCTGTGGGCAGCGCCGGCATCGATCGGTGGCTCGTTGCTCCTGATGTGGCTGGCCGGCTATTTCGGTGACATGGATGTATCGGCTGGCGGCTTCGGCTTCTATTCGATGAATCTGCTGTCGCCATTCATGCCGGTAGGCATTCGCCCCTTCCTGATGCCGACGCTGTCGCCTGCGACTGCGGGTCAGTACGAGGGATTCAATTACCTTGGTGCCGGTGTCTTGCTTGCATTGATGGCGGGAGCGGTCTGGTGGTGCTGGCAAGGACATCGGCCTGGCCAGGTGCAAGCATGGCAAAAGCGGCCAGGAACGGCGATTGCACTGTGTGCATGGGTGCTCACGGCACTGGCCGTGTCGAATGTCGTGACTTTCGGGTCGCACGTACTGTTCACGTTGCCCTTGCCCACCATCGTTGCCAAGTGGGCCAACACCTTCCGCTGTTCGGGGCGATTGTTCTGGCCGGTTTACTATCTGTTGATGCTGGTCGCGGTCCGCGGGTTGTCTCGATTGCCCGTCCGGGGAATGCAGGTGACGGCCATCGTGGTATTGCTGTTGCAGTTCATCGACCTGCAGTCTTTTCTGCAGGTTTCTCGCCACACTGCAGCAGGCAAAGTCGCAGACGGCCATTTTCCGCAGGCCTCTTCGGCGTTCTGGAACGAGGCGCGGGCACGCTATTCCAATCTGTACGTGATCCCGGGCCATTACAGCGGTGATGAGTACATCGCCTACGAAATGCTGGCGCTATCCCATGGCTTCGGCATCGATACGGCCTACTATGCGCGGCTTCCCGCGCCGTACCTGCAACGCGAGCGCACGCAGCGGCATGATGCGTTCTTCCGCGGGAAGCTCGATGCCCATGGCCTCTACCTCGTGCAACCGGACATGTGGCAGCGACTCGCGCGTATCCAGAATGGCTTTCCCGTGGGTACTGGCATGGGCATGGTCGACGGCTTCCATGTCGTCGCGCCGGGCTGGTTTGCGCATGGCCAACGCGGCGTCCTGCATCATCCGCCGCGCGTTGGTTATGCGGAAGCCTTGCCGGGCCACATCTATCATTTCAGTCCGGATGCTGCGGGGCTGGCTTTTCAGCTGGCAGGCTGGAGCCATCCCGGCGACGGCGGTACCTGGTCAAGCGGAGCCACCGCCGAATTGGGCCTCCGCGTGGCATCACCCGGAGCTGGCGTGCGCCTGGTCATGGATGTGTTGCCCTATCTGCCAGCGGCATTTCCGAAGCTCACAGTCGATGTTTCTGCCGGCCAGCATCTGCTGGCACACTGGTCGTTCGAGCGCGGCAAACCCATGCCGGTGACGGTAGTGAGGGTGCCGTCCGAAGCAATGGATGCGCAGGGCAACCTCCATATCGAGTTGCGCTTCGACCAGCCGCGGTCGCCGCTTGCTGCCGGCGAGAGTGCGGACCCTCGTGATATTTCGGTAAACCTGCAAAGCCTGCAGGTCGAAACAGTCCGGAATCAGCCGCAGGGGTAGCGATTCACTATCTGACCGCCAACGCCAGCACGATGCCGATCCACACTGCCAGGCCCCACCAGTTGTTGTGGCGGAAGGCAGTCAGGCAGGGGCCGCGTTCGCGTTTGCGGATCAACCACAGTTGGTAGGCGAACAGGCCGGTGGCGACAAGCAGGGCCAGCCAGTACGGCCAGCCCAGGTGTGCGCGCTGGCCGACGAAGACCATCGCCAGCAGCAGGGTGGCCATCAGGATGCCGAGGATCGGCAGGTCGGCGTCGCCGAACAGGATCGCGGTGGATTTGGCGCCGACTTTCAGGTCGTCGTCGCGGTCGACCATCGCGTACTCGGTGTCGTACACCACCGACCACAGGATGTTGGCGATGAACAGCAGCCAGCCCAGCGGCGGCACCGTGCCCGTCACGGCGGTGAACGCCATCGGGATCGACCAGCCGAACGCCGCGCCCAGCACTACTTGCGGCAGGTAGGTCCAGCGCTTGGTGAACGGGTAGATTGCCGCCAGCGCCGCGCCGACGAACGACATTTCGATGGTGAGCTTGTTGGTGAACAACACCAGGATGAAAGCGAACATCAGCAACGCGGCGAACACGATCAGCGCCTCGCGCGGCGTCACCCTTCCGCTGGCGATCGGCCGGCCGGCGGTGCGTTCCACCTGCGGGTCCAGCTTGCGGTCGGCAAAGTCGTTGATCGCGCAGCCGGCCGCGCGCATCGCAAACACGCCCAGGGTGAAGATGATCAGCAACTTCCATGGCGGAAAATCGTCGGCCGCCAGCCACAGCGCCCACCACGTCGGCCACAGCAGCAGCAACGCGCCGATCGGGCGATCCATGCGGGTCAGCACCAGATAGTCGTGCGCCTTCTCGCGCTGGCGCAGTGGCAGTTTCTGCAGTAGCCAGTCCAGCACGCGACTGGCACGGGTCGAACTGTCGGCAGGTCCCGCGGGCCTGGCCGCCGCTGGTCGTGGCGCACGCACGTGTGGCCGGGTCTGGGTGGACGATGCAGGTTTGCGCCGCTGGCGCTTGCGCGGAGGAGGAGCCATCGGCGAAGTGTAGCGTGAGCCGATGGCGGAGGCAGTGTGACTTGTCGGGAGAAACGCGTTGTGCCGCACGATCCCGGCTTCGGGTCAGTCCGATGAGCGCATGTGATCATCGAGCGGCTCCACCCGGATTCGCCGACCTCTCTTGACGTCCGGTTCAACTACGCCGCGCCAAGATTGACCATGGCCCTGACCGGAGCGGCGTATGAAGGCGATCCTCTGCACTCTCACCCTTGTGGCGATGTTTGGTCTGACGGCTTGTCACGCTAACCGGGACAAGCCGGTAGCGTCGGACGGGCCTGCGGCAAGTTCGTCCGCGCCGGCATCGGGCACCGCCAAGGCCATCGAGAAATCGCGCAATGCCATGATGGACAAGAGCATGGATATCCAGAGCGAGCACTGGGCCTCGACGCCGGCGGCGTCATCCACGACGGCTTCATCACCAGCAGTCACGCCCGGTACCACGGCGCCGTCCAAGGCGGGGACGCCGGCAGCCACTCCGCCGGCAGCACCCGGCAGCGGGCACTGAAGTCCGTCCCGGACGGCGGGGCGTGAGGCCGGAAGCTCGGCCGCCCTGCGCGGAAACCTCGGTTCAGGCTCCTTCGGCAACGGCAAGCGAACTTGTCGCGGATGGTCCTTGTCGAGGACGTGGGGCGTTGTCAGTGGAGGACGCGCCAGGCACGCCACGTGAGGGCAATCGATGCCATGCGTCGACCACCGTTTCAAGCTGGATCTGATCCACGCGCTGACATTCCGGCAG
>DATMTH010000038.1:0-4396 GCA_035564915.1 Rhodanobacter sp.
TGACAGCAAGGCCACGGCATTGGCGGCACACCCGCATGCCCCACACTCTCGCCGGTGGCACGATCACCTGCCGGCGGCATGACGCCGAAGCATGGCGCCGTGGCCAGCAGTCCAAACCGATGCCCGCGTGTGATCCACTGCGTTGATGGGCTGCAACCCTTGCCGCATCGAGGCTCGATCGATCCCGGGCCCGGCAACGATGAGGCAATGCCCCGTCATGTATCGGCAGACTTGATCCGAAGAGCTCAGGTGCCGCGTCGCCAGAACCGGTAGATCAACGCACCGACCAGCAGCGCCAGCGCCGCCGCCACCAGGTTGTCGATGCCCGCACTGGCCAGCAGGACCAGCGACAGCAGTGTCGCCGCAACCGGGATCGCCGGCCCGCCGATCAGACGCAAGGCATGCTCGCGTTGGCCATGGCGCTTGCGCAACACGAGCACCGAGGCTGCGGTGGCCAGATAGCCGAACAACCGTGCGACCACTGACAGCAAAGCCAACTGCACGAACGATCCGGACAACGCCAGCGCCAGCGAAAGCACACCGACGACGACAATCGCAATCGCCGGAGTGCGGAACCGCGGATGGATGCGGGTCAGCGCCGCGGGTCCGAAACCATCGTCGGCCAGAGCCAGCAGGTAGCGCGGCCCGAACATGATCGTGTTGCTGTTGGTGCCGAGGATCGATACCGCCGTACCGACGGTCAGCACCAGCGCCAGCCAGGTGCCGCCGAACCGCGCGGAGGCATCCGCCAGTGGCGTGTGCGACTGGGCCAGCCCCGGTAGCGTGCCCAGCGCCACCCACTGCACCGCCACATAGGTCGCGGTGACGATGACAATCATGCTCAGCATCGCGAACGGCACGTCGCGGCGCGGATTGCGGTACTCGGCGGCGGCCGCCGGCATGTTCTCGAAGCCGGCATAGGCGAACAGCAGCAGCAACGCGCCCTTGGCCAGGTTGCCGATGGGGATGCTGTCGGTTGCCAGTGGCGAAGCTTGGCTCATGTCCACGAAGAACGCACCGATGGCGACAAACATCACCAGCGGCAACAGCTTGGCGATCGCCAGCGTCACCCCGGTGCGCGCCGCACTGCGCACACCGATCACGTTGATCCAGGTCAACAGCAGCAGCGAGCCAGCCACGATCGACAGGCGCCCGCCGCCGCTGGCCGCCGCCGGCCAGAAATGCATGACCGCATCGGCCAGGCCGTTGCTCAGCGCGGCGGCGCTGGAAATGCGCGTCAGCAAAAGCATCCAGCCCACTTCGAATCCGGCGAAACGACCGAACGCCTCACGCGCATACAGATAGCTGCCACCGGCCTGGTCGAAATAGCTGCCGGCTTGGGCATAGCACAACACCAGCAGGCTCACGGCCACTCCCGCCAGCAGTACCGCCCACAGGCTTGCCGGCCCCAGCAGCGCCGCCGCGGCCGCCGGCAACAGATAGATGCCGCTGCCGATGACGTCATTGACAGACAGCCCGACCAGCTGCCAGCGGCCAACCGCGCGCAGCATGAGTGGCTGGCCGGTTCCGGTTCTGTCCTGGCTCGCAGGTTCGGTTGCTGAAGATGGTATCGGCGGCTGGTTCAAGGTCGATTCCGAGTGTGTGGGCAGGATCAAATACCTGCTATGCGACGGTCGGCATGCCAGTCGCTGCAACGGGAAGGCATCGATTGGGCAACGGCACTCCGTCGCCACGCAAACCTGAATCCCGACGACCGGCCGGGATCCAGGTCATGGCGGGGTGGACGGGAATCACCAGCGGTAGACAACTTTTCCGTACACATAAGCACCCTGGGCACCGAACGGCGAGCTGCTCGGATAGGGGAATATCCCGTGGAAGTTGCTGCCGTCGGGCGCCTTTTGCGGATAGGTATTGAAAACGTTGTCGGACCCCAGCGTGAAGGTCCAGCGATCACGGTAATAATTCACGGCAAGGTTGAAGAGCCATTTGGACGGGTAGATGTCATCATCGAGATAGCTGGTCGAACTGAACTCGGTGACACCGCCATAGCGGACAGCGGTACCCGTGAACCCCCAGTTGCCGGTCCTGAATGTATTGGTCCAGATGAATTTGGAGCGGGGCATCTGGTCGGCGAGCAACCCTTTTTCCTGACTGCGCGTGATGCGCTGAAAACCGACATCGCCCAGGGCGTCGAGTACCGCTGGATTCGGCAGAACCTTGGTCACCTTGTTCTTGTGATACGACCAGTTGACCGTCGTCTGGAATGTTCCGCCATTGTCGAAACTCTTGAGGTAGTTCGTGACGACGCCAATGCCCTTGATGCGCATTTCCGCTGCATTGGTGAAATAGGCAAGAGCCACGTATTCCGAGTTGACGATGCCGTTGGCGGCCAGGTAATCCTTGACCGAATCCGTCACCAGCGACATCGAACTGGACATCAGGATGCGATTCTTCAGTTGTATGTCGTATAGATCCACGGTTGTCGTGAGCGAACGCGTCGGGGTCCATACCGCCCCAATCGTGTAGCTGCGCGAGGTCTCCGGCTTCAGCGGTTCGCTGCCCAGCAAGAGCGCCGTCTTGTTGTCCACCGGCACCAGGCCTCGCAGATAGATGCCCTCGGGCAGACCCAGCGAATTGCCTTCGGGATACGACACGGAAGTAGTGACCGAGGCGTGCTGCTGCCCCAGCCCCGGGGCACGGAATCCGGTGGACACCGTTCCGCGCAATGCGAAGCTGCTGTCAAAGTCAAAGCGCCCGGACAGCGCATAGGAAAGGTTGGTCCCGAAATCCGAATAGTCCTCGTGACGCACAGCCAGGGACGTGCTCAGCTTGTCGGTGATATTCCCTTCCAACTGCGCGTACTCGGCAACCGAGTGCCGCGAACTGTTGCTCGCGTCATCGGGGCCCCAGCCGGCAAAACCCTGGGCTCCGCCCGTGACCCCCGAAGTACCCACGTAATACGAGGCAAGATCGCCCGCCACGATCTTGTACCCCTGGTACAGATACTGTGCGCCGAAGCCCAGGTGCCAGTAGTCATTCAGCGACTTGCCCATCGAGAAATCGAATGTGGCTTGTGACGCGGTCAGCGTGCCATCGTGGATGTCTTTCGGGGTGTAGCCAAAATCGTTCCAGAAGGCGAAGTTGACGGTATTGAAGGTGCCGTAAGACACCCGATTGGCACCCCAGGCGGCACTGGTATCCCAACTCCAGCCACCTTCCGTCTCTCCGCGCAATCCCGTCACGAAGGACTTGTCACGCGACACGCCGTGCTCGACCGGATTGAAGCCGTCGCCATCCGGAAACAGGTATTGCATCAGATCGTTCTTCGGTTCCGGCGCATTCGTGCCGTATCGATAAAATGCCATGGGCTCGGCCATCAGCCTGCCGTAGTGCCCGTAGCCATACAGATGCACTTTGGGCGTGAAATCGTATTGCCAATTGATGAAGGTGTTGTAGTTGTCCGAGTTGGGGATGCCGACCTGGTACTTCCTTCCCAGCTCGGTAAAGCCAGGCCGGTTGTCCAATCCCGCGCGATTGGTGGGGTCCTGTTTGCCAACCTGTGCGGAAATTCGCACCCAGCCCTTCTCGCCAAGCGAAAACCCGATGTTGCTCTGGAGCCGGGAACTCGCGCCATCGCCTGCCGAATATTTCCCGTAGTCGGCCTGCACGTCGCCGCCCTGGGCACCTTTTTTCAGAATGATATTGATCACGCCGGCAAGCGCATCCGAGCCATATTGCGCCGAGGCACCATCGCGCAGCACCTCGATATGATCGATGGCGCCGATCGGGATCGTGTTGATATTGACGCCCTGCGAGCCCTGGCCGACCTGACCGAGCGTCAGCATCAATGCACTTGAGTGCCAGCGCTTGCCATCCACCAATATCAACACCTGATCGCTGTTGAGGCCGCGCATCTGGAACGGCCGCACGAAGGCGAAAGTGTCGGACATCGACGCCAATGGGAAATTCAGCGACGGGACGGCAAGATCGAGCGCGTTGCCCAGGTCGACGGCACCGGAATCATTCAAGACCTGACTCGGAATCACGTCGACCGGCACCAGCGAACTGGTCTGCGTGCGATCGCTGGTACGCGTACCGGTGACGATCACCTGGGACAGATTGGCAGCATTCTGCTTCTGCTGTTCCTTGGCTGGTGGCTGCGCACTCGATTGCGATGCGTTTGTAGCTTGTGCCTGCTGCGTTTCCTGCGCGGCGGCGGTGCCGGCCAGCGCCAGCAGCACCGATGCTGCGAGCAGATTGGGAATGATTCGGCTACGGCGGCGCGTGTTCATGACAGTTCCCCCAACGTTATGGTTGCGACGATGCCGCCTGGTGCCATGGCGGCTGCAAGATCTTGCCGATCAGTGGAAATCGCCCGACGTGTCACACCAGAACATCAGTTCACGCCGCACAAACTTGCGTCGAGGGTATTCGT
>DATMTH010000039.1:0-3282 GCA_035564915.1 Rhodanobacter sp.
GCGCCCAAGCGCGACTACGTGCAACGCGAGCTGCCGCCGCGCGACCGCCTCGCCGGCGTCTACTTCGCCGCCACCGAACACGACGAAGACCAGCCGATCCACCTGCACGTGGCCGACACCGACATCTGCGCGACCCGGTGCATCGAGGAATACGACAACCCCTGCACCCGCTTCTGCCCGGCCAACGTCTACGAGATGGTGGCAGACACCAGCGCCCCACACGGCAAGCGCTTGCAGGTCAACGCCGCCAACGGCGTGCACTGCAAGACCTGCGACATCAAGGACCCGTACGAAATCATCACCTGGGTCACCCCGGAAGGCGGCTCGGGGCCGAATTACCAGAACCTGTAGTGCAATGGACGACCCCACCGCCTCGCGATGGCGAGATAATGCGCGCCTGACCGCAACGAGGATGCAGTTCTGATCAGCACGACACGATGGCAGCTCAAGCGTCTGCACTATCTGTTCAGGCGCTTGAGCGGCAGCATGGCCCAGCGCGGCCTGAAGGGTACGATCTCGCGTATCACGCAGGAATTTCGCCCGCGCCCGGCCCGTGATCCGGCATGGCAACTGGATGCCATTGACGTGCCGTTCAGTCCGTTTGAATTGCCCACAAGCAGCACACCACGGGTCTCGGTGATCATCCCGGTGCATGGCAAGTTGCCGTACACGCTGGCTTGCCTGCGTTCGATAGCCCGGCATGGCGCACGGGCGCCGTTTGAAGTAATCGTGGTAGACGATGCTTCGCCTGACGATAGCGCCACCACGCTTGCTCAAATTTCCGGCCTGCGACTGCTGCGCAACGAACAAAACCTCGGTTTCATTGGCAGTTGCAACGCAGGTGCTGCAAGCGCAGATGGCGATTACCTGCTGTTCCTCAACAACGACACACAGGTCACACCAGGCTGGCTTGATCGCCTGCTCGATGTCTTTGCCGAGAACCCGCAATGCGGCCTGACAGGCAGCCGCCTCGTCTATCCGGACGGCCGCCTGCAGGAAGCCGGAGGCATCGTGTTCTCCGATGCGTCCGGCTGGAACTACGGCCGCTTCGAACATCCCGCCGATCCGCGTTTTCTTTACCGGCGCGATGCCGATTACATCTCCGGCGCCTCGCTGATGGTTGACGCCGCCCTGTTCCGGCAACTCGGTGGCTTCGACAGTCGCTACGCGCCGGCCTACTACGAAGATACGGACCTGGCATTTGCCGTCCGCGCCGCCGGCCGCCGCGTGATCTACCAGCCGGAAAGCCTGGTCATTCACTTTGAAGGTATCAGTTCGGGTACCGACCCACTGGCCGGCGTCAAGCGATATCAGACCATCAATCGCGGCAAGTTCGCGCAAAAGTGGAGCCAAGCGCTGGCCGATCAACCGGCGCCAGGCACACCGGCCGAGCTGGCCATCCATCATGGCGACCGTCCACACATTCTCATCGTGGATGCATTGATGCCCGAGCCGGCGCGTGACTCGGGCTCGCTGCGCATGTTCAATATCCTGCAGTTGTTGCAGGAGCTGGGATGGCGCATCAGTTTCATGGCCGACAACCGGCGAGCCAGCGCCAATGAAATCGCCCTGCTCGGGCGCGCCGGTGCACACACCCTGTGCAAACCGTGGACGCCCCCGCTGGCGGGGTGGTTGCGGCGCGAAGGTGCCTCGCTCGATGCAGTCATGTTGTGCCGTCATTATGTTGCGCAACCGCACTTCGACCTGGTGCGTCGGCTCGCGCCTACCGCCAAGCTGCTGTTCGATACGGTTGACCTGCATTTTCTGCGCGAGCAGCGCGCCGCCGAACACACGAACAACACGGCGCTGGCCAGACAGGCCACGCAGACAAGGCAACGTGAGCTGGCGTTGATCCGCGCCAGTGATGTCAGCTTCGTGGTCAGTCCGATCGAGCACGCCTTGTTGACCGCACAGCTGCCCGACACCCAGATCGAACTTCTGTCCAACGTGCACGACGTGTACGGCTGCAGCAACGGATTCGCCGCGCGGCGCGACCTGGTCTTCGTTGGTGGTTTCGGACATCCACCCAATGTGGACGCCGTGCACTGGCTGGCGGAGGAGATCTATCCGCTGATCCACGCACAGCGACCGGATATCGCGTTGCACCTGATTGGCGATATCCCGGAAACTGCGCGCCCGGCGCTAAGTCACGAGGGCATTCATATCCACGGCCGTGTCGAACAACTCGATCCGTGGATGAATGGCTGCCGCGTGTCTCTCGCCCCATTGCGTTATGGGGCCGGCGTCAAAGGCAAGGTGAATATGGCCATGAGCCATGGCCTGCCAGTGGTGGGCACACCCTTGGCCGCTGAAGGCATGCAATTGCATGACGGAGAGAACATCCTCCTGGGTGATACCGCCGAAGCCTTCGCCAAAGCCGTGCTGAGACTGTATGACGACGAGCTGCTTTGGCTGCGCCTGTCGGAAGCTGGACTAGAAAACGTGCATCGGCATTTCTCATTCGATGCCGCGCGGGAAACGCTTCAGCGCGTTCTGCCGGGCAAGCCCGGCTTGCACCGCCCGGCATTCTGAACTTGTAACCCGCGGGCCGCATAGTCCATTTGCGCCGCATGAGTTTCAGATATCGAGTTAGAATGAGTGTTTGAATCCCACTTTCTGCGCTGGAAGGCGCTCGGCAACTTGAAGGAACCGCAGATGAAGATTCTGGTCGGCTACAAGCGCGTCGTAGATTACAACGTGCGCATCCAGGTCAAACCCGACGGCACCGGCGTGGTGACCGATGGCGTGAAGCTTTCCGCCAATCCGTTCGATGACATCGCGCTGGAAGAAGCGCTGCGCCTGCGCGAGAAAGGCGTGGCCGAGGAAGTGATCGTGGTTGGCATCGGTCCGGCCGATCTCACCGCGCACCTGCGCAACGGACTGGCGATGGGGGCGAATCGCGCCATCCACGTGGTTACCGCCGAAGCCATGCAGCCGTTGACCGCTGCGCGCACGTTCCAGAAGCTGATCGAAAAGGAACAACCCGGCCTGGTAATCCTGGGCAAGCAAGCCATCGACGACGACGCCAACCAGACCGGTCAGATGCTCGCCGCACTGTGGGATCGTCCGCAGGCTACCTTCGCCAGCAAGGTCGAGATCGCTGACGGCAAGGCCACCGTGACGCGCGAAGTGGACGCCGGTCTGGAAACCATCGAGGTGGAACTGCCTGCCGTGATCACGTCCGACCTGCGCCTCAACGAGCCGCGCTTCATCAAGCTGCCGGACATCATGAAAGCCAAGTCCAAGCCGATCGACGTCATCGAGTTCGCCTCGCTCGGCATC
>DATMTH010000040.1:0-2285 GCA_035564915.1 Rhodanobacter sp.
GCAAATGTTTGGTGGTGCCGTCGGCACCGCGGCCTCGGGCCAGGTACTTCCGGCCAGTTTGCGCAAGGCACTGCAGGTACCGGCGCAGCGGAGAACGGGCACGATCCGCGATGTCGAGCACGTGGTGATCCTGATGCAGGAAAACCGTTCGTTCGATCACTACTTCGGCACGCTGCGTGGCGTGCGCGGGTTCTCCGATCCTCGACCGCTGCTGTTCCCCGATGGCCGGCCGGTCTGGTATCAGCCGAATGCGTCGATAGCCACGCCGAAGTACAACGCGTGTGGTGTGCCGGCCGATGCCGACTACGTGCTGCCATTTCGTGTTGACACCCGCGAGAACGGCGATCACCAGCGCAGCACCGACCACAGCTGGAGCACCGGTCACCTGTCCTGGAACCACGGCAAATACGACCAGTGGATTACCCAGAAGCAGGATGTGCTGACGATGGGCTACCTGCGTCGCGAAGATGCAGCTTTCCATCATGCGCTGGCCGATGCCTTCACCGTTTGCGACAGCTATTTCAGTTCGGTGCCTGCCGACACGGCGATCAATCGCATCTACCTGTGGTCAGGCACCTGTGATCCGAACAACGTGATGGGCCGGATTCCCAACGGCCCCGGTCTGGCCGAGCGGCCGCGGGTGAATGGCTACACCTGGACCACCTATCCGGAGCGGCTGGAATCGGCAGGGATCAGCTGGAAGCTGTACCAGGGCGGGACGGGCGAGCCTGGCTCGCCCACGGACAACTACACCGACAATTCGCTGGAGTTCTTTGCCAACTACCAGGTGGACGAAGGCGCCGATCCGCAAGGCCCGCTGGTGCGCAAGGGCGTCTCGCAACATACGTTGAAGGAACTGCGCGACGATGTGCTGCACGATCGTTTGCCGCAGGTCTCGTGGATCGTCGCACCCTACAAGTATTGCGAGCACCCGGCCGCCTCGGCCGTCGATGGCGCGTATTACATCAAGCGTGTGCTTGAAGCGCTGACCGCCGATGCGGAGTCGTGGAGCAAGACCGTGCTGTTTCTCTGCTACGACGAAAACGACGGTCTGTTCGATCACGTCGTGCCGCCGATGCCGCCCTCCAGCAACGAGCGCAACAGTCGCGGCATGGTTTCGCACTCGCTGGCTGGCAGCTTTCGCGACGAATTCCTCGACCTGGATGTCAACACGTCGATGATTCATCCGCTTGTTCCCGGTGCCGATCCGGGTGGACGACAGCCGCTGGGGCTGGGCATGCGTGTGCCGATGATCGTCATCTCGCCGTGGACGACGGGCGGCTGGGTCTGCTCGCAGACTTTTGATCACACGTCGATACTGCAATTCCTGGAAGCGCGCTTCGGAGTCGCCGAGCCCAATATCAGTGCGTGGCGACGTTCCGTCTGCGGCGATCTCACCAGTGTCTTCGATTTCGGCCTCAAACCCGACCTGGGCATGCCGAATATTCCCCTGCCCGAATCGCATCCGGATCTCTTTGCGCCGATCATCGCGCCGGCGATTCCAAGCATGCCCATGCAGGAAGACGGCCTGCGCCCGGCGCGGCCGATCCCGTACCAGTGGCAGCTCGAGCATCGAGTGGATCACGCGGCCAGCAGACTCTGGCTGGACTTCCGCAACACCGGCGCGGCGGGGGCGGGTTTCTATGCCTATGACCAAACGGCGCCGGCCAGTGATCCGCGGCGCTACACCATCGCTGCCGCCGAGATGGCCAGCGATTACTGGCCGCTGCACCCTGGCGATGTCGCGTACGACATCCTTGTGCATGGGCCGAATGGTTATCTCTGCCATGCGCGCGGTGAACCGTCGGCCGCGGCGACCGCGACTGTCGAAGTCCGACTGATATACAAACCGGAGCGCTGTCAGATCCAGGCCATCCTGTCGAACACGGGCAGCGAGGCGTGCTCGGCTTTCATCCACGACGCCTATGTCGGGCATCTGGCCGAACTGCCATTGAAGCCAGGCGCCACGATGGAGTTGACCCACGACTTGAGCGCCAACCATGGCTGGCATGACATCTCGGTCACGCTCGATACGTCGGACGTCTATCTGCGCCGCTTCGCCGGCCATCTCGAGACCGGTCGTCCAAGCACCAGCGATCCGATGCTGTCACCCTCGCTGAGCGCGCGTACCGGTTGAGCAAGGTCCGGGTTCCGGGCGGTAGCTGAGCGGGGCGATGGAACCTCTGCGCCTGCGCTTCGTCGGTGACATGTGCCATCCGGCACATGGGGCGATGGGGTGCGCAGGAGTAGGTTCAGACGGTTATCCCACTGGGGCCCCGTCATGA
>DATMTH010000041.1:0-3587 GCA_035564915.1 Rhodanobacter sp.
GTTGTGAGTAGCCGCCGCTGCTGACTTAGCCTCTGAGGGGAGGACACCATGTCATATCGCAAGAGTCTGTTGGCCGCGAGCATCGTCGCCGGCCTGTGTCTGTCGGGGGCGCTCAATGCGCAGGACAGCAACCCGACTTCCAGCACCACCACTGACACCAGCAAGGCCAGCCAGAAAAAGGCCGAGGACGCCAAGATCCAGCAGATGGCGGCCGTCACCGTCGTCGGTATCCGCAACAGCGAAGCGTTGTCGCTCGATACCAAGCAGGCTGCGGACTCGCACGTCGAGGTGGTGTCCGCCGAGGACATCGGCCGGTTGCCGGCCAAGAACGTGGCCGACACCATCGCCCAGTTGCCCGGTGTGAACATTGCCGATGCCGCCGGCGCCGAAGGCGGCTTCGACGAGGCTGATCGCGCCAGCATCCGCGGCAGTGCCCCGTCGCTCACCCTGACCACGCTCAACGGGCACTCGGTCGCCTCGGGCGACTGGTTCATCACCGGTGGCGGCGGCAGCCGCAGCGTCAGCTATGCCATGTTCCCGTCGGAGATGGTCAGCCAGGTGGTGGTGCACAAGACCTCCGAAGCCCGATTCCTCGAAGGTGGTGCTGCCGGCTCGATCGACATCATCACGCGCAAGCCGCTGGAATTCGACAAGACGTTCTCCGCGGAAGGCAGCGTGGGTGGGGTGTACTCCGATCTGCCGGGCGAGACCAAGCCGCAGTTCAGCGGTCTGGTCAACTGGCGGAACGCCGACAGCACCTTCGGCGTGATGGCCCAGGCTTTCTATCAGGAACGCAGCCTGCAGCGTGACGGCCAGGAAATGCTGGGCTATTCGTACATCCCGACCGGCTCGGCCGCGGCAACCCAGCTTGGCCGCGGAGCCGCCACGCCTGGCAGTGCCAGCACCGGCGTGTTCTATCCGAATCTGCCCGGTGCCGCGTTGTTCACGCAAACGCGCAAGCGCAAGGGCGGTTCGATCGACGTGCAGTGGAAGCCGCTCGACAACCTGACCTTCAACCTCGATGGCTTCTATTCCAAGATGGACGCCACCGACTACAACCGCAACTACATGTTGCGTCTGCGCGACCGGTTGCCGGGCGACACGCTGAGCAGCTACAGCCTCAATGGCAACGTGCTCACCAGCGCGGCGGTGGCAGGGCAGCCCGGCGTGTCGCAGGGCATCTACGACATGATCTCGCGTCCGGGCGAGAGCGAGTCCAGTTCGTATGTCACCCTCGATGCAGACTGGAAGGCCACGCAGAACCTCAGCTTCAAGTTCCAGGGCGGTACCACCCGGGGCACGGGCAACACCCCGACCCAGGACGTGATGGAGATGGATACCGGCTACGGCGAAGCTGCCAGCTATGCCATGAATGGTCTCGGCAAGCCGTTGAACTGGACGATGAGCGGCCCCAACAACACCTATAACACGGCCACCACGGGTCTGGACTGGATCTTCGGTGACCAGGACATCCATGTGGTCGACAAGGAGCGCTGGTTCCAGGCCGACGGCGAATTTGATTTCGACGATGCCGGCCCGTTGTCATCGCTGCAGTTCGGTGCGCGCTATGCCAAGCATACGCACGACAGCAACACGGCTGTCGCCCAGGGCATCAACTGGGCCTCGGGCGTGTCGTTCGCCCAGGGTGCCACCATTTATCCCGGCAGCAGTGGCAATTATCCCGGCAGCTTCGCCAGCGATCTCGGCGTGGGTCAGATGCCGTCCGGGATCTGGTACTGGTCGCCTTCGCAGCTGGCGGAATTGAACGGCAAGTATGCGACTCGGGTGGTGAACAACGATCCGGGCAGCTCGCGCTTCTATCCGAATGACATTTACGCCATGACGGAGAAGAACAGCGCCGTCTATCTGCAGGCCAATTTCTCCGGCGATCGCTGGGCTGGCAACGTCGGTCTGCGTTACGTCGGCACCAACGAGAACATCGGCTATACCAGCCCGACGATCCAGGAAGCCGACTATCGCAGCGGTACCCCGGCCTCGGCGTTCTATCCCAGCGGCTGGTACTGGAACTACTACAAGCATCATTACGGCAAGCTGCTGCCCAGCTTCAACCTGAAGTTCAATCTGAACGATGACGGTAGCCTGCTGGCGCGCTTTGCCGCCTCGCAAACGCTCACGCGCCAGGATTACGGCCAATTGGCTGGCTTCCTGAACTTGAGTGATCCGAATGCCGTGGGGGGCGTAGGTTCCGGCAGCGGTCCGAATCCGCGCCTGAAGCCAATCCTTTCCACCAATTTCGACGCGTCGCTGGAATGGTATTTCGCCAAGCGTGGCCTGCTGTCGGCCAGCGTTTACGCGATGGATCTGAACAACTACTACGACTACGGCACCACCACAGGTACCTATCTCAACAACTACCTGACCTACGGCAAGAACAATCCGTCGCACACGCCGATCTACAACAAGTACCTGGTCAGCATCCCGGTCAATGTCAACGGCAGCCTGAAGGGCGTGGAACTGAACTGGGTGCAGCCGATCGGCGAACACTTTGGTACGTCGGTCAACTACACCTACAGCAGCGGTCATTCGTCGGGCGGCACCTATCTCTACAACGCCGACGGCACCACGGGTACCGGGCAGTCTGCGGGTGATCGTCCGCTGTTCGGTACCTCGAGGGATACGGTCAACCTGTCCGCCTTCTTCGAGAACAGTCGCTGGAACGCGCGCATCAACTACACCTACCGGTCCTCGTTCTACGACGGCATGATGCCCGTAACGACGGGCACTCTCGGCAACACCATGCCGCTGCTGCCGTACTACCAGCAGGGTACGGGTTACCTGTCGTTCTCGGCGGGCTACAAGCTCAACGACCACGTGAGCTTCTCGTTCGATGCGATGAACCTCAACAACCCGACGCTGCGTTACTACGTCAAGGGTTCGCAGGCTGGCCTGGGCTTCGGCAATGTGCCTGAAGCCTTCTACACGAACGGCCGCCAGTACTACCTCACGGCGAACTTCAAGTTCTGATCCATCGCTGCATCATCGCGGGCCAGGAGCCTGCGCGGTAGAAACCAAGGGAGCGAGGCGAAGCGCTTTTGAGTCGGCTTTTTCGATCGTTCGAGGAAGATAGCCGTAGCTATCTGACGAGAAGGAGCGGGAAAACCGGCCAAAAGCGCAAAGCCGCAGCCCCTTGTGTTTCTGCCACGCAGACTCCCGGAGACGGCCCGCCTTCTCTCCCCGAACGGGCCCCTTAGCTGTTTCCGGGCCCGTTTTTTTCTTCTGCATGGCCATGCCGCGCATGGCATGCTGGACTGCCCGCGCCGGAGACTGCCGATGACCTTCCGCCCATTGCTCGCCGCCTGCGCTTTCCTGCTATTTGGTGCATTGCAGCCGTCGCATGCCGCACCGGTGATGGCGTCACCGTCGCTGATTCCGCTGCCGGCACAGATGACGATGGCCGACGGTCGCTTCCACGTCGATGCGCACACGCCGATCGTGCTGGACGACCACTCCGCTTCGACACGACAGACGGCGGCGTGGCTCACCGACGTGCTGGCGCGCACGCGCGGGCTGCATTTGCATGTGGTGCACGGTGCCGCGACAGCGCATGCCATCGTGCTGAAGCTCGA
>DATMTH010000042.1:0-17347 GCA_035564915.1 Rhodanobacter sp.
TCCTCGAAGTGATCCTGCGCGAAGAGGTCGCTCACGTCGCTGCGGGTACCCGCTGGTATCACCACTGCTGCGAGCGCGATGGACTGGAACCGGTCAGCACCTTCTTCGAACTGCTGCGCGACTACATGGGGGTCAGTCTGCGCGGCCCATTCAACCTGCCGGCCCGGCGCGAGGCAGGATTTGTCGAGGAAGAACTCGATCGCCTCACGGCGCTGGCGCTGGAAAGCCGCGCGGTGTTGTAGGAGCCCGCTGGCGGGTGATGCTTTTCTTCTGTCGCGGCTGAAGCCGCTCCTACAAAGGTTATTGTCGGTTTGCAGGCATAAAAAAGCCGGCGCGAGGCCGGCTTTTCATCGAATTTTTGGTCGGGGAGACAGGATTCGAACCTGCGACTTCTACGTCCCGAACGTAGCGCTCTACCAGGCTGAGCTACACCCCGTGGGAAGCCGCGTATCTTAATCCCCGATCGGGTGCTTGGCAACAGGTTTGCGCCTTCGGCCTGATCAGGCGGCTGGGGAAGGCGGGCGGCGTTCTGTTAATCTTGACGGCTGCCGTCGTGCGGCCTGCTGCGCGACGGAATGCCCCCCATCGTCAGTAGAGGATTCCATGGCGCTTACCCCGGCCCGCACCATGCCCGGCGTGCTCGAGCTGCTGCCGCTCGACCAGATCGCGTTCCAGCGCATGCTCGACGTGATCCGTCGCAACTACGAGCGTTTCGGCTTCCTGCCGATCGAGACGCCGGTGATCGAATACTCCGACGTGCTGCTGACCAAGACCGGTGGCGAGACCGAGCGGCAGGTGTATTTCGTGCAGTCCACCGGCGCGCTGAACGCCGGCAAGGCCGACGAGGGCGTGCCCGAGCTGGCGCTGCGCTTCGATCTCACCGTGCCGCTGGCGCGCTACGTCGCCGAGCATGAGCGCGAACTGAGCTTTCCGTTCCGCCGCTACCAGATGCAGCGGGTGTATCGCGGCGAGCGCGCGCAGCGCGGCCGTTTCCGCGAGTTCTACCAGTGCGACATCGACGTGATCGGCAAGGATGCGCTGTCGGTGCGTTACGACGCCGAGATCCCGGCGGTGATCTACAGCGTGTTCCGCGAACTCAACATCGGCGCCTTCACCATCCACCTCAACAACCGCAAGCTGATGCGCGGCTATTTCGAGAGGCTGGGCATTGTCGACGACGAGCAGCAGATGCTGGTGCTGCGCGAAGTGGACAAGCTGGACAAGCGCGGCGCCGACTACGTGCGCGACACGCTGACCGGTGAAATGTTCGGGCTCGACGCCGAAGTGGCGACGAAGATCCTGGCCTTCGTGCAGGTGCGTTCGACCTCGCTGCAGGACGCGCTGGACAAGCTGGACGCGCTCGGTGCCGGCCCGGAAGTGATGGAGCAGGGCCGCGATGAACTGAAGGAAGTGCTGAACCTGATTCATGCGTTCGGCGTGCCCGAAACGCATGTCGCGTTGAACCTGTCGATCGCCCGCGGCCTCGACTATTACACCGGCACCGTTTACGAGACCACCTTGAACGATCATCCGCAGATCGGTTCGATCTGCTCCGGCGGTCGCTACGAAAATCTGGCCAGTCAGTACACCAAGTCGCAGTTGCCCGGTGTCGGCATCTCGATCGGGCTGACTCGTCTGTACTGGCAGTTGCGTGATGCGGGGTTGATCAGCACCGCGACCAGTACGGTGGATGTGCTGGTGACCCAGATGGACGCAGCGCAGCTGCCGGAATACCTGGCGCTGGCCAATGAGCTGCGCAGCGCCGGCATTGCCACCGAGGTGGTGCTCGATGGCGGCAAGCTCGGCAAGCAGTTCAAGTATGCCGATCGCGCCGGCATCCGCTTCGTGATCGTGCTGGGTGAGGACGAGATCGCCAAGGGTATCGTGACGGTGAAGGATCTGCGCCGCGCGGATCAGTTCGAGGTTGCCCGCGGCGAACTCGTCAAGACACTGCGGGTGGAGCTGGAACAAGCCGCCGTGATGAGCTGAGGCAGCTGTTTTCGCGACATCCCCGAAACACCAACGCAATTCATCAGTGAGGCAGCAGTGGGCACAACCGATACCATCATTCTCGACGGCAACAGCCTCACGCGCGCCCAGCTGGTGTCGGTGGCGCGGCATGGCCGGCAGATTTCGCTGGCTGCGGCCGGACTCAAGCGCGTGCAGCGCGCTGCCGACTTTCTGGCCGAAAAGGTCAGCTGCGGCGAGCCTACCTACGGTGTCACCACCGGCTTCGGCAGCAACGCCGACAAGTTGCTCGGCGCGCACCGCGTACGCGACGAATTGCCCAATGCAACCGGCGCCAGCAAGGGTGCGGCGGATTCCCGGCAGGGCACCTTGCTGGACGAGCTGCAGCACAATTTGATCATCACGCACGCCGTTTGCGTCGGCAAACCGTTCGCTGAAGAGGTGGTGCGTGCGATGTTGCTGATTCGCATCAACACCTTGATGCGCGGCCATTCGGGCATTCGCGTCAGCACGCTCGAAGCGCTGGCTGCGATGCTCAACGCCGGGGTGGTGCCGGTGGTGCCGGAGAAGGGTTCGGTCGGTGCCAGTGGCGATCTGGCGCCGCTGTCGCATCTGGCGATCGTGCTGCTCGGTGGTGGCGAGGCGTTCTATCAGGGCGAGCGGATTTCCGGTGCGGAGGCATTGCAACACGCGGGGCTTACGCCGGTGCGGTTGTCGTTCAAGGAAGGCCTGGCGCTCAACAACGGCACCGCGCAGATGCTGGCGACCGGTGTGCTGGCGCTGGACCGGCTGGAGCAATTGCTGGATACCGCCGATCTGGCCGCGGCGATGACGCTGGATGCGTTTGCCGGGCGCAGCGGTGCGTTGCGCCCGGAGGTGCATGCACTGCGTCCACATCCGGGACAGGTTGACACTGCCGCGCGCGTGCGCGAATTGCTGGCCGGTTCGACCCTGCTCGACATTCCGTATCACCTGGTGCCGCGCTTCAAGGCGTGGAGTGCCGAGGCGTGGGTCGAGCCTGAGGATCAGGCGCTCAGCTTCGATATCAGCTGGGACTGGGTGCCCGCCAATCAGCGGCATGGGCGCGAAGCGTTCTACAACCGTTTCATGCCGTTCAAGGGCGGCAAGAAGCATCAGCCGCAGGATGCCTACAGCCTGCGTTGCATGCCACAGGTGCATGGCGCGGTGCGCGATGCGTGGGCGCAAGCCTGCCGCGTGTTTGACATCGAGCTGAATGCGGTCACCGACAACCCGCTGATCTTCCCCGACAACGCCGACGCGCAGTACATCGAGGAGCAGGTGATTTCAGCCGGCCATTTCCATGGCATGCCGCTGGCCCTGGCGATGAGTTACGTGAAGGCGGCGATTCCGGTGCTGGCGTCGATTTCCGAACGGCGCCTCAACAAGCTGGTCGATTCGGCCACCAACGATGGTCTGCCGGCATTTCTCACCGGCAACGAGGACGGCACCGATTCGGGATTCATGATCGTGCAGTACACCGCCGCGGCGCTGGTCAACGATCTGGCCACACGGGCGCACCCGGCCAGCGTGTATTCGGTGCCGACCAGTGCGAACGCCGAGGATCATGTGTCGATGGGTGCGAACGAGGCCCGTCACGTGCTGGAGATGACCGAAGACCTGTCGCATGTGCTGGCGCTGGAGTTGTATACCGCCGCCCAGGCGCTGGACTATCGCCAGGCGATGCTGAAGGCGGCGCGAAGCCTGGCGCTGCGCGGTGGCTGGCAGGCGCTGGCGGCGAAAATCGCCAACGCGCCGCGTGAGGGTCAGCCGCATTACGCACAGTTCGTCACGGAAGTGCAGCAGCTGGCCGCGGCGCTCGCGCACGCCGACGATTTCCGTGCCGGCGCCAGCGTGCGTGAGGCCCATGCGCTGCTGCGGCAGCACATCGACTTCATGCACCGCGACCGTGCGATGGATGGCGACGTGCGCACGGTATGCGCACTGGTGCAACAAGACGCCTTCCGCCGCCAGGCGTCGCCACTGAAAGGAGCCACCCCATGAGCCTGATCCAGACCCCGGTGTCCTACGGCGAGTTGATCGACAAGATCACCATTCTCGAAATCAAGTCGCGCCGGATCGCCGACGCGGCCAAGCTGGTCAATGTGCGCAACGAGCTGGATCTGCTCAACGCGACCTGGGCCAGCGACGCCGCATCACAGACCGATATTTCAGACCAGCGTGCCCGCTTGCTCGCAGTGAACGAACTGCTGTGGGATATCGAGGACAAGATCCGTCTGAAGGAACGCGCGCAGGCGTTCGATCAGGAATTCATCGAGCTGGCGCGTGCGGTGTACTTCCGCAACGACGAGCGGGCCGCGTTCAAGCGCGAGATCAATCTCAAGCTTGGCTCGCAGCTGGTCGAGGAAAAGTCGTACCAGGATTACCGCGCGGCGTGATCCTGCAGGGACTCTCGAATAACCGCTTTTTTTGCTCGTCATCCCGGCTTTCGCCGGGGTGACGCAAATCGAGAGGGTTTCCGAGATTCTTTACGGCAGTGCGAGGTCGCGGGTGGCGGCTTCGAAGCGTTCGATCACGTCGTCCACGTCGATCAGGTCCATCACGCCGGGCTGCTCGATCTTGCTGCCCCACGGAATCGCGTTGGCCGGTTTGCCCAGATATTTGCGTGCCGCCGCGTCGTACTTGTTCACGCACCAGCGGCGGTCGGAGTAGGGGCCGGAGCGATCCGGGTTGCTTGCCGCATGCAGGCCCAGCACCTTCGTGCCGACGGCATTGGCCATGTGCATCGGGCCGGAGTCGGGGGTCAGCAGCAGTTGTGCGCGGCCGAGCAGGGCCAGCAGCTTTTTCAGCGTGTCCTTGCCGGTGAGGTCGAGCGGTGGCGATTTGCAGGCCGCCAGCACGGCATCGGCCATCGTGCGCTCGAACGCGGACGGGCCGCCGACCAGGGCCACGCGCCAGCCGCGGGCGGCCGCATGATCCATCACCGCGGCGTAGCGCTCCGGCCGCCAGTTGCGCAGCGCATGGCTGGAGGTGGGGCTGACCAGCAGGGTGGGCGTGTCGCCGGACAGCTGTTCGGTGGCCCATGCCTGCGCTTCGTCGGAAACCGGGATGTCCCAGCGCACCCGGGTCTGCTTCAGTCCGAGTGGTTCGCAGAAGCTGCCGATCGCGTCCAGCACATGTTCGCCGCTGCGCGCCGGAATGCGTTCGTTGATGACCAGGCCGTGCAGGTCCTTCGACCGCGCCCGGTCGTAACCGATGCGGCGATCGGCCTTGATGCCCATGCTCAACAGGTTCGAGCGCAGCGCCACCTGCATCTGCAGCAGTGCATCGAAGCGTTGCTCTTTCAGTGCGTGGCGTACCGCGCGCATGCCGGACCAGCCAGCGCTCTTGTCGAACGTGACGAACTCCACACCGGACAGGTCGCCGACCAGCTTGCGTTCCAGCTTGCCCACGATCCAGGTCAGTGAGGTTTCCGGCCACGCCTGCTGCAGGGTGCGCACCAGCGGCACCACGTGGGTGACGTCGCCGATGGCGGAAGTGCGCAGCAGGCAGATCGATGTCGCGGCTGGAGTCGGGTTCGGGGTCATGGGGCCTGGGTTAGAATCAAGGACAGTCACCGGGCATGATGATGCAGGAACGAACCTACAAGGATGCCGCACGCGAGATTCTGTTCGACGAGGCGGTCGTGCCACAAGTCGGGCATGACTGGTTCGTGCCCGATTTCTGGCGCAGGCGCGGCGCCCTGCGCACGCAAGCCGGCGGTCGCGGCGGCGTGGCCATCATCGCCACCACGGCCGGTGACGGCGTGTTGCGTCATTATCGCCGCGGCGGGTTGGTCGCGCGGTTGCTGGGGGATCGGTACTTGTGGACTGGCGCAGGTCGCACGCGTCCGTTTCGGGAATTTCGCCTGTTGGCACAGATTGCCCGGCTTGGGCTGCCCGGACCGGCGGTGATCGCGGCACGCTATGTGCGACATGGCCTGTTCTACAGCGCTGACCTGATCACGCGCCGCATTGCCGATGCGCGTACGCTGGCCGAATGTATCGCGGAGCGACAACTGGATGGCGATCTGGCCGCAGCCGTCGGCGTGTTGATTGCGCGCTTCCACCGAGCCGGTATCTGGCACGCCGATCTGAATGCGCACAATGTGCTGGTGACGCCCGCCGGCTTGTACCTGATCGATTTTGACCGTGGCCGACAACGGACACCAGCTGCCGCCTGGCAACGGGCCAATCTGCAGCGCCTGCATCGCTCGTTGTGCAAACTTGGCGCAGAGGATGAAGGCGTGGCGATGTTCGAGAACATCTTCTGGCGATCTCTGTTGCATCACTATCAGCAGGCCTTGAACGCATGAGCTGGCAGCTGCATTTTCTTGGTGTCGGCGCGGCCCACGCGGTTGCGCTGGGTTCGTCTGCCGTGGTGCTGGAGCGTGACGGCGAACCGGTGTTGCTGATCGACTGCGGCCCCGACACGCTCGATCGCTACCTGGCTGCCTACGGCGCCTTGCCGCCGGCGATATTCATCACGCACACGCACATGGATCACGTCGCCGGGCTGGAGCAGTTGTTCATCCGTTCATGGTTTCATCCACAACAGCGCGGCAGTACCAGGCTGTTTGCGCATGCCGCGTTGATTCCCTGGTTGCAGACACGCGTTGCCGACTACCCGGGCGTGCTCGCCGAAGGCGGCGTGAATTTCTGGGAGGCGTTCCGGCTGATCCCGTGCACGCGCGGCTTCTGGCTGGACGGCTTGTGGTTCGATGTATTCGCCACTCGGCATCACGTGCCGGGCACGGCGTATGGTCTGGCGCTGGATGGCAGCTTCGTCTACACCGGCGACACCCGGCCGATTCCCGAAGTGCTTGCGCGCTATGCCGGTGGCGCCGAGCTGCTCGCACACGACTGCAGCCTGATCGGGAATCCGTCGCACAGCGGCATCGATGATATCGAGCGGGAGTATCCCGAGGCCCTGCGTCGTCAGATGATTCTCTACCACTATGGCAGCGCGGCTGACGCCGGCGCACTGGCGGCGCGCGGTTACCGTGTCGCCGCCGCAGACGAACGGGTGGTGCTGACCGCGCCGCCCGCGCCGCGTGCCGACGCCGGCTGACACTGAACACCTTCGCTTGCCTGTATCCGGGCCTGCAGCTATCCTTCCGCTTCTTTGTCAGGCAATGATCGTCTGGCAGAGTGCGGTTTCACCCATGCGGAGAGGTGTCCGAGTGGTTGAAGGAGCACGCCTGGAAAGTGTGTATAGGGTAAAACCTATCGCGGGTTCGAATCCCGCTCTCTCCGCCAGTGAGTGAAACCGTACGGTGCAGGCTGAGGTTCGACAAATTCGTCTGGAACGAATTTGGACAGCCGCAGGCTGGCCCCTCGCGGAGCGAGGGGTGAGGCCCGGGATGGGCCGAGCAATCCCGCTCTCTCCGCCAACTTGTAGCTTCAAACAGTTTCGGGGCTGAACAGCCCACGTCCATGGTGGCCCCGTCGGTCCCCCCGCGACGATAGTTCGTAAACTCCGCCAGGTCCGGAAGGAAGCAACGGTAGCGAATGATTCGGGTGCCGGGGTGTGGCTGGCGGGGCCGCCGCCATTTCGGGCACGACTGTTGCGGGTGCACTCCTGCAGTTGCCTTTGCCGCCGCAGAACGCTGCGCCTACCGGAATCGGTGCCGACTTGGCACAATGCTTGTTCGCCCCAAGGTAGTAAGGCATGTCTTATCAGGTACTCGCACGCAAGTGGCGCCCGCGCAAGTTTGCCGAACTGGTCGGGCAGGAGCATGTGGTGCGCGCGCTCACCAACGCGCTGGACACCGGGCGCATGCACCACGCCTATCTGTTCACCGGTACCCGCGGCGTCGGCAAGACCACGATCGCGCGCATCTTTGCCAAATCGTTGAATTGCGAGCGTGGTCAATCAGCGGACCCGTGCGGTGAATGCTCGGTCTGCACGGCGGTGGACGAAGGTCGCTTCGTCGACCTGCTGGAGATCGATGCAGCCAGCAACACCGGCGTGGATGACGTGCGCGAAGTGATCGAAAACGCGCAGTACGCACCGTCGCGCGGCCGCTTCAAGGTGTATCTGGTCGACGAAGTGCACATGCTCTCGAAAAACGCCTTCAACGCGTTGCTGAAGACGCTGGAAGAGCCGCCGCCGCATGTGAAGTTTCTGCTCGCCACCACCGATCCGCAGAAGTTGCCGGTGACGGTGTTGTCGCGCTGCCTCAAGTTCAATCTGAAGCGGCTGCTGCCGGAGCAGATCTCCGGCCAGATGCGGCATATTCTGGGTGCCGAGAACATCGCGTTCGACGATGGCGCGATCGCCGACCTGGCCCGTGCTGCCGATGGCTCGTTGCGCGACGGCCTGTCCTTGCTGGACCAGGCCATCGCCTATGGTGGCGGTGCACTGCATGCCGACGACGTGCGCACCATGCTGGGCAGCGTGGCGCGCGGCCAGGTGCTCGGCGTACTCGATGCGCTGGCCGATGGCGATGGCGAGCGGCTGCTGACCGAATGCACCCGGATCGCCTCCTATTCGCCGGATTTTGGCGGTGTGCTGGACGACCTGGCCAGTGTGCTGCACCGCTTGCAGCTGATCCAGCTGATCCCCGGCTACCGCCCTGACGAGGACGGAGAGGACGACAGCACGCTGGCCGCGCTGGCCGAGCGGATCACGCCGGAAGACGTACAGCTTTACTACCAGATCGCCACCTCGGGCCGGCGTGACCTTGCGCTGGCGCCGGATGCACGTACGGGCTTCGAGATGGCCTTGCTGCGGATGCTGGCCTTCCGTCCTGGTGACGGCACGCCTGCGGCGCGCGCCGAACGGCAGGCGTCCGGCAACCCGCCGGCCCCGCCGCGAACCGCTTCGCCAGCGCCAGCACGGATGCCGCCCACGGCAACGCGTTCGGCCCAGGCTCCGGTTTCGCAAAGGGTGCCTGCACCGGCGGCTCCCGCGCCTGCCGTGGCTGCCCCGATAACGCACGATGCCCATGGCTTGCCGGATTGGGAGGCGCTGATCGAACGTGCCGATCTGCGCGGTCCCTTCGGTCTGCTGGCGCAGAATGCGGTACTGCGTGAGCGTGACGGCCAGACTCTGGTGCTGGCGCTGCAACCAACGCACATGAGCATGGCGGTGGAGCCGATGGTCAGCCAGATGGAGGAGCGTATCGGAGCGGCCCTAGGCGAGCGTATCCGCTTGCGCTTCGTGAGCCAGAGTCAGGCGGCGGCTGCAGAAACGCCAGCGGCGCGTGCCGCGCAAGCGCGCGATACCGCTCAGGCACAAGCCGAGCAGGCCATCGAGGACGATCCGCTGGTGCAGGCGATGAAACGCGATTTTGGTGCGCGTGTCGTGCCGCAATCGGTCAAACCCTTGAGCAATGAATCCGGAGCCGTGTGATGAGAGGACAGATTGGTCAGTTGATGCAGCAAGCCCAGCGCATGCAGGAAGACATGAAGCGTGCGCAGGAAGAAGTCGCCAGGCTCGAAGTCACCGGCAGCGCCGGCGGTGGCCTGGTCAGCGTGGTGATGACCGGTGCCCACGAAGTGCGCCGGGTGCAGATCGACCGCCAGACCTTCGCCGACGATCCTGAAATGGCCGAGGATCTGGTCGCTGCCGCGATCAACGATGCGGTGAACAAGGTCGCCCAGGTCAGCAAGGACAAACTTGGCGGTGTCACCGCCGGGCTGAACCTGCCGGCCGGCTTCAAGATGCCGTTCTGAAGGCAGGAGTGAGCACGGAGGAGTGGGAAGAGAGGGACGGCATCTGCCTGCGGCTCTTCGTGTTGCCCTCGTTTGCCACTCCTTTTCACTCACTTCCCGAATCGTCCATGACCTCAGGCTCGCCCCTTCTCGCCGAATTGATCGAAGCACTGCGTTGCCTGCCCGGTGTGGGCGGCAAGAGTGCGCAGCGGATGGCCTTCCATCTGCTGGAGCGTGAACGCGAGCGCGGCCTCAGACTGGCAGCAGTGCTGGAGCAGGCCATGCAGCGCATCGGCCATTGCGAACGCTGCCGCAACTTCAGTGAAGATCCCTTGTGTGCGCTGTGTGCCAGCAGCAGTCGTGATCGCCAGCTTTTGTGCGTGGTCGAGACGCCCACCGACCTGGCCGCGATCGAGCAGGCTACCGGCTATCGCGGCCAATACTTCGTGCTGATGGGGCGGTTGTCGCCGCTGGATGGCCTGGGGCCGGAGGAGTTGGGGCTGGCACGACTGGCCGAGCGGCTGGGCGCGGGCGAGGTCGAGGAGCTGATCATTGCGACCAACCCCACCGTGGAAGGCGAGGCGACGGCGCACTATCTGGCCCAGCTGGCGCGAGCCGGCGGGGTACGGCCGACCCGGCTGGCGCATGGTGTGCCGCTGGGTGGTGAGCTGGAATATGTCGATCGTGGCACGCTGGCGCACGCATTTGGCGGCCGCCAATTGCTTGATTGAATCTTTACGGGAGCCAGCGCATGGGCGAGACCATCTTCAGCAAGATCATCCGCCGCGAAATTCCGGCCGACATCGTCTACGAGACCGACGACGTGCTGGCGTTTCGCGATCTGAATCCGCAGGCACCGGTGCATGTACTGTTCATTCCCAGGAAGCCTCTCGCCACCCTCAACGATGCTGCCGAGAGCGATGCGGAGCTGCTCGGCAAGTTGCTGCTGGCTTGTGCGGGCTATGCCCGGCAGCAGGGTTTTGCCGAACAGGGTTATCGCACCGTCATCAACTGCAACGAGGACGGTGGGCAGACCGTGTTCCACCTGCATGTGCACTTGCTTGCAGGGCGGCGCCTGCACTGGCCGCCCGGTTGAGTTTGCGCCGAAGCCAAACATGAAAACGCCGGCCTTGCGCCGGCGTTTTCATGAAGCTCACTGTTTCGGCGGTGGCGGTGGCGGCGGTCGACGCACCACGATCACCCGCGGGCCGCCCCAGTACGGATAGCCACCCCAGTACGGTCCAAAGCCCGGACCCCAGAACGGGTCGTAGAAGCCGGGCGGATAGCGCATGTCGCTGACCGGTCGCCGTTTCGGCCACAAGTAGACGACGTTGGCTTCGACGCGCGGATAGGCGTAGTCATACTGGCCGACCTTCTGCGTGACCGTGCCGTGCAACGTGCCGGTCACGGTCATCTCACGCCCGCGGGTGAATACCTCGGGGTCGTAGAAGCCGTTGCGACAGGCGACGAAACGCCCGTCGTTTTCGCCAGCGTTGCCGGCCTGCGGTCGCGCCTGGCTGTCCAGCGGACGTGACAGCAGGTAGAAGCAGGTCTGTTGCGGACCGGGTTCGGTCTTGATGATTTCACCGCCCCAGCGTACCTGGGTGCCACCGGCGCCACCTTGCTGCGCGCTGGCGGTGGAGACACTGGCGTAGGTGCCTTCCAGCGGTTTGGGTATCGTGGCGCATCCAGCCAGCAGGGCAATGCTGGCAACCAGGGCAAGCGGTCGGTACAGAGGCATGAAATTTCTCCATCGGGGGCGATGGCATCCGCCATCGCATCGGTTCTCATTTGACCACGTTGACCAGCAAAAAATCCCGTACGGCACGACGGAAGAGGTTCACCGATTCAGGCGGCGGTTCGTGATGGGCATAGCGCAATTCCAGGTAATTCCTCATCAACTTTGCCAGTTCGTCGCGTTGCGCGGGCAGGGCGCGTGCTGCGCGGCTCAGGTAATGCTGTGGTCCCTCACCGTTGCGACGCGTCACGCCACCTCGCGCCAGCTTGCGCTCCAACCGGCGCAACGCATCACGCAGCGGATCACGTGGTTGTCGTCGCAACAGGGCCCATGCCAGCCCGATGGCGATGAACAGCACACTGCCGATTGCCAGCAGCAAGCCCAGCGTGGCCGTATCAGCATCGCGTATGCCGAACGGCGTCAACAGGCTGCGCTGACGTAGTGCATCAAACCCGGTAACGCTCTGGTCCCACCATCGGTTGACAATATCCCAGTGGTTTTGCAAGCCCTGCAGCCAGTCCTTGCGGTACCAGCCCAGTTGATCGCCCGCCGCGGCGCTGGCACCCAGGCTGACCCGCTCCGGACGCACGGCGGCGGTCGGGTCGATGCGTACCCAGCCACGTCCGGCCAGCCATACTTCGCTCCACGCATGCGCATCGGAGTTGCGTACCAGCAGATAGTTGCCCAGCGTATTCCAGTAACCGCCCTGGTAACCGGTGACCACGCGCGCCGGAATGCCGGCATCGCGCATGAGCACGGTGAAGGCGGAAGCATAGTGTTCGCAAAAGCCGGCCCTGGTGTCGAACAGGAAGTCGTCCACGGCATCCCGGCCCAGGGGCGCCGGTGTCAGCGTGTAGCGGAAGCCGCCGTCGTGGAACAGGCGCAACGCGGCTTGCACGATCGCGGCATCGTCATTCCCGTGGCGTTGCCGCCATTGCGTGGCGAGCTGGCGCGTGCGTGGATCGAAGTGTTCCGGCAATTGCAAGCCAAGCCGGCGTGCGCGTGCATCCAGTACCGGTTGCAGGCGGTAGTTCGATGCCGAGCTCATGGCATAGCTGCGCTGTTCGTTGACCGGCTTGTCCGCCAGCACTTCGCGGTCGCGCAGCAGGCGGGCGCCGGGTGGCGCCGCCAGTGGCATGTCCAGGCTGGGCAAGATGCGCTGATGACTGGCTTGCAGGTCGATTCGATAATCGATGGCGTGACTGGCTTCGATGGTCGCTGCCGCGTTTGTCGGCGCGATGATGTGACGCCAGCTGCGACCGTTGTAATGCCACATCACATATGCACGGAAGTAGCGCTGGCTCGGCGCTGGCGGCGGGCCGTCGAAACTCACTCGCATGGCGGGGCTGTCGTCGAGCAGCAGTTGGGTGAAGTCGCCCGGATTCATGTGGTCGCTGAGACCGCTGCGAGCCTGCTCCGGGGCAGGTGCTCCCCACAATGGCGAGCTCAGGCGGGGCACCAGCAGAAAGGCCAGCAAGGTCAGGGGCAGCGCGGTCAATGACAATGCCAGCACCGGCAGCAGGCGGCGCGGCAGGCTGGCCGGCAGCTGCGCCGGTTCCAGCGCGCGCAGGGTTGCCAGTGCGGGCAGCAGGCCGGATGCGACCAGCACGGTGGCGACCAGGCCCTGACCGAACAGCAAGGCGGTCATCAACGAGAAACAGGCGAAGCCGACGCTGACGCGAACGTCGCGGATGACTTCGGTTTCCAGCAGCTTCAGTACCAGCAGGCCCACGGCCAGTGCGGTGCCTGCCGCTCGCCCGAAGATGTTGCCGTAGTGGGCAATGACCACCAGGGTGAGCAGGGCCAGCAACGGCAACTTGAGCCAGCCAGGCACGCGGCCGGTTCGCTGTCGTCGCTGCCACCAGCGCCAGCCCAGGGTGAGCGCGAGGGCGAAAGCCAACCACCAGGGCAGGTGTGGTGCATGCAGGCACAGCACCAGCGCGACCGTCAGTGCAAGCATGTCGAAGGCGCGCGAGTCGACCGGGGCTTCGGCCGGCTGGTGGCGTGGTTGCTTCATGGCAATTGGGCCAGCGCGTCCATGCAGCGCGCGTAATGCAGTGGGCCGTTGCCGCTGGCGATGTCATTGCCGGGTAGCCACAGACTGTAATTGCCGCGTTGTGCCTGTGCCTCGTTGACCCAACGGGCCAGTCGTGAAATGCGGGACTCGTTGTCCATGCCGCCGAGTTGCCGCCAGTCCAGTTGCCACTGTGGCTGGCTTTGCGGTTGCTCGAAATCCTTCACCATCAGGTTGCCATGCCGAGCGCTGGCTTTCCAGGCGATATGCCGTTGCGGGTCGCCGGCACGGTAGTCGCGCAAGGCCGCCAGTTCGTCACCGCGATGCAGGCGCATGTGGCGGGCATCGTCGGCGGGCGCCCGTGGTGGCGGGCCAAAGGCTTCCGCGCGAGGCCAGATCAGTACGGCCTGTTGCGGATGCAGCCAGCTCCATGCCCTGAACATGCCCAGCGGCCAGCTGGTCCACAGCCGCAGCCGAGGCAGCGGCTGCCAGCCGCGCAGTTCGGTGGCCATGGTCAGCCTGACCTGACTCGGGCCGTGGCCGTCGAGCATGAAGGCGATGCGTTGGTCGGCAAGATCCAGCCGGATCGCCTGGCGCGGTCGGCTGGATTCGAACGTGAGGGTGAGCACGATCGCCTCGCCGGCTACGGCATGACCCGCCTGGATATGGCTCAGGCGCAGACCGTCGAGGCTGCGGAAGGTGACCAGCATGCTTGCGCACGCGGCAGCACCCAGCAGGCAGGTGAGCAGCAGGGCGGCATTGTTGGCGTAGTTCAGCGCGCCGACCAGCATCACCATCAGCAGCACCGAGAAGCCGAGGCCGAAGCTGCTCGGCACGATGTAGATGCGACGCCGGTGCAGTTCGATTGGCAGGCTTTCTGGCCGGCGGTAGCGAGTCAGCGACGGCAGGCGACGTTCGGCACGGCTTTGCAGGCGTTGCAGCAGGCTGCGCATCAGTCCACCGCCACCTCGGTCAGCAACTGCCGCGCCAGCGTATCGCTGTCGGCACCGCGTCCGGGCAGCAACCGGTGCGCGGCCAGAGGCACGAACAACGCTTGCAGGTCTTCCGGCAGCACATGCCTGCGGCCGCTGAGCAACGCCCAGGCCCGTGCTGCGCCAAGCAGGGCCAGCCCGGCACGCGGCGACAGACCGACGCGGATATCCTGATGCCGTCGACTGGCTGCAAGCAGGGCCTGCAGATAGTCGAGCAGGGCACTGCTGGCTGTCACCGTCTGCGACTGCTGGTGCAATGCGAGCAAGGCGGGGCTGTCGAGCTGTGGGCCGAGCTGGGCCAGCAGGTCGCGGCGATCATCGCCGGTCAGCAGGGCACGTTCGGCTGCCGCATCCGGATAATCCAGCGACAGCCGCAGCATGAAGCGGTCGAGCTGCGAATCGGGTAGCGGGAAGGTGCCGTTGAGATCCAGCGGGTTCTGCGTGGCGACGACGAAAAACGGCTGCGCCAGCGCATGGGTCTGGCCGTCGATGGTGACCTGGTTCTCGGCCATCGCCTCGAGCAGCGCGCTCTGCGTTTTCGGGCTGGCGCGGTTGATTTCGTCGGCCAGCAGCAGGCCGGTGAAAATCGGGCCGGGATGAAATCGGAACTGGCCGCTTTCACGCTCGTACACGCTGACGCCGATGATGTCCGAGGGCAGCAGGTCGCTGGTGAACTGGACACGCTGGAACTCCAGCGAGAAGGTGGCGGCCAGCGCGTGCGCGAGGGTGGTCTTGCCCACGCCAGGCACGTCTTCCAGCAACAGGTGGCCACCGGCGATCAGGCAGGTGAATGACAGCTTCACCTGGCGCGGCTTGCCCAGCAGCACGCGGTTGACCTGGGCCATGGCGGCCTCCAGGCGCTGCTGCAGGGAGTCATCGTGGGGCTGGGTCATGGTCGGCATCGAGAGCGGGTTCTTCGCTGGCGTGATGCTCTGCAGTGTAGCGGGCTGCGGGGGATGTTCCGGCAAGGGGTCAGGGCAAGGTCGCGCCGACCTGACGCAACAGGCGCGCCAGCGCGATCAGAGGCAGGCCGATCAGCGCACTCGGGTCGCGATTGTCGATGGCCTCGAACAGGCAGATGCCGAGCCCTTCGCATTTGAAACTGCCGGCGCAATCCAGCGGCTGCTCGCGTTCCACATAGCGACTGATTTCGTCGGCTTGCAGCAGGCGAAAACGTACCCGGGTGTGGTCGACATGGGTATGCCTGCTTCGGTCACGGGTATCCAGGAGACACAGCGCCGTGTGGAAATGCATTTCCCGCCCCGAACTGGCCGCCAGTTGCCGACATGCGCGTTCGACGGTGCCGGGCTTGTCCAGCACGATGCCGTCGAGTTCGGCGACCTGGTCGGAGCCGATCACCAGAGACTCCGCCTGTCCACGCGCCGCGGATGCTGCCTTGGCGATAGCCAGTCTCAGTGCACGCGCTGCAGGCGCTTCATCGGGCAAGTGCGCTTCATCGGTTTCCGGCGCCACCTGTTCGAACGCCGGAACCAGCCGGCGCAACAGTTCGGCGCGGTAGCGCGAGGTCGAGCCAAGGACGATGCGTGGTGCTGTCGAGGTCATGAATCAGGATCCCGCCGGATGTGTTCGCGCATCGCGCTGTCCAGATCCGCCTGGGCCTGGCTGAGCGCGCGCAGCAGCGGTTGCAGCCGTTCGCGGGTGCTGCGCATCGAGGCCGCCGCTTCATCCAGTTCGTGCTGACTGGCGCGCGGCGAGCGATCGCGAATCCACAGGCGTTGCTGCAGCAGCGCGCGCAGGCCGGCGTCGATCGCATGCCGGGCATCCTGTTCACTGGCCTGCGGCAGATCCGGGTTGAGCGACATGACGGCATGCGCCTGCTGCAGGCCGGAGCGGCAGGTTTTCAAGTCGGCTTCCAGCCGGTCGGCCAGGTCGAGCAGGCTCCGCAGGCTGC
Source organism: Rhodanobacter sp. (assembly GCA_035564915.1). GTDB lineage: Bacteria > Pseudomonadota > Gammaproteobacteria > Xanthomonadales > Rhodanobacteraceae > Rhodanobacter. The sequence continues at coordinate 16,301 of DATMTH010000042.1, forward strand.
CGCCGCGGCGGTTCTGGCGACGACGCAGGAGGAGGGCGCCAGCCAGCACGGCCAGCAACACCACCGGCACGGCCAGATCGAGCATCAGATAATGGGACAAAGACGGTGGCTCGGGCAGCAGAAAGCAATCAGTCTGCCGCATCGGGGATGGATCAGGCAAAATAGCGGGTCGAGTTGGCGCATTTTCAGCGTTCAGCGCGCGCGGCGGTTGACTTCGTGGCGCTTGAAACCTACCATTTCGCGATTATGTCCTTGACACTGCCAGCGTCCGTGGACGCTTGGCGCATGGTTTCAGCGCGGCGTTCGTTCGAAGGAAACCTGCCTGTCGCCGGTCTGCGGCGCCTCTGCGAGGCGCTGGCCAGCACGGATGGCGAGGTGATGTTCGAGCTGAATTTCGGGCGTGACGGGCTGGGTATCAGCTATGTGGATGTCCGGGCAAAAGCTGAATTGACACTGCTTTGCCAGCGTACGCTGGAGCCGTTTGTCATGCCGGTCATGCTGGATACGCGGCTGGGTCTGATCAGGCAGGAGCGTGACGAGGCTGGCTTGCCGCCGGACTGCGAGCCACTGCTGGTGGCCGAGGACGGCCGCCTGAATCCGGCGGATGTCATCGAGGACGAATTGCTGTTGGCGCTGCCGCTGGTTCCGGTCAATCCGGACAGCAGCCTGCCCGACGAAGTGACAGGCCCCGTGCCGGGCGATGAATTCGCTGGCGAGGGGAGTACGGAAAATCCGTTCGCGGTGTTGCGCGAACTGAAGAAGTAAGCACCGGTCCGGCCAGTCCGGATCATCCCGATTTCAGATCATCAAGTTTCAGCTGGAGAACTACCATGGCCGTTGCCAAGAGCCGCCGTACCCCGTCCACCCGCGGCATGCGCCGTTCGCACGACTCGTTGAAGACCGTGCAGTTGTCCACCGATCCGACCAGTGGCGAAGTGCATCTGCGCCATCACGTCACCAAGGATGGCTTCTATCGTGGCAAGAAAGTGATCGAGACCAAGGGCGCCGTGTCGGTCGAGGATTGATCGCCCCGGGGCATCCCCCGGG
>DATMTH010000043.1:0-2851 GCA_035564915.1 Rhodanobacter sp.
CAGATACTGGTCGCTATCGATGTCGTCAACGCCGTTGAATACAGGCTCGCCCACCGCCATCAGTCGATCGGCGTGCGCAAACGGCAACGGCTGCAGGATCAGCGAATTGACCATGCTGAAAAGAAACAGCACCAAGCCCAAGCCTACCCCCAGCACGCCCACCGACAAGGCCGCGTAACCGGGACGTTTCAGCAATCGCCGCCAGGCACCGCGAAATTCACGTACGATCATCGTCATTCTCCGCGCAGCGCGCGCATGGGATGGATACGGCCGGCGCGCATGGCCGGGATCAGGCAGGCGAGCAGGCCGGCGACGGTGAGCACGACGCAGGCAGCGACGATGGACCACGGATCGAACACGCTGCGGCCCAGTTGCACCACTACCGCACGCAGTACGCGTGCGCCGGCCGCACCCAGCACCAAGCCGGCCAGCAGTCCAAACAGAATCTGCAGCAAACCGACGCGCAATATCAGCAGCAACAAGCCACGTGGTGATGCGCCCAGCGCGGCGCGCACGCCGAGCTCGCGCTCGCGCAAGGCCACCGCGACCGCCATCACGGCGTACATGCCCATCGCTGCCAATAGCAGGGCCAGACCACCGAACAAGCCGACCAGCATCAGATCGAATTCCGTGTCGGAGGTGATGTCATGGATGATGTAAGCCATGCTTTGCACATGGTTGATCGGCTGGTCGGGCGCCACTTCAGCCACCGCCTGCTTGACGGCGGCAGCGTAACTGTCGGGTTGGCCACGCACCTTGATCGCGAAACGCATCGGCTCGTAGGTGCGAAACACACGCAAGTCATCGTCGGGTGTCTGGGCCAGCGGCAGGTAGAGGATGGGCCGCACCGAGTCCGGGTTTTCCGGGCCGAACTGGTAGGTGTCCGCCACCACGCCGACGATACGTGCCGACAACATGTCCGCACCGGAGCCTTGCTGGATCGTCTGGCCCAGCGCATGGCCAGCATAATTCATGTCGGCAAATTTCTGATTGACGATGGCGACGGCTTCGCCGCCATGCACATCGGTATTGGCGAACAGCCGACCCCGGCGCAGATGGATATCAAAGACCTGGAAGAAGGCCGGGTCGATCGCACGAAACTGCGCATTGAAATCCTCGCCGCCGGGCACATGCAGGCCGCCGGTATTCCATTGACCGCTGAAATCACCCGCTGGCAGATTGGTGCCGCCCTCGGCCTGGCGCACACCCGGAATATGGCGCAGACGATCAACCAGCCGTTGCGACAACAACCGCACCGAAGCAGCATCGGGATAGGTGGCCTTGACCGGGGCCAACTCGAAGGTGAGCACGTTGCGCGCATCGAAGCCGAGATCGACCCGGGCAGCGGCGAGCCGGTTGTGCAGGAACACGCCAGTCGCACAAAGCAGCAACGAGGCCAGGGCCACCTGCGCGATCACCAGTATTTTTCCCAGCAGGCCGCTGCGCCGGCTCAGTCCGCTGCGCCCGCCTTCGCGCAGACTGTCGATCGACAGCGCGGCACGGCCGCGCCACAGTCCCAGCAACGTGGCGATCAACGCGCCAAACAAGCCGATGGCTATTGCCAGACCCCATGCCTCGCGGCCCAGACTCAGCCCGCCGGGCTGTGTCCATTCCACTGCCATCCAGTCGATCGGCATCCATGTGCGCAGAGCCAGCAAACCCAGGGCGGCCAATCCCTGGCCCAGCAGCAAACCGCCCAGACCGATCAGCACACCCTCGGCCATCGAAGGCAAGGCCACCCGCCACAGTGGCGCGCCGAGCGCACCGCGCACGGAAGCATCGTGACTGCGTCCGATCGCACGCAGCATCATCAGATTGGTCAGGTTGACCAGAACGATCAACAACAGCAGCGCGGCACTGGCAAGCCACATCAGCGAGGTGGCGCGCTGACCGGAATGTTCCTCCGCGCTGAAATCCTGCGCGCCAAATTGCGCGCGGTGCCAGTAATCGCCGCCATAGGCCTTGCTGCCTTGCGCGGTATAAAAAGCATGCAGGCGCGTCTCCACTTGCGCAGCCAGCGCCTGACGCGTGACGCCCGGCGCCAGGCGCGCCACCACGGTGTAGTTGGTGCCGTCGTCGTGCGAATGCGCGGGAAAGGCAGTAGGCAAGGCCATCGAGGCTTGCCCCAGATCAAAACCTGCCGGCAGCACGCCGACGATCGTATGCGCCACCCCTTCCACCTGCATGGTCCGACCAACCACCGCGGCATTGCCGCCAAAATGACGCAGCCAGAAACCGTGATACAGGATCACCGCCGGCGGCCCATGCGGCTGATCCTCCTGCGCGGTGAAATTGCGTCCCAGCGCGAGTGGCACGTGCAGCGTGGGCAACAGGCCACGGTCGATCTCCAGCGCGGGCACCTGCACGGGTTCGCCCATGCCGGCAATGTTCGTCGCAGTCTGTCCATCCTTGAAGACGCCAAGCGAGCCCACGCCCGGCAGGCCGGCCAACTGCTGATACTGCTGCGGCGACATCCCCTGGACATCACCCTGCTGCAGCTGGCCCAGAGCCACCAGTTGATGTGGCTCGGGATAAGGCAGCGGACGCAACAACACGCCATCGATCAAGGTGAATACGGTGCTGGCCGAACCCACGCCCAACGCCAGCACACCGACGGCCAGCAGCAGGAAGCCCGGTCGGCGCAGACTCGCCCGCCACGCGCGCCAGATCTCGGCAAGCCACACGTTCATGCGCCGATCTCGATGCGCTGGCCGATCAGCGCGTCCAGCCGCTGCTCGTCTTCGCGGCGCAAACGATCGTAGGTTTCCTCGTCGACCACGCGGCCGTCGAACAGGCGGATCTTGCGATCGGCCAACTCGGCGTAACGCGCGTCATGGGTGACCATGCAGAT
>DATMTH010000044.1:0-2015 GCA_035564915.1 Rhodanobacter sp.
GATCGTGGCACTGGCCGGCGCTGTCGGCTGCGTGCTCGGCTCGCTGCTGGCCTATGCAGTCGGCGCGTGGGGTGGTCGAAAACTGGTGGAGCGCTACGGCAGGTATCTGCTGGTTTCGCGCAGGGACCTGGACCTGGCCGACCGCTGGTTTCGCGAACATGGCGGCATCATCATTTTCGTGGGACGGCTTTTGCCCGTGGTGCGCACCTTCATCTCCTTTCCCGCCGGCGTGGCACGCATGCCGATCTGGCGGTTCTGCCTTTACACCTTCCTGGGCTCGCTCATCTGGTGCGCGCTACTGGCCTGGATCGGCGAAAAGCTGGGGCAGCACTGGGACACCCTGGGCAACTGGTTCCACCGCTTCGATGCGGTGATCCTGGCCATGCTCCTGATCGCCTTCGGCTTGTATGTCTGGCGCCATGTGAAACATCTGCGCGAAGAGTGACGCGCGGCTCCGGAGCATGCCGGCAGGAAGAGTTTCTGCCCCGGACACCACGCACATCGGCCTTAGGGACGGCGGGCCAGGAAGCGACCCATGGCCTGCCTTCCGAGCAGCGGCGACGGCGTGTCGTTTTCGAACGCCAGCTGGCCCCGGATCAGCGTGCAGCGGATCACCCCGTCGTTGCGGTTGACCACGCGTTGCAGCCCGCCCATGGCTTCGAACGGGGCCTCGGCATAACGATCCAGTCGTGTGCGTTTCAACGCAACGGGATCCAGCAGCACGATATCGGCCTGGGCCCCGGGTGCGAGCTTGCCGGTGTCCAGGTCGTACCAGTCGGCGATCTCGCCGGTCAGTCGCCACACCGCCTTCTCGGGCGTCATCACCGGGGCGTCCTGCACCGTCAGCTGCAGCAGCGCCAGGCCGAAGTTGTAGAACGCCATGTTGCGCAAGTGCGCGCCGGCATCGGAGAAACCCATGATCGCGTAAGGCTGGTTGAGGTTGACCGCCACCCGTTTCGGATTGTGGTTGCCGATCAAGGTCGACCAACGCAGCCTGGGGCCGTGATCGATCACCAGGTCGAGAAAGGTATCGACCTCGTGCTCACCGCGTTCGTCGGCGATCTGCCGGATGGTCTTGCCCACCAGTGACTTGTCCGGGCAATCGATCACATGCGCGTCGCCGAAGTCGCGATGCCACACGCGTCCGCCCCACTTTTTTTTGTAATCCGCCTTGAATTTCGTGCGGTAGTCAGGGCTGGCAAACAACTTCTGGCGGTCGAATTCGCGCTTCAGATGCAGCGCCGCCTCGCCGGCGGGAAACTCCTCGAAGATCACGAAGTCGATGCCGTCGGCATACACCTGGAATGGCTGCGGCAACGCCTGCCAGCGGAACGAGGCACCCAGGCAGGCGTTGAAGAATCGCGTGACCGCGCCCATCACGATGTCGATCTTCGGCTTCGCCTTGACGTCCATCAGGGTGATCAGCGTGGTCTTCAGCCGACGACGCACGGCCAGGCTGGCCGAAGTGAACAGGTAGAACACCGCGTTGATCGGATTGTTGAGATTGGGCGCGGATTGCAGGATCGCGCCGCGCCGACGCAGCAGCTTGTGCAGGCGCCGATACTCGCTCCAGCGCGCATACACCGACGGCAAGGCGGAGGAACGGTAGCGATCGCCATCGACCTTGTCCCAGGGATTGGTCATGCCCGACATGCCGAGCAGGCCGTGGTCGATGCCCTCGTTGAGGTGCTTCTCCATGAGCTGCAGTTCGGCCTCGGTCGGTACCTGCTTCGGGTCGACCGAGCGGCCCAGCCCCATCGCCGCCACGCGCAGGTCCGAGTGGCCCATGTAGCTGGCGATGTTCGGCCCCAGCGGCAGGCTATGCAGATGCGCCACGTAACTGGCCGCGTCGTTCCAGGTCTTCTTTTCGCGCAGCGCGGGCAGCACGTATTCGCGCGGAATCGATTCCACGCGGGTGAAAATATCCGAGGCATCCTCGGCGTCGCTGTAGATCATGCTGATCGAGCAGCTGCCGACGAAACAGGTGGTGACGCCGTGGCGCACCGATTCCTGCA
>DATMTH010000045.1:0-4375 GCA_035564915.1 Rhodanobacter sp.
GTTCTTGGCGATCAGTTCGAAGTAGCCATCAGTGGCGGCAGGTCGCCGGCAGGTACTTGTTGGGAATGGTCGTGGTGGTAGCGGCGCAGGACCAAGCGATGGGCTTGGAGGTGTCGGCTCCTGGCGTTCCAACGAGAGAGAAATTATCGCCGGAGGCCTGTGGCAGATTGGTGCCATTGACCGCAACGGTGATCGTGGTGGCAGCCGTGGCGCTGCCGCCGCCCGAAATCGTAATGCCGTTGTTGTACTGGGACGTGGCGGCGCTGCAGCCGGAAGCGCTCATGCTTGAAGGCATTGTGCCTCTCGACTGGAAGTACTCGCTCACTGATGTTTTGCAGGCGTCAGCGGCCACAACCAGCTCCGTCACCTTGGAGCGAACGGTGTAGTCCTGGTAAGCCGGGATGGCGATGGCCGCCAAGATGGCGATGATCGCCACGACGATCATCAGTTCGATCAGGGTGAAGCCTTTCTGCATGGTCTTCATGGTGGTTCCTTCTGTTGGCTAGCTAGCGTTGTGGCCCCCTGGGTTCCGGCCCCGATACCCCCTAGGCGGGATCGAACCCCAACACGACTTGGTCAGGAACGACCAGGAAGCTGGCGGTACCGAAGCATCTAACATGCCACGACCACCGCGGACATATTGCCTCATGTTGCGGCGCTTGTGTGTTGTGCATGCGGTCACGAAAGCCCGCTACCGGTAGTATGCGCGCCTGGTTTTGTGCGCTTGCCGGCACTTGGGTTGCTTTGTGAACCCTGATCATTTTGGGCGGCATGTGACGCAATTTGTCAGCTTGCGGCCGATTGGGCTGGCGCGGAATGTCCCGTACGGGTGAGGACGGTAGCGACGGATGCGTGGTCCGCAAGCGGGAGCGCGGGGTCGGTGATGTTCGGCGCCTCCCGGCTCGTGCCGCATCCGTTCAATATGCGCGACCTGGTGATACTGCAGCGGGTCGGCGATCCGCAACCGTCGCTGCCGCCGGGCGGAGCCAGACAGTATCCGGGGTAGCGAATCCCGTCAGCCTTGCGCCCTAATCCAATCGGCGAGGCGCGCGAAATCGTCCAGGTGCCGGGTGGCAATGGCGTGCACGATGGCCCAGTCGATGCTGCTGTAGCTGTGCACGGCGAGGTTGCGGAAGCCGACGGCCTTGCGCCGCTGCGACTTGCATGCGCTTGCACGGTCGAGTGGTGTGTTCACCGGCATGTATGCCTGCGCGTCGCCGAACAAGCGTGCGAATCAGCCGCATGCCGGATTGCGAAGCCAGTATGGCTAGTCTCTGCGGGATGACACTGGTCTAGGTGCGTCCGTGGTGCCGGGTCGTGATCCGACTATCGCACGTCCCATGTACCGCAGGGATTCGGGTAAGCTGCCAAAGGAGCCGCTACGGGACTTGCGTGTGCCGACCGTTTTCCGCTATCGCGGATTTCGTTTCTTCTTCTACGCCAACGAAGGCGATCCGCGCGAGCCCGTGCACGTGCATGTGGAGCACGACGGACTGGAAGCGAAGTTCTGGCTGTCCCCGCAGGTGAGGGTGGCGTACAACGACGGTTTCAATGCAAAGACCTTGCGTGAGTTGTTGGACGTGATTGAATCCAGGCGTGCAATGGTCGAGAGGGCTTGGCATGACTTCTTCGGTTAAGGCGACGAAGGTGCGCTTCGATCGCGACAACATGTGGGTGGAGCTGCAGGACGGTCGCACGCTGGGTGTGCCGTTGGCGTGGTTCCCGCGGTTGCTGAAGGCGACATCGATGCAGCGCGAGTCGGTCCGGATCAGTTCGCGCGGCTTGCACTGGGAATGCCTGGACGAGGATGTCTCGGTGGCGGGCCTGTTGGCGGGGCTTGGGGACAAGTCGCATCATCCGCCGCAGGCTGCGTAGCGGTTGCGGCTTTCGGCACACATTGTGGCGTGTGCCGGGTGGAAGCGCCGGCTGGCCTGATGGGACGGTACGGAGTGGCCCCGGTCAGGTGCAGCCTGGTCAATCGGCCTCTTGCCCGCCATCTCTAGGGAAGCTTTGATTTTGCCCGTCATCCCAGCGAAAGCTGGGATCCAGTGCCTGTAAACCATGGAACGCAAAGGCACTGGATTCCTGCCTTCGCAGGAATGACGAGCAAGAAGCCAATTGATCAGACCTTCCCTAGGGAAAGCAGGAGGCGCTTTTCAGCGGCGAATGCGGTCATCCAGTGCTTTTGTGTCCGATAGCCCACGGACACTGGATGGCTCGCTACGTTCGCCTGTTCTGGCGTTTTGCGCACTGCGCGCTTGTCCGGCTTGACCATCCTTTGGTGGATGCTTTCGTCACAACGGGACGGCCTCGTTGAGTATGTGTTGGCGCAAATAAGGGTAGATGCCGTTTTCGGAAACCACGTCGACCGGGCGGGCGATGGCGGTCTGGAGTTTGTCGCGCAAGGTGGCGAGGTCGAGCAGGCTGCGGCCTTGCTGCATGCGAATGAGGGAATCCACATCGCTGTTGCCGGTGTCGTCGCCGCGGGCAACCGAACCGAAGACGCGCAGATCCGAGGCGCCGCAACTGGTGGCGATGGCCAGCAGTTCGTCGCGGCGTTGGCGCAGGCTTTCCAGTGTGGTCGTTGTCATCCGAACCTCGCAGGTGGGCGTCTCAGCGATGTTTGCATTGTACGGACAAGGGTTGGCCTCGGCAGCGCCGCTTGTCCCCTTGCGTCGATCCGCTTACCTTCCTCCTTTGCCAATCACCCTGGGGAACGATCATGAAAAAGGCCCTGACGGCCGCGCTGCTGCTGGCACTGGTGGCCTCGCCCGCGTTGGCGGCGGACACCGACACGGTGGCACCGATCGACACCGCGATCACGCTGGACCACGCGCCGCACCCGTTCAATGTGCGCGACCTGGTGATGATGCAGCGGGTCTCCGATCCGCAGCTGTCGCCGGACGGGCGCTACGCCGCCTACGGCTTGCGCAGCACGGACTACGCGGCGAACAAGGGAATCAACGCGATCTACCTGCTGGACCTGGCGCAGAACGGTGCGAGGCCGGTGAAGCTGGTGAACATGGCGGCTTCCTCGCCGCGCTGGTCGCCGGATGGGCGCAGCCTGTACTTCCTCGCGCCGGTGCAAGGCGTGACCCAGTTGTGGCAGCGCGGCGTGGGCGACTTGCTGGGCGGGGCCCACCATGCGCCGATGAGCATCGCGCCGGTGCAGGTGAGCCATGGTCCGCTGGACATCCAGGACTACAAGCTGGCACCGGACGGCAAGAGCGTGTTGCTTTCCTACGCGGTGTTCACCGACTGCGCGGGCCCGCTGGCCTGCACCAAGGCGAAGTTGGACCAGCGTGCGGCGGACAAGGCTACGGGAACCTTGTACAAGAAGCTGTTCGTGCGGCACTGGGACACCTGGTCCGATGGCACGCGCAACCAGCTCTACCTCGGCCGCTTCGATGCGCATGGCCAGCTGCCCGCGGAGCCGACGCTGCTCAGCCGCGGCATCGACGGCGACGTGCCCAGCAAGCCGTTCGGCGACGACAGCGAGTTCGCGTACTCGCCCGACGGCAAGACGGTGTACTTCGACGTGCGCATCGCCGGCCACAGCGAACCGTGGTCCACCAACTTCGACATCTACAAGGTGCCGGCCGACGGCTCTGCCGCGCCGGTCAACCTCACCGCCGAAAACAAGGCCTGGGACGCCTACCCGGTGCCCTCGCCGGACGGCAAGACGCTGTACTACCTCGCGATGAAGACGCCGGGTTTCGAGGCGGACCGCTTCGGCATCATGGCGCTGGACCTGGCGACCGGCGCGAAGCGCGAGATTGATCCGCACTGGGATCGTTCGCCGGGCGGCATGGGCATTTCGGCCGACGGCAAGACGCTCTACGTCACTGCCGACGACGAAGGCCAGCATCCGTTGTTCGCGGTGGACACCGCCAGCGGCAAGGTGCGCGAGCTGGTCGGCAATGGCGAGGTGGACGGCTATTCGCTGGCCGGGTCGCGCCTGCTGCTGGCGCGCAACGACCTCAAGCGTCCCACCGATCTGTACACCGTGGATGCCGACGGCAAGGATCTCAGGCAGGTCACGCACTACAACGCCGACCTGCTCAGGAACGCGCACGAGGGCGATTTCGAGTTCTTCACGTTCAAGGGCTGGAACAACGAGCCGGTGCAGGGCTACGTGGTGAAGCCGGCGGGCTATGAACCCGGCAAGAAGTATCCGGTGGCCTTCATCATCCACGGCGGTCCGCAGGGCGCCATGACCAACAGCTGGAGCTATCGCTGGAATCCGCAGACCTATGCGGGGCAGGGCTTCGCCGTGGTCACGATCAACTTCCACGGCTCCACCGGTTACGGCCAGGCGTTCACCGACTCGATCTCGGGCGACTGGGGCGGCAAACCGCTGCAGGATCTGAAGCTC
>DATMTH010000046.1:0-2313 GCA_035564915.1 Rhodanobacter sp.
ATCACCTCGATCTGGCGCCCGTCCTGCGGCCACAGCTCCGAATCGCTGCGCGCGGCCAGATGGCACATGATGGCATCGGCTTCCCATAACACGAGCGAGCCGTCCACCAGCGTCGGCACCTTGCCGTTGGGATTGAGCGCGAGATAACCCGTGGTCTTGTGCTCGCCCCGGCCAAGGTCGAGATAGGCATATTCCACCGGTGATTGCAGGTATTTCGCCACCGCGCAGGCCTTGCGTGGCGACAGTACGTCCGACCAGTACAGCTTCATGTGGCATCTCCTCGGATGGTTGTGGGTGGTCCGGGGAGACGACGAATGGCGTGTCGTGGAATCGACACGTGGTGATGCCGTGGCAACTGCTCAGGGTTGTTTCGACGCCGCATGTGGGCGTGCCGCCGGCGATTTCTCCAGCGCCTTCACGGCATCCAGCGTTTCTTGCACATGCTTGGTCGGGCTGAGGCTGGAATAGACGAACGCGATTTTTCCGGACGGGGCGATCACGTACGAGGTCCGGTTCGACCAGCCGGGGCGGAAGAACAAGGTGGCGTCGTAGGCCTTGGCAATCTTCGCGCCCTTGTCGGCGGCTACCGGGAACTTGCCGCTGCAGTGGTCGGCTTCTTTCGAGAACGCCGCCAGTTGCGAAAGATGGCCCGCGCTGACGCCGATCACGGTGGCGTGCAGTGCCTTGAACTGGTCGATGGCCTGCGAGAAAAGATGCGCCTCGATATTGCAGCCGCTGGTGTGTGGCGCGGGAAAGAAATAGACCACCACCGGACCCTTTTTCAGGGCGGCAGTAAGGTTGAAGGTGAACGGTTGCCCGGCGAGGTAGGCCGGCGCGGTGAAGTCGGGGGCCTGGGTGCCCACCTTGAGCGCCGCGAAGGCAGGTGGTGCAAGGGCGATGGCAGCCACTGCGGCGACGATGGTCAGTCTGGTCGAAAGCTTCATGGGCAGTTCCTTGGCGGGGCAGAGGTGCCGCACTCCCATATACGTCACGGCGACGGACATGGATGCCTTCAGCCGTGCGGACAAACCGATGGCAGGCGCGGAATGAAGTTTGCCCCGGAACATCGCGGGTTTTTGCGGCGCGGCTGCAAGCCTTGCGAACTACAGCCGGTCCTCGGGCGGATCGGTCGGGTCCGCGGTATACGGCGTGCCAGGGTGCCGGCGTTCGTGCCACCAGCGCAGCAGTTCGCCGGACAGGCGGACCTTTTCCTGGCTGACCAGCACGTCGGCGCGAGCGGTCATCCACGAGGTCTTGGTGGCGGCGATCTGCTGCTCGGGATAGACGCTGCGGTGGCCGACGATGAGGTAGGCAGCAATGGAGGCACCGGCGACATACAACGTGCTGTCGCCACCGAGCAATTCGACGCCCATCAGGATCGCCGCAATCGGCGTATTGGAGGCGGCCGCCACGACCGAGACCAGTCCCACCGCCGCGCCCAGTGCCGGTGACAGTCCGAACAGGTGCGCAAAGGCGCCGCCGGCGACCGCGCCCATCACGAACTGTTCGGTGATCAGGCCGCCGTAAAAGCCCGAGCCCAGCGTGACCGCGACCAGCAGTGCCTTCCACAGGAAGCCGAGATAAGGCATCGGCTGACCCTGCAGCGCGTTATCCATCAGCGGCAGGCTCAGGCCCATGTACTGGTTGGGGATCACCACGATCAACAGGGCCAGAATCACGCCGCCAATGCATGGCATCAGCGGTGGCCAGATCCCGAAGCGCTCGCGCAGGCGGGTGAACTGGCGTCGCATGCCGTGCAGCAATTCGATGAATATCCAGGCCACTACGCCGCACAGGATGCCGATCATCACGGTCTTCAGGAACAGCAGCTCGGTGAAGTCGCCGACGAAGGAGACATTGATCTTCGGATAGGGCACACCCCAGAAGCGGCTGACTTCATACGAGGTCACGCCGGCGACGATGGCGGGGAACAGGAAGTTGTGGCGGATGCGACCGATGGCCAGCATCTCGACGCCATAGATGGCGCCCGCGATGGGCGTGCCGAACACGCTGGCGAAACCCGCGCTGACGCCGCAGGCCACCAGACGCCGGCGCAATTCGGAGTTGAGGTGCAGCAGCTCACCGAGACCGGCGGCGATGCTGGCGCCCAGGTGCGAGCAGGGACCTTCCTTGCCGGCCGAACCGCCGCAGCCCAGCGTGATCAGCGTGGCGACGGGTTTGATCCACAGCGTCTTCCACGGCAATTTGCCGTTCTGGTCGTTGACCGCAATGATCACCGAATCCTTGAGCCCGGTACGGTTCTGCCGCTTGCCGTAATACAGCAGCAGGCCGTTCAGCAGGCCACCGACCGGC
>DATMTH010000047.1:0-11114 GCA_035564915.1 Rhodanobacter sp.
TCACGGTCAAGTCCAAGCTGTTGTCCGGCCATCGCGCGCCGTACGTGCCGGGCTGGGATTGTCACGGCCTGCCGATCGAGATCGCGGTGGAAAAAAAGTTCGGCAAGCCGGGCGACAAGCTCGATGCGGCCCAGTTCCGGCAGAAGTGCCGCGAATATGCCGCCGAGCAGGTCGATACCCAGCGCAACGACTTCAAGCGCCTGGGCGTGCTGGGAGACTGGCAGAAACCCTATCGGACCATGGATTTCAGCTACGAAGCCGACATGCTGCGCGCGCTGGCGCGGATCGTGGCCAATGGCCATGTGATGCGCGGTGCCAAGCCGGTGTACTGGTGCTTCGACTGCGCCTCGGCACTGGCCGAGGCCGAGATCGAGTACGGCGACAAGCAGTCGCCCGCCGTTGATGTGGCCTATGACGCGATCGACGCCTCGGCGCTGGCTGCGAAGTTCGGCGTCGACGCTGGCAATGCCATCGTCGCCATCCCGATCTGGACCACCACGCCGTGGACGCTGCCGGAAAGCCAGGCGGTGTCGCTGGGGCCGGATCTGGAATACGCCTTGATCGAAGGTCCGAATCGCGCGGGTCGTCGCGTGTTGCTGGTGGTCGCCAGCGCGCTGGTCGAGAAGGTCGCCCAGCGTTATGGCCTGGAGCAGGCCAGCGTGCTCGGCCACGCCATCGGCCAGACGCTGGAACATGTCCAGCTGCAGCATCCGTTCTATGAACGCGTGGTGCCGGTGATCGTGGGTGACCACGTGTCGGCCGAAGACGGTACCGGCGCGGTGCACACCGCCCCCGACCACGGTGTCGAGGATTTCGTGGTCGGCAACCAGTACGGCATCGGTCTGCTCAATTACGTGGGGCCGCGTGGTGCCTATCGCGCCGATACACCGGCGGCCGATGGGGTCGAGCTGGGCAACATGCATATCTGGAAGGCCAATGACGCGCTGGTCGAGGTGCTGCGCCAGCGCGGCGTGTTGCTGGCCTTCGCCAGGATCGAGCACAGCTATCCGAACTGCTGGCGGCACAAGACACCGGTGATCTATCGCACCACGCCGCAGTGGTTCGTCTCGATGGAACAGGCCGACTTGCGCAAGACCGCGCTGGCATCGATCAAGGACGTACGCTGGGTACCGGGCTGGGGCGAGGAACGCATCGCCGGCATGGTCGCGGGTCGTCCGGACTGGTGCATTTCGCGCCAGCGCACCTGGGGCGTGCCGATCGCGCTGTTCGTGCACAAGGCCACCCAGGAGCCACATCCTGATTCCGTCGCCTTGCTCGAGCAGGTCGCGAAGAAAGTGGAGCAGGGCGGTGTCGACGCCTGGTTCACACTGGATCCGGCCGAGCTGCTTGGCGACCAGGTGGATGATTACGAAAAAGTCACCGACGTGCTGGATGTCTGGTTCGATTCGGGCGTGACCCATTACGCGGTGATCGGCCAGCGCCCGGAATTGCAGCAGGGCGATGCATCGACGTACAAGGTCATGTACCTGGAAGGCTCCGACCAGCATCGCGGCTGGTTCCAGTCATCCCTGCTGACTTCGTCGGCGATCCACGGTCGTGCGCCCTATGACGATGTGCTTACCCACGGTTTCGCGGTGGATGCGAACGGCCGCAAGATGTCCAAGTCGCTGGGCAACGTGGTGGCGCCGCAGAAGGTGATGGATACGCTCGGTGCGGACGTGCTGCGACTGTGGGTGGCCTCGGCCGACTACCGCAACGAGATGACCGTCTCCGACGAGATCCTCAAGCGCGTATCCGATACCTACCGGCGCATTCGCAACACGGCGAAATTCCTGCTCGGCAATCTCGACGGTTTCGATCCGGCGCAACACCTGTTGCCGGTGGAGAACAGCCTGCTGCTCGATCAATGGGCGGTGCAGCAGGCCTTCGATGTGCAGCAGGCCGTGCTGGCCGCGTACGAACGCTACGACTTCCCCGAAGTGGTGGCACGGATCCAGAATTTCTGCACCAACGAACTGGGTGCGCTGTACCTGGACATCACCAAGGACCGGCTCTACACCATGCCGACCGACAGTCGTGGCCGGCGCAGCGCGCAGAGCGCGATGTATCGCATCACCGAGGCGCTGGTGCGCTGGCTGGCGCCGGTGTTGAGCTTCACCGCCGAGGAGATCTGGCAGGCCATGCCGGGCGAGCGCAGCGAGAGCGTGTTGTTCGAGACTTGGTACGCCGGTCTGGTAGCGACCCAGAACTCGCCGGAGCAGCGCCGTTACTGGACCGACCTGCTGGCGATGCGCGATACCGCTTCGCGCGTGCTCGAAGGCATGCGCAAGGCCGACCGGATCGGCGCCGCACTGGAAGCAAAGCTGGTGATCCATGCCGATGCGGCATTGCAGGCGCGGTACGCCGAAAGCGCCGACGAATTGCGCTTCTTCTTCATCAGCTCGGAGCTGGTGCTGGCACCGCTCACGCCACGTCCCGATGATGCGGCCAGAGCGGAGCTGGAAGGTACCGAAGCGTGGGTCTCTGCCAGTGTCAGCGAAGCGACCAAATGCGTGCGCTGCTGGCATCGCCGCGATGATGTCGGTACCCATGCGCCGCATCCCGAGCTGTGCGGTCGTTGCGTCGACAATGTGGAAGGGCCGGGCGAGGATCGTCGCTGGTTCTGATCGAAAACCCTGTGGGAGCGCACCGTGTGCGCGCATGCTTTCGGCATGACCGAACTTCGAAGGCAATCGCGCACAAGGTGCGCTCCCGCAGATGATGCGTCATCCATCGATGTTCAAACAACCTGCCCGGTAATCCACGCCCCATGACGACCAAACCCCATGCGCTCCCCTGGCTATCGCTCTCCGTCGTGGTCATTGCGCTCGATCAGCTCAGCAAGTGGTGGGCGGTGCATGCGCTGCAACCGATGGGGATGCCCCATGCGGTGATTCCGGGCTTTCTCAACTGGACGCTGGCTTTCAACCGTGGCGCGGCGTTCAGTTTTCTGGCGGACGGTTCGGGTTGGCAACGCTGGTTTTTCGTGGTGCTCGCTGCAGTGATCAGTGCGGTGCTGGTGGTGTGGCTGAAACGCACGCCACGGCGCGACTGGCGCACCGCCTTGCCGTTGGCACTGATCATTGGCGGTGCCATTGGCAACCTGATCGATCGCCTGCACGCTTCGCAGGTCACTGACTTCATCCAGGTCTATTACGGCCAATGGAGCTATCCCGTGTTCAACCTCGCCGATTGCGGCATAACTGCAGGCGCAGTGCTGCTGATCGTGTTTGGTCTGTTCAACAGCAAGCCCACGGGTGGCATGCGATAATCGCCGTCCTTAGCAGGAGCGGCTTCAGCCGCGATGTTCTCTGCCAATCCGGTGCGAAAACGTCACGGCTGAAGCCGCTCCTGCAGGATCTGACAACTGAGACGCCAATGGACATTCTGCTCGCCAACCCTCGCGGCTTCTGCGCCGGCGTCGATCGTGCCATCGCCATCGTCGAGCGCGCGCTGGAGTCGTACGGCTCACCGATCTATGTGCGTCACGAGGTCGTGCACAACCGCTACGTGGTGGACAAGCTGCGTGCCGACGGAGCCGTGTTCGTCGAGGAGTTGCACGAGGTGCCGGACGGCGCCACCGTGATCTTCAGCGCGCATGGCGTGTCGCAGGCGGTGCGCGAGGAGGCCGGGCAACGTGACCTCAAGGTGTTCGATGCCACCTGCCCGCTGGTCACCAAGGTGCATATGGAAGTGGCCCGGCTGGGCCGCATCGGTCGCAGCGTGGTGCTGATCGGGCATGCCGGGCATCCCGAAGTCGAGGGCACGATGGGGCAGTGGAATCCGGCCAACGCCGGTGAAATCCTGCTGGTCGAGTCGCTTGTCGACGTCGAGCGGTTGTCGCCGCGATTTCCCGACCAGTTGTCCTACGTCACCCAGACCACGTTGTCGGTGGACGATACCAAGGCGATCATCGAAGCCTTGCGGGCCAAGTTTCCCGACATCGAGGGCCCGCGCAAGGACGACATCTGCTATGCCACCCAGAACCGCCAGGACGCGGTACGCCGGCTCGCCGACGCGGTGGACCTGATGCTGGTGGTCGGTTCGGTCAACAGTTCCAATTCCAACCGTTTGCGCGAACTGGCCGAGAAACAGGGCGTGCGTGCCTACCTGGTCGATGGTGCCGATCACATCGAACGCCAATGGCTCGATGGCGTCAGCCGCATCGGCCTCACCGCCGGTGCCTCGGCACCAGAGAAGCTCGTGCGCGACGTGATTGCGCGCTTGCAGTCGTGGGGGGCCGATACGGTGCGTGAACTGGGCGGCGAACCGGAGAACATCACGTTCGCCTTGCCGAAGGAACTTCGCCTGTTCGGCGGAACCAGTTCCACCAGCTTCTGAGCCGGATGGCGCGTACGGGTTTGTGACCGATACGGCGGATTCAACGGCGTTGGATTGTGTCAATATGCGGCAGGAATGTCGTCAGCCTGGGGGGCTTGGCGACGACAGGGCGAACCATCCGGAGGTGGCGACATGAGCGTCAATCAAGCGTCGTATAGGCGTTGCAGCGCGGCATTACTGGCGATAACCGTGCTCGGCCTGAGTGCCTGCGGTGGCGGCGGCAGTGCGCCGCCAGCGGCACCGGCGCCCGCACCGGCGCCCGCACCACCGCCTCCGCCTGCGCCACCGCCGGCATCGGCCCAGCCACCGCTGGACGCCCAGCTTGCAATCACCAATACCTATGCAGCCCACACGCAGGGCTTCACCGGTGCGGGCGTCACCATCGGCATCGTCGACAGCGGCATCATGCGCAATCACCCGGCACTGGCTGGCCGGGTGACGAGCGAATTGATTTACGTGGATCCGAGCTCCAACAACACCTCGATCGATGATGTCGTCGGTCACGGCACCTGGGTCTCGGAAATTGCTGCAGGCCAGGCCTTTGACAAGTTCCCCGGTGGCATCGCGCCGGGTGCCGACCTGGTCTCGGCTCGCATCATCAGCGATACCGAGCCGACCGATGACGGTTCCGGCAACGGCAATGTGGTCACTGCCGCCGATGCCGATTTCTTCGCGCAGACGCTCAACCCGGCCCTGATCAATGCCGGCGTGCAGATCATGAACAATTCCTGGGGTGGCATCTACTGGGACACCACCGACAACTCGATCAACCAGGCGTTCGGCAATGCCTATGTGCCGTTCGTCGTGCAGCACGGTGGCCTGGTGGTGTTCGCCGCGGGCAACGATTCGAAGAGCGACCCCAGCGACATCGCGGCATTGCCGAGCCACGCACCGACGCTGGGGCTGGAAAAGGGCTGGCTGGTGGCGGTGGCGGTGGACAGCAACAATCCCACCAAGCTGGAGAGCTACTCCAATGCCTGCGGCATCGCGATGAATTACTGCCTGGCAGCACCGGGCGACGTGATCGTCAGCGGCAAGGATGACACCGCGACCAGTACCAGTTACTACGTTGTCGAGGGCACCTCGTTTGCGGCACCGCAAGTCTCCGGTGCGGCCGCACTGGTGTGGCAGGCTTACCCGTATTTCAGCAACGACCTGGTGAGGCAGACCCTGCTGGGTACCGCCGATGACCTTGGCGCACCGGGGGTGGATGCGGTGTTCGGTTATGGCGAACTGGATGTCGGCAAGGCGGTGAATGGCCCGGAACAATTCAACTGGGGCGACGTCACCGTCAGCTTCACCGGCAGCTCCAACTGGAACAATCCGATCTCAGGTGCCGGCGGATTGATCAAGCAGGGCACCGGTACGCTCAATCTCACGGCAGCTTCGAGCTACACCGGCATGACCCAGGTCCAGGGCGGCGTGCTGACCGCGAAGTCGCTGGCATCCAGCGTCACCATCGGCGCACAGGGCACCTTGAGTGGTACCCCGTCCATCGGCGGCAATGTCGGCAATTCGGGTGTGCTTGGTGTCGCCGGTGGTGATGTCAAGATCACCGGCAATTACACCCAGCAGGGCAACGGACGTCTTGCCGTATCGCTGGGCTCGGCGCTGCGCGTGAGCGGCACGGCGAACATCACCGGTGGCGACCTTTACATCACCGGCATCGAAAGCGGCTACGTCGCCAACTCGCATACCGACATACTCAGTGCCACCGGTGGTCTGAGCGGAACGTTCAGTGCGGTGAACAAGGCGGCCAACGTCACCCTGCTTAACGCCACGCCCGGCTACGACGCCAACAATGCCTGGCTCGATGTGTCGCAGGTGAATGTCACCGCGGTACAGGGCATGAGCTACACCGCGGCCTCGTTCGGTGCGGCCGAGCGTGTGCAAAGTGCCTTCGATCAGATCAACACCCAGCTCGGTGCGGCGGCGCCGGCAGGCATCGCGCCGGCTTCGGCAAGCTTCATCCAGGGTGCCGGCAACCTCCAGCACGCGTCCAGCATGACGAACGTGCAGAACTCGCTGCAAAGCCTCTCCGGCCAGCTGCATGCGGCCAGTGCGGCGATGACGTTCGAGGCCATCGATGCCAGCACCCGCGCCTTGTCCGAGCGCTTCGACAACCTGCTCGACCATCCGCAAGCCGGTGGCTGGACACAGAACCTCGGTTACCACGGTGACATGTCGCGCAGCGGCTACAGCAATGTCGGCGTCGATCTCAGCGGCATGCTGGTGGGCCAGGACTATCGTCTCGCCGGCAATGGCGTCGCCGGTTATGCGATCAGTCAAACCCAGGGACTGGGCCGGCTCGCCGGCAGTGCAGACCAGGGCCGCAGCCATGCGCTGGAGGGCATGCTTTACGGCGGCGTGATCCGCGGCTCGTGGTACACGATGGGTCGTTTCGGCGTCGGCGATTACCGCGAGACCATGCGCCGGCAGCTGCAGCTCGGTGACCAGGTGGCCGGGGTGGCCAGCGACGCCAACGGCCGTTACGGGATCGCCTATGGCGAAAGCGGTTATCGCCTGAACTTCGGTCGCACCCGGGTCACGCCGTATATCAACCTGCAGTACGCGCAACTGCGGCGTGACAGTTTCGATGAACTCGGCGCCTACGGTTTCGGCCTGAAATCGGCGGCACAGACGGCCGCCCGCTGGCAGGCTGGACTGGGCCTGCGGGCAACGCGTGGCTGGAGCCTGGCCGGCGGCGGTTCACTGAGCCTGCAGACCCGCATGCTGTGGCAGCAGTCGTTCGGCCTGCGCGGTGAAGTGTTCGATGCCAGTTTCAGCGGGCTCAACCAGTTCGCTCCGGTCGGTGGCATCGGCCTGGCGCGTTACGGCGGCGTGGCCGGTACCACGCTGGATTGGACAATGAACGCGCATGCCAGCCTGCAAGTGGGTTATGACCGTTACTTCGGTCAGCGCCAGCAGGCCCAGATGGGCACGCTGAACTTCAACTGGGCGTTCTGAGCATCGCCGCCAGGCGAACAAAAGGCCCGCATCGTGCGGGCCTTTTTCATGCGTCGATGTCTGCTCAGGCCTTGCCGTGGAAAAGCTCGCGCCCGATCAGCATGCGCCGGATCTCGTTGGTGCCGGCGCCGATCTCGTACAGCTTGGCGTCGCGCAGCAGGCGGCCAGCCGGGAATTCGTTGATGTAACCGTTGCCGCCGAGGGTCTGGATCGCCTCCAGCGCCACCTGCACCGCGTTGACCGAGGCATTCAGCAGGCATGCGGCCGGGTCGATGCGCGATTTCACGCCGTTGTCGAATTGCTGCGCCACCATGTAGGCGAAGCCGCGCGAGGATTGCAGCCTGGTATACATGTCGGCGATCTTCGCCTGCATCACGCCGAACGTGCCGATCGGCGCGTTGAACTGCTTGCGCTCGCGCACGTAGGGCAGGGTGAGATCCAGCGCCGACTGCATCAGGCCGAGCGGGCCGCCGGAAAGCACCAGTCGTTCGGTATCCAGGCCGCTCATCAGCACGCGTACACCTTCGTTGACCTCGCCGACGATGTTCTCCGCGGGAATCTCGCAGTTCTCGAACACCAGTTCGCAGGTGTTCGAGCCGCGCATGCCGAGCTTGTCCAGTTTCTGTGCGGTGGAAAACCCCTTCATGCCCTTCTCGACGATGAAGGCGGTCATGCAGCGGCTGCCGGCCGGACGTGGCGCGGTACGCATGTAGACCAGCAACACGTCGGCATCGGGGCCGTTGGTGATCCACATCTTGTTGCCGTTGGCGATCCAGACGTCGCCCTGCTTCTCGGCCCTGCAGGTCATCGAGCCGACCACGTCGGAACCGGCACCGGGCTCGCTCATCGCCAGCGCGCCCACATACTCGCCCGAGCACATTTTCGGGATGTATTTGCGCCGCTGCGCCTCGTTGCCGTTGTGGAAGATGTTCTGTACCGCGAGGTTGGAGTGCGCGCCATACGACAGGCCCACCGAGCCGGAGGCACGCGAGATCTCCTCCATCGCCACCATGTGCGCCAGGAAACCCAGACCGCTGCCGCCGTATTCCTCCGGAATGGTCACCCCGAGCAGGCCCATCTCGCCGAACTTCTTCCACAGGTCGGCGGGAAACAGGTTGTCGCGATCGATCCGGTCCGCACGCGGGGCGATTTCCTTCTCCGCGAATGCATGCACGGAGTCGCGCAGCACGTCGATGTCTTCTCCGAGCGGAAACGGGCGCATCGCAAACTCCTGGGTGATCGGAACGGCGATTTTAGCGCAGTCCGCCGTGTTGCCGGGATTATTCGACGGCCCAGCAAAAAGGCCACCCCGTGAAGGGTGGCCTCTCGGTGCTGCCGGGGCGTCGCTTACTGGCCGCGCATGCGACCCTGGAAGCGGGTGCCGCCATTGCCCATGTGCGGCAGCTTGATCCGTCCGATCTTGTTGATGCGCTCCTCGGCCAGGCGATCGGCGGCCAGGTAGGTCGGGATGTTTTCGGTCTTGCTGATCTCGAAGATGCGGCCCAGGTTGTAGTAGATCTGACGCATCATGCGCATCGCGCGCTCGCGGTTGTAGCCGTCGATTTCCAGCGAAATGTTCATCACGCCGCCGGCGTTGACCGCGTAGTCGGGTGCGTACAGCACGCCGCGGCGCTGCAGTTCGTCGCCGATCTCGTCGGTGGCCAGCTGGTTGTTGGCCGCGCCGCAGATGATCTTGGCCTTGATCCGGTCGATCGTCTGCGCATTGACGGTGCCACCCAGCGCGCATGGCGAATAGACGTCCGCGTCGACGTCGTAGATTTCGTCCAGGCCGACCGCTTCGCAACCCAGTTCGTCCACGCAGCGCTGCACCGCATCCTTGTTGATGTCGGTGACGAACACCTTGGCACCCTGTTCGCGCAGCAGCTTGATGAACTCGCCGCCGACGTGGCCGCAACCCTGCACCGCGTAGCTGTACTTGCCCACGTCTTCATTGCCGTGCTTGAACTGCAGCGCGGCCATCAGGCCCTGCAGGGAACCGAAGGCGGTGAACGGCGACGGGTCGCCCGAACCGCCATGCACCTGGTGCACGCCGGTGGCGTATTCGGTTTCACGGAATACGTACTCCATGTCGTTGACGTCGATGCCGACGTCCTCGGCGGTGATGTAGCGTCCGTTCAACGAGTTGACGAAGCGGCCGAAGGCGCGGAACAGTGCCTCGGACTTGTCCTTGCTCGGATCGCCGATGATCACCGACTTGCCGCCGCCCAGGTTCAGGCCGGCCACCGCATTCTTGAAGGTCATGCCGCGCGACAGGCGCAGTGCGTCGTTCACCGCCTCCTGCTCGGTCTTGTACGGCCACATGCGCAAACCGCCGAGCGCGGGGCCCAGCACCGTGTTGTGGATCGCGATGATGGCCTTCAGGCCCGCGTCCTTGTTGTGGCAGAACACGACTTCTTCGTGACCGGTCTTTTCGATGGTTTCAAAGATCATTGCAACGGTGACTCCATGATGATGGTGCCGGAGGGCATCACAGAAGGGCGGTTGGGTGCAGCTGATACGCCGCCACAGGTTGGGAAACGCGCAAAAATCATCGCCCCGAGCGAAGCCGGGGCGATGAATCAACCTGCCAATTCTAATACGTTGACCTGTGGTGCGGTGGTGCGTTGCGTCAAATCGCGTGCGTATGGTCGGGTATGTGCCGTCGTTTTTCGCACTCGGCAGCGCCGCCGAGCCGGCTGCGGACGATCAGCCACGCAGCCATACGCCAGCGCGCCAATGCCAGCCATCACGACGGTGTTCCCAGTGCGGATGCACGTAGTGGTAACCCGGCCGCGCCACTTCCCAATGACCGCGCACCGCCACGTAGCGGCGGCCGTCCCAACGCCAGTAACCGCGCGCCCAGACATAACCCGGTCGCGTGTCGACCTGTTGCACCACCCACTCCGGTGGTGCCTGCGGAGCCACCACCTCCACTTGTTCGCGGTAGACCGGTTGTTCGACCACGACTTCCTGGCGCGGATGACGAGGATGTACCGGCTCCACCACGCAACCGCTGGCCAGCGCGGTGATGGCAGCCAGTGAAATCAGGGCAGTGTTACGAAGCGTCGACATGGGTTATTCCTTGAGATTGAGCAGGGATATTGACGGAGTGTGGCGGTACCAGGGGGCTGGCATGGCGAGGCTAAAACCAGACCCGCGACGCCAGTGTCATCGCGCGATCAGCGACCCCAGTAACCATCCTGGAAGCGCCAGTGGTGTCCGCGCTGCACCCAGTGAGCGGGGTGGTAGTGATGGCCCGGATGGTTGTGTTCCCAATGGCCGCCGACCCAGACATGTCGATGCGCGCGACCGCTCCAGCGCCAGTAACCCGGCGCCCAGACATAGCCATGGCGCGGTGGCGGTGCACGCTCGTAGCGGGGTGCTGGCGGTGCCACGCCAATGCCAACGCCCACGCCGATCGATACTTGTCCGGCAGCCAGCACGGGTGGGGTATATAGCAGCGCCGCCGAGCCCAGGCCCAGGCCGGCCAGCAACGCCAGTTTGATCGTCATGCATTTCATGGTGGGTCTCCGTGATGAGTCGCCAAACGCGGCTTGCAGACACGACAACGCACGTGGGCGCCACCTGTTGACGCGTCGCCGAGCTGTCCGTTCAGCTTCCCGCCGGCACAACCCGATCAAGCGCCGAGGGCCCAACCCCACTAGAATCAATCAGCTGATGCAAACGAAATCCGGAGTTGCCATGAGTTCCCCCGCCAAGCACGTCCCCGCCAGCGCCCCGCAGACGGAAACCACCCCGCTGCGCTTCGTCACCGCCGCCAGCCTGTTCGATGGCCACGACGCGGC
>DATMTH010000048.1:0-14591 GCA_035564915.1 Rhodanobacter sp.
CGAGGTGTACCAGACGCAGACGCACTACCTCGACGCCAGCGTGAGCTATCAGGTCAATCACAACTTCCAGGTCTTCCTGCAGGGTGAAAACCTGACCAACGAACGCCAGAAGTTCTATCTGGTCTGGCCGAGCGAGAAGTACTACTCGAGCCTCTCCGAGCGCTACGTGATGGCGGGCGTGCGCTTCAAGCTGTAAGCGACAGGCGCCGCCAGGACGGGCGGCGCGACGAAGCGTTGGTCGTCGAATCGCGGCAGGATGGCAGCGGCTCGGCGACAACCGTGCTTGCATGGCCTGATGCACTCCCTCCCCATTGGGCCATGCAAGCACTCCTATTCGTGGAATGTTCGCGGGATGGGAAGCTACTGCCGTGACGCAGGGCGTGCGGCGGCATGGCTTTACATTCCGCGCGCGGGGATGCAGACGCGAGTCACCGCCCGGGAGCCGGCTAGCGGTGTCCGGGCATGCGCGGAGCGAACCGATGACCGAATGACTTGGAGGTTGAGAGATGTCGAAGATGAAGGTGCTGGGCACGATGTTTGCGTCGTCCATGCTGTTCGCGGTTGCGGGAACGATGCGTGCCGAGGGGGCCGACGCGCGGCCGTGGATGAATACGTCGCTGTCGCCCGACGCGCGCGCCGCGCTGGTAGTCAAGCAGCTCACGCTGGCCGAGAAGATCCAGCTCGTGCACGGCACCGGCTGGGCCTCGCTGATCCCCGGCAACCCCATTCCCGAGGGCTGGAACTACGGCGCGGGCTACGTGCCCGGCATCGCGCGCCTCGGCATTCCCGGCATCCACATGGACGACTCGGCGGTCGGCGTGCGCGGCGCCGCGACCCTGAGCCGCTATGCCACGCTACTGCCTTCCACGGTGGGGGCGGCGGCCAGCTTCGATCCGCAGGCGGCGTTCCTCTACGGCCAGGTCATCGGCCGCGAGCTGCGCGCGCAGGGCTTCAACATGTCGCTCGGCGGTGGCGTGGACATCACCCGCGAACCGCGCAACGGGCGCACGTTCGAATACGCCGGCGAGGACCCGCTGCTGGCCGGCACCATGACCGGCAACCTGATCCGCGGCGTGCAATCGCAGCACGTGATGGGCGACATCAAGCATTACGCCTTCAACGACCAGGAAACCGGGCGCTCGTACTACAACGCGGTCATCGGCAAGCGCGCCGCGCAGGAGAGCGACCTGCTGGCGTTCCGCATCGGTATCGACATCGGCCATCCGGCGGCGGTCATGTGTGCCTACAACTTGGTCAACGGCGTGCATGCCTGCGAAAACCCATGGTTGTTGACGCAGGTGCTGCGCAAGGACATCGGCTTCAAGGGTTTCGTGCTGTCGGATTGGGGCGGCACGCATTCCACCGTGGGCTCGGCGCTGGCCGGGCTGGACATGGAGATGCCCGGCAGCCTCGATGGCAAGAGCTATTTCGGGATGCCGCTTCAGCAGGCCGTCGCACATGGCAAGGTGCCGATGGCGACGCTCGATGCGATGGACCAGCGCATCCTGCGCAGCATGTTCGCGGCCGGCATCGTCGACCATCCGGTCGAGCCGCGCGAAGTCATCAACCCGTTCGAGGGACGCGACGACGCGCAACGCATCGCCGAGCAGAGCATGGTGCTGCTGCGCAACCAGCGGCAACTGCTGCCGCTTGACGCGAACGCGGTGCAGTCGATCGCCATCATCGGCGCCCATGCCGACGTCGGCGTGCTGTCGGGCGGCGGCTCGGCCCAGGTGGACGCGCCCGGCGGCAACGCGGTGGATCCGCAACCGGGCAGCGCCAAATGGGGCGAAGCCGTGTACTTCCCGTCCTCGCCGCTGCGTGCCATCCGACGGCATGCGACGGGTGCGAAGGTCGCGTTCGACCCGGGCACCGACCCGGCCGCCGCCGCGGCGCTGGCGCGCCGCTCCCAAGTGGCGATCGTGTTCGCCCAGCAGCACATGTTCGAAGGCATGGACCGTCCGTCGCTCGCGCTGCCGGATGGCCAGGACGCCCTGATCGAAGCCGTCGCCGCGGCCAACCCGCACACCGTGGTGGTGCTGGAAACCGGTGGCCCGGTGCTGATGCCGTGGGCGGACAAGGTGGAGGGCATCGTCGAGGCCTGGTATCCCGGCATCGGCGGCGCGCAGGCGCTGGCCAACCTGCTGTTCGGCAAGGTCGACTTTTCGGCCAGGTTGCCGATGACATTCCCGCGCAGCGACGATCAATTGCCGTATCCGCAGGTGACCGGCCTCACGCCCGCCGTGTTTGCCGCCGCGAAGAGCAATCCGCAGGTACAAACCAGGCAGTTCACCGTGGACTACAACAAGGCCGGCGCTGCGGTCGGCTACAAGTGGTTCGAGCAGCAGCATCTCACGCCGCTGTACCCGTTCGGCGTCGGCCTGTCGTACACCACCTATGCCTACTCCGGCCTGGTAGTGGCTGCCGACGGCAAGAATGCCAGCCTCACCGTGCGCAACACCGGCAAGCGCGCCGGCACCGAGGTGGCTGAAGTGTACGCGGTTCTGCCCAAGGCGGCCGGTGAAAGCTACAAGCGACTGGTGGGATTTGCCCGGGTACAGCTCGCGCCCGGCGAGACAAAGAGCGTGGAGATTGGCCTGAACGATCTTTGCGAGTCGATCTACGACACCGGCAAGCATGCATTCGTGCGGCTGCCGGGCACCTACACGATCCTAGCCGGCTCCTCGTCCGCAGATACGCCGCTCAAGGCGACCTTCCGCGTACCGTAGGCCTGGTCGCCCGACCCTCTGCACCGTCCGCAACGACTGCGCGCCGGCGCGGACGACCGGGGCACGTTGGGTTCGCGGTAGCCGCGCGCACCACCGCAGCCGTTTCAAGATCGCGTGCCAGCCATTCCACTGGCGGCCCGCCGGAAACGTCTGCATGAGCGAGTCGGAGATGAACCGCGGCGAGTGGTTGGATCGCAGCGAGGCGAAAACCACCACACTGCATACCCCCTCGATCACTACGAGGCCGAGGTCATGCCGGCCTTCCCTAAAGCGGCCGTTCGCGAATGGCTGAAAAGGGTCAGCGGCCGGTCGGCTGTCTCAAATACACGCCCAGAAGAAGCCGTTCGCGAAAGTCGGATTGCCGTAGATCCTTGGACATCTTGGCCGACGATAGCGCTCACTCGTGACGAGCCGAATCCGGCGAAGGTCCAGTTTCGGTCATTCGTACAGCAACCATCGGACAATGACGCCCTTCGGCCAGCGCTCGCTGATGCCCGCTACCGAGGGTTGGCGTACCCGAAGCCGTCGCTCCTGGCATAGCAACTTTCACCAAGACAACCTCTTGCGCAGTACTCTTTCACGCAGTATGATGACCGTCATATGAAACGATCTGCCGCAAAATCCAAGGAAGCCACCCACGATCGCATCGTTGATGCGGCCGCACGCGCCATCCGGCGCAGCGGTTACAACGGTGCGGGCGTGGCCGAGATCATGAAGGATGCCGGGCTGACTCACGGTGGCTTTTACGCCCACTTCGCGTCACGCGAGGCGATGCTCGCCGAGGCAGCTGATCGTGCGGGCAGCGAGGGTGTGGCGTTGATGCAGCGGATGACGGCGAGTTCGCCGCCGCAACAGGCGCTTCCGGCCATGATCCGGGCCTATCTTTCGCAGGAACATCTCGAAGGGATCGAGACCGGCTGCGCCATTGCTGCACTGTGTTCGGAGATGCCGCGCCAGGTGCCGGAGGTAAGGCGCGCCGCAACGCGACGCATCAAGGAGATGATCGACCTCGTGGCGCGCCAGTCGCCCGACTGGGGGCAGCCGGTAGCGCACGAGCGTGCCCTTGTCACCGTGGCAACCATGGTGGGCGCACTGATGCTGGCGCGTGCAGTCGACGAGCCTGGACTTTCTGACGGGATCCGCAAAGCCGTGCTGAAGCAGTTCGCTCCCACTCAACTCTGATCCGCCCGTTGGCACTCACACCATTGCGCACGGCCACAAATATGACATTCATCATATTCAAGCAGTTTTCTATCAACCGATTGAAGGCACTCCAATGAACATTAAGGGATCCATCGCCCTCGTCACCGGCGCCTCGTCAGGCATTGGCGAAGCGACCGCATTGCGGCTCGCGCAGGCGGGCTACAAGGTTTACGGCACCAGTCGGCGTGGTCCCCAATTCGGCCAGTCGTCGTTCGAGATGCTGTCTCTCGATGTGACCAGTGACGAATCGGTCGAAGCTGCGATCAACGAACTGATTCGCCGAGAGGGTCGCATTGACCTGTTGGTGAACAACGCCGGCTTCGGTGTTGCCCCCGCCGCGGCAGAAGAGAGCTCACTCGACCAGGCTCGCGCCATTTTCGATACCAACTTTTTCGGAGTCATGCGCATGACGCGCGCGGTGGTGCCGCACATGCGCCAGCAGCGCAGCGGCCGCATCATCAACATTGGCTCGGTGCTGGGTTTCCTGCCGATGCCGTACATGGCGCTGTATTCGGCGACCAAGCACGCGGTCGCAGGCTATTCGGAGGCACTCGATCATGAGCTGCGCACGCTGGGTATCCGGGTTTCCCTGGTCGAGCCCGCCTACATCAACACGCCATTCGACGCGAACCTGATGAAGCCCGATGCGCCCCTCGACGTGTACCGCGAAATTTGCGCGGGCGTGGAGCAGCGCGTGAAACAAGTGCTGGTGGGGGCGGATGGCCCTGACGTCGTCGCCGAAATGGTGGTGAAAGCGGCGATGGCAGCGCGTCCGAAAATCCGTTACGCCCCCGGCCTCGCCAGGCACATGTGGTGGCTGCGCCGTTTTGCACCGGCCGGCGTGCTCGATGCAGGCGTTCGAAAAGATCTGCGGCTTGAAGCGTAGGCCGCTTCGCTGCCTTGTCCTGGTTCAACACTTAAGTGACGTCGATCCATGGGAACGGGCCAGTGAACCTGCTCCCCTGCCGATCCATCCACGAGAGAGAAACATCATGAAAGCATTCTTCATTGATCGCTACAGCAAGAAGGATCCGATGCGGCTCGGCGACACGCCAGAGCCGCAGCTTCGCGACGACGATGTCATGATCGAGGTTCACGCCGCCGGCCTGAACGTGCTGGATTCCAAGCTCAAGAGCGGCGAGTTCAAACTGATCCTGCCTTACCGCATGCCGCTGATCCTTGGCCATGACGTGGCCGGCGTCGTGACCCGGGTTGGATCGCGGGTGCGGCAGTTCAAGGCAGGCGACGAAGTGTATTCGCGGGTGCCTGATCACCGCATCGGCACGCTTGCGCAACTCATCGCCGTCAATGAAAACGATGTCGCGCCCAAGCCCGCCAACCTCAGCATGGAAGAAGCGGCATCGATCCCGCTGGTCGGCTTGACGGTCTGGCAGGCGCTGGTCGAAAAGGCTCAGCTGAAGAAGGGCCAGAAAGTCTTTATCCAGGCCGGCTCCGGCGGCGTGGGCACTTTCGCGATCCAGCTGGCGAAGCATCTGGGTGCCACCGTCGCCACGACCACCAGCAAGACCAACAGCGACTGGGTGAAGCGTCTCGGTGCCGGCGTCGTCATCGACTACAGGAAGGACGACTTCGAAAGCGCGCTGCGTGGCTACGACGTGGTCCTGAACAGCCAGGACGGAAAGACGCTGGAAAAATCCCTGCGCATCCTGAAACCCGGTGGCCAGCTTGTCTCCATCTCGGGCCCACCCGACCCCGCGTTCGCGAAGGCGATCGGCGCGCCCGGCTTCGTGAAACTGATCCTTCGCTTGCTGAGCTCAGGCGTACGACGAAGGGCAAAACGCCTCGGCGTCGGCTACTCCTTCCTTTTCATGAAGGCCAGCGGCAGCCAATTGCGCCAGATCACTGCGCTCATCGAAGCCGGTGCGATCCGTCCGGTGGTGGACAAGGTCTTTCCATTCGAATCGACCAACGAGGCCCTGGCTTACGTTGAAGCAGGCCGCGCCAAGGGCAAGGTCGTCATCAAGGTCAAATGAGTTTCAGTGTTGCCGAAAGCCGACATCTCGTCCCGTTATTCTCCCCAAGGATCATCATGCTCTTCGAACCTCTCGTCACCGCTTCGCTCCAACTCGCCAATCGCGTCGTGATGGCACCGATGACGCGCAATCGTGCCGTCGACGCCAACACCCCCAACGCCTTGATGGCCAATTACTACGGCCAGCGTGCCTCGGCGGGCCTGATCATCACCGAGGGCACTTCGCCGTCGCCCAACGGCCTGGGCTATGCACGCATTCCCGGACTCTTCAATCAGGCGCAGGTGCGTGGATGGAAGACCGTCACCGACGCAGTCCACGCCAGGGGCGGCAAGATCTTCGTGCAGTTGATGCACACCGGCCGCGTGTCGCATCGGGCGAACCTGCCGGCCGGTGCGGAAGTGCTCGGCCCGATGGCCGATGCCTGCCCTGGCGAGATCTACACCGACGCGCAGGGCATGCAGCCGCACAGTCCGCCACGCGCGATGACCGCGACCGATATCGCCGATGCCGTCGACGAATATGCGAAGTCGGCGCAACTCGCCATCGAGGCGGGATTCGATGGTGTGGAGTTGCATGCCGCGAACGGCTACCTGATCGAGCAGTTCCTCAACACCCATGTCAATCAGCGCAGCGATGATTACGGCGGCAGCGTCGAGGGTCGCAATCGCTTCGCGCTTGAGGTCGCTCGCGCCACCGCAGCTGCGATTGGCGCCAACCGCGTTGGCATCCGGCTGTCGCCTTACGGCGTGTTCAACAGCACGGGCGCGTTCCCGGACGTCGGGGCTCAGTACCTGGCACTCACGCAGGAGCTGTCGAAACTGGGGTTGCTGTATGTCCACCTGCTCGACCACTCCGCGATGGGCGCACCGCCGGTGCCGGCCGAGTTCAAATCGCGGCTTCGCTCGGCGTTCAAGGGCTTGTTCATCCTGGCGGGTGGCTTCGATCGCGCCGGTGCCGAGGCCGCACTGAAGGCAGGCCAGGCCGATCTCATCGCCTTCGCCAAGTCGTTTCTTGCCAATCCCGACCTGGTGGAACGCATGCGCACGGATGCAACGCTGAATGCCATCGACATGAACACGTTCTACACACCGGGCTCGAAGGGCTACACCGACTACCCGGTCCTCTCCGACTCCCTCGCCCAGCAAGTCTGACGGGCCGCCACAGGCGCAGCCCCGATTTACTCGCGCATTCCAGCGCGGGTTCACCCCATCAAGAGAGCCACTGCATGACTACCCATTCCACCGTCTTCATAACTGGCGCCTCCTCCGGCATCGGTGCCACCTACGCCGAGCGCTTCGCACGTCGCGGCAACGACCTCGTGCTGGTGGCCCGCGACAAGGCGCGGCTGGACACGCTCGCGGCCGGCCTGCGCCAGGCGCATGGCATCACCGTCGATGTCCTCCAGGCCGACCTCACCCAGTCCAACGACCTGGCCGTCGTGGAGGCGCGCCTGCGCGATGACGAGCGAATCGGCATCCTCATCAACAACGCCGGGGCCACCCAGTCCGGCAGTTTCATCGACCAGGCGACCGATGATGTCGCACGCATCGTCGCGCTCAACACGACCGCGCTGGTTCGACTCGCCAGCGCCATCGCGCCGCGGCTTGCGCGGGCCGGCGCAGGGGCGATCGTCAATATCGGCTCGGTGGTGGGATTGGCACCGGAATTCGGCATGTCGGTCTACGGAGCCACCAAGGCCTTCGTGTTGTTCCTCTCCCAGGGACTGAGTCTGGAGCTCGCGCCCAAGGGGGTCTATGTCCAGGCCGTGCTCCCGGCGGCAACCCGCACAGAAATCTGGGAGCGTGCAGGCATCGACGTCAATGCACTGCCCGAGGTGATGGAAGTGGACGATCTGGTAGATGCAGCACTGGTCGGCTTCGACCTGCGTGAGCTGGTGACGATTCCGCCATTGCACGACCCCGCCCGTTGGGACAGCTTGAATGCCGCGCGGCAGGCGCTCGTGGCGGACATTCGTCAGCCGCACGTCGCAGAAAGGTATCTGCCGGCCTCGTAGACCGTCGCGACACGCCCGATATCAATCCATGCGTCGTGACTCGGCCTACGGGCGCTGCCATGCCAATGCCGTTCCATCTTCCGGCTCAACACTCTTGAGAGGCTAGCCATCCATGTTTACAGCGGATCACTTCAACCGAATCGGCACAGATCATTTGCCCGGCCGCCTCGGCATCGTCATTACACATGTCGGTACGTCCGAAGTGCGTGCGGAGCTACCCGTGCAAGCTTCGTTGATGGCCCCGAACGGCTTTCTTCACGCGGCGAGCGTGATCGCGCTGGCCGATACATCGGCAGGCTACGGCTGCGTCGCGAACCTGCCGGAGGGCGCGTCGGGGTTCACCACCGTCGAGCTGAAATCCAACCACCTGGGCACAGCGAAGGAAGGGACGATCGAGTGCGTTGCCAACGCAGCGCATCTGGGCAAGACGACCCAGGTGTGGGACGCCACGGTGACGCACCGCGAATCCGGCAAAACTATCGCGCTGTTCCGATGCACGCAGATGGTGCTCTATTGAAGGGAACGCGCTTGATGACCTCGTCAACGCGCGTGCGTCAACTGGCATGGGGGGGCAGACGGAAGTTTGATCGTATCAATTCGAAGCCGGATAGCGACACGAGAAACGGTCGCTATCCGGCCAGGAGTTGCCGGTCGCGGCGCCCAAAAAGTTGCCCAATAGCAGTTGTTTGAGGCATGTCTTGTTGGCGCTTGCGGCGGCGCGACGAAGCCAAATTTTTTCGTCAGCTTTGTCGGGCGAAATCGCTTATTGTTAGCCAGACAAAGCTCCGCGAAGTTCCTTCTACATCATGGGGTTGTGTTACCGTTCGCGGCGTTGGCACGGAATATAGAACTCCAACTGCGGGGCCGTATACTCAATTGTTAGAAGCTGCGCACATCACTGATCGTAGGGGGACGGTTGCGACGGTTGAAGTGGCGTTGCAGTTGATCATACTGGCCGGTGACTCGGTCAACGTTGGCCGGTCTCGTGACGCATTCGCTCCGATGCACGCAATCAAACTGGACAATCGTACTGGTGCCGTGGCAATCAGACTCGTCAGGGCTTCTCCCATTGCTGGGCTTTCTCGACCAGTTGGAAGACCTTTTTGGAGTTTGATCGTCCGGCGGAGGCCGTGCGCTAACGCGGGGCAGTGTTAAAATTCATCTGGTCCTTCATGAAGGAGGTGCACCGGGATGTCTCAGGCACTCAAAGAGTTGGCACACGCCGCCGTCGACGGAGCCAAGCAGGCTCCGAGGGATTTCTTTGCCCCGATCATCGGTTTTGCACGTTGGATCCGTCGTCAACTCGATGCATCGGTTGCCGAAACGCTCCATCGTTCCTCGGAATCGCGGCATGCTCGCCACTGAGTTTCACCATGACGAGCAACGTCAGACGCCTTGGACCCAAAAGGCTCCGGGGCGTTTGTTTCTGCAGCGCCTGGCTAGCCAAGAAACCCATACATGGCTCGCTGCACCGCAGTCAGCGCATCAGCACGACGACCGGCAAGCACCCATTCTGCAAGCGAGTCACCCTCTCGGGTAGGTCGGCAGACCCACTGAGCCGCTTCCTTTTCATCGATTCCCAAACCCAGGATGGCATGGGTGATTTCCGGCTCAGTCGCGCGAAGCTCACGCCAAACTTCCCAGCAATCGGCACAGTACGATTTGTACGAAGTGTCGACAGCACCAAGGGCAATACGAAGCTTTTCGTGCATATGGATGCTCACTCTGAGGCACTGGTATGGCGGACTGGTGTTGTCATTTTGGCGGAGTCTCTTCCAGATCAATCGTGAACCCAGTATCCATCGAAGTAGTCGCACGACTTGCGACGGCCACTCCTTTCCGGATGGACCGAACAGCCTCAAAGGTTTCCTTCCGACATCGTCCCAAACGGGATTGGCGTACGCTGCTACGGTTGTTCGCCCAGATCGAGGCCAAAGGCTACGACCGCGGCTACTCGCAGCTGATCGAGCGCATCCGCCGGTGGCGTGCCGATAGGGGCTCGGTGACGGCCCGCTCGGCCTACGTGCCGCTGACGTTTGAGTGGGGCGAGGCCTATCAGTTCGACTGGAGCGAGGAAGGCATCGTGATCGGCGGGGTCTACCGCCTGATACGGTTGGCGCACATGAAGCTCTGTGCGAGTCGGGCGTGCTGGCTGGCGGCGTATCCGGGCGAAGGCTAGGAGATGCTGTTCGATGTCCATACGCGTTGCCTGGCTGGCTTGGGTGGCGTGGCCCAGCGCGGTATCGACGACTACATGAAGACAGCCGCGGACAAAGTCGGCAAGGGCATGGAGCGTATCGTCAACGCCCGCTTCGCAGCAATGTCTTCGCACTATCTGATCGACGCGCGGTTCTGCAACATCGCCGCCGGCTGGGAGAAGGGACGGGTCGAGAAGGACGTGCAGGACAACCGCCGTGGCCTGTGGGAAGATGCGCTGGCTGAGAGCTTTGCTCCGTTTGCCGAGCTCAACATCTGGTTGGCCGTGCGCTGCCCGCAGGCATGGGCCGCAGCATCCCACCCGGACTGTCCGGACATGAGTGTCGCCGAAGCCCATGAGCACGAGCATCCGCATCTGATGCCGATGCCCAGTCCCATCGATGGTTATGTCGAGATCGTCGTGCGGGTCGCCAGCACTTGCTTGGTCACGGTCAAGCGCAACCGTTACTCCGTGCCCTGTCATCTGGCCGGCCATCGCGTCAGCGTACGACTGTATCCCGAGCGAGTCGTGATCACCGCCGCGCACTGGATCGCGATCAGATCGTTTACGACTGGCTTCACTACGTCCCATTGATCGAGCGCAAACCCGGGGCGTTGCGCAACGGCGCACCGTTCAGCGGCTTGCCTGAGGGGCATTACGTATGTTGCAGCTCGCCCTGTTGCGTCGCCCTGGCGGTGATCGTGTCATGGCCGACGTCCTGGCTTGTGTGCCGACCTTCGGCCTGGAGGCCGTGTTGGTTACCGTGGAGCTGGTAATCGCCTCCGGCGCGATCAGTGCTGACCATGTGCTCAACGTGTTGGCGCGATTACGCCAGAAGCCCACGCTCACGATCGACACACCGCTGCAGCTGCGGGAAGAGGTGCTGGCCGATCCCGAGAGCTACGACCGGCTGCCTCGCGTGGAGGTGCATCATGGCTGAGGTCATCACCGATCCGAAGGCGCTCAAGTTGCACGGCATGGCACAGGCCTATGTCGAGTTGCTCGAGCAAGGCGGCAGTGTCGCCATGCAGACATCGCAGTGGCTGATCGAACATCTGCTGGAAGCGGAGCACACCTATCAGGCCATGCGTACCATCGCCTATCAGATGCATGTCGCGCGCTTCCCGATCCACCGCGATCTGGCCAGCTTCGGTTGCCGCGATGTCCATGCTGCGGCAGGGCGCATCCGAGCATCAGATGCGGATTCCGGACGGGCTGAACATCAATTCCGGTGAAAGCTGATCATGCCGCTGGTGTTGACCACTGCTCCGGCGGAGTCGGCCCCCCCCTGAGTCAGACTAGTTGCCGCTTCGATAGAATCCACCTTGGGGGCGAAGGAACTCGATCACATGGCTCGCTACGGGCAAGCATTCAAAGACCGGGCGGTGGCACGTCTGCTGACGCCGGAAAGCAGTGACATCCACGCTGTGACGCAAGCGGTGGGTGTGTCGGCATTCACGTTGGAGCGTTGGCGCACGCAAGCGTTGGCGGCTGGCCAGCAAAGTGGCGGATGGACGGCCGCGGCACAGCTGGACGCAGTCGTGACGACGGCGGCGATGAGCGAAGCGGAAGTGAACGTCTGGTGCCGTTCCAAAGGGCTGTTCCCGAGCGAGCTGGCGCAGTGGCGGCAGGTGGCCACCGGCGCGCTGGAACGGCCGGCGGACGCGGCCACGCCTGCGTCCGCCGCCGTGGCGGATCGTCGCCGCGTGCGCGAGCTGGAGCGCGAGCTTCGGCGCAAGGAGAGGTTGCGGTAGGGACACCGGTTGCCCGGTGCCCCCCGCGCAGATCCGTACGTGCGGCATTACCGCATACGGCTCCTGCCTAAGGTCGTGACGCATCGAAGCGAGCCCTCGGATACGGGTGGATTTGTCGACAGTACGGCACATGACGACGAGCGATACGGTTGAAGCGTTCCCAAGACTGTCGATGGCGTTGGCTGCGCCGCAGCAGCGCATGTCGCCAAGCGCGACAGACTTCGCTGCGGAAACCTGCCAAACGCTTCAGGTTGCCGGGGACCGCATGGTAGTTGAAGTAACCTTGCACCACGCGGTGCAGCCACTGACCCACGACGTTTATCGGTTCATGTCGGCGACGCATCATCGCTTGCCGAAGTGCAGCCAACGTTGCCCGCATCCGCTTCTTGGCCGTGAGGCGAAGTAAACGGAACCCGCCTTGGCGAGTCGTGCCGCAACAGTGTGTGAAGCCCAGAAAATCGAAGGTCTCTGGCCGCCCCTGCCCGCGTTTGCGGCGATTGATAGCCGCAAATCGACCAAACTCGATGAGTCGAGTCTTGTCAGGGTGCAAGGTCAGACCGAACTTGCCCATACGTGCCTGCAGATCTCGCAGGAAACGTTGTGCCGTCGCCTTGTTTTCAAAGCCGAACACACTGTCATCGGCGTAGCGAACCACAATGACCTCACCCGCGGCTTGCGTTCTGCGCCACTGATGAACCCACAAATCGAGGGCGTAATGCAGGTAAATATTCGCCAGCAACGGCGAGATCACCGCACCTTGCGGAGTCCCCCGTTCAGCAGCTACCCGCTTGCCATTTTCGATCACGCCACTAGTCAGCCACCGACGGATCAATCGCAGTATCCGCTGATCCGCCACCCGGTGTTCCAGAAAGCGCAACATCCACGCGTGATCGATTTCATCGAAGAACGCACGGATATCCGCATCAAGGACCCAGTTCACTTTCCGTCGCTCTATTCCGACCGCAAGCGCATCAAGTGCATCGTGTTGCCCGCGCCCACGCCGGAAGCCATAGGAGAATCCGAGGAAGTCCTGTTCGTAGATCATGTTCAGTACGGTAACCACCGCCTGCTGCACCATCTTGTCCTCCAACGCAGCAATGCCCAGAGGGCGAAGCCGGCCATCGCTCTTGGGTATGAACACCCGGCGCGATGGCTGTGCGCGATAGGCACCGACGTGAATCTGCCGATGCAGCTCGCGCACCCGTTGAGGCAGGATCGCCTCGTACTCTCTCCACGTCACGCCATCCACCCCAGCGGCCGCGTTGCGCTTGAGCCCGTAGAAGCTCTCAACCAGCAAGCGCGGCGTGATGTGGTGCAGCAGTGCCGTGAACCGCTGTCGCCGATCCTGGCGTGCAGCGATACGTACATCTTCCAAGCCCATCGACGCGCGACTTTTCCGGCTCAGTGTCCGGGGCGCGGGGGCTTGGTCGGTGTTCCCCTTGGCTACGCTCCTTCCCTCCATCACCTCCGCAGGGACAGCCCCCTTGTTCGGTGACTTCATCGGTACTACGAACGTATCCGACTTCTCATCCGCGTCGATGACAAGATTGTGGTTATTCACCTTCCTTGCCCCGCCCGACGGTGCTCTGTCGGGCGCGGATGAGACCTCCCAGCTTCTGTGCAAGAGACTTCCCGGCATGCTCAGGGTCTTCGACCGCGCGGGGTCAGAGCATGACTGGCGATTAACGCCATGCTCCATGTTGCCTTCCGCTTCGCTTAACAGCGTCGGCACCTCGGATTGCTGATTTCGCGGCTCAATGGCTGGCCTGCCGGTTTCCCCTGTCAACGCTTCAACGGACACCTCGCGATGCCCGCTGCATGACTCGGGGCCGGAATGATTCGCCTCATCTTTTCCGTATCGAACTTTCATCGACTATCTCTTGCCAGCTTTGCTGGCGCACTAAGCGTCTGCCCACCACACCTGTTCCACTGTGGCGGAAGCTGCTGGGATGTGTCCTGGTTTTCATGGGGACGCAGCGATGGGCAAGCGTGGCAAGACCGGTGGTATCGGGCCGACGGTGTGGGTGTGGTGGTTGGTGGCGACGCCGGTGGATTTTCGCTGCGGTGCGGATCGGCTGCTGGTGCACACGCGCGAGGTGCTGGGCCGCGACCCGCTGGAGGGCTCGGCGTTCGTGTTTCGCAACCGCTGCGGCACGCGGCTGAAGGTGCTGGTGGTGGATGCGCAGGGTATATGGCTGGCGATGCGTCGGCTACATCGCGGAAGGTTCGTGTTGCCGTCCACGCGCGAGGCACTGTGCTCGCTCAGCCGGCTGCAGTTTGCCTGGTTGTGTTCGGGTGTGGATTGGCAGCGTTTGTCATGTGACACAAGCTCACTGGGAAGGCTTGTTTAGACGGCTATCATGGCGGCATGGACGAAGTCGCCCTCAACGCCATCACCGACGCCGATACGCTACGCGCGCTGGTGCGCGAGCAGATGACCAAGGTCGCGCAACGTGATGTCATCATCGCCCGGCGCGACCACGAGATCGCCTGGAAGACCGCCAAGATCGACAAACTCACCCACGAGCTGGCGCGCTTGAGACGGGTACAGTTTGCGGCCAAGTCCGAGCGCATGAACCCCGCGCAGCGTGAGCTGTTCGACGAGGCGATGGCGGCAGACATTGCCGCAGTGGAAGCCGAGCTCGAGGCCCTGCGGGACCGTGCGTCGGCGCCGTCGGCCAGGCCCCGCGCCAAGCCGGT
>DATMTH010000049.1:0-13224 GCA_035564915.1 Rhodanobacter sp.
ATCGCGGCTGAAGCCGCTCCAACAGAGCCCTGATCGACCCCGTGCGCGAACGGCGCGTATTCCCGCATGACGAAACGACAAGAGCATCCGGCCACAGGGCCGGTCAGGGAAGTGCGTCGAAGCGGCGCTGGCGCATCCAGCTGGCGATGCTCATGCGGTCACGGGTGGCGGGCAGCACTTCGTGTTCGAACCGCGCGGACAGGAACAACAGCAGATTGCCGGCGTGTGGGTAAATGTCACGCGCGGTGCCGTCGGCAAGATACAGCCGCAGCGCGCCGCCTTCGGCTTCCTGCCACTGCGGGTTGAGATAGAACACGCACGAGAGTACCCGCGCGTCGTTGTCGCGCAGGCAGTCGCGGTGTCGGGCATACCGTGCACCCGGGCGATACACGGCGTAATGCGATTCGCAGTCGACCAGACCGAGCATCAGGCTGCGGCTGAGTGCGAGACGCAAGGTGTCGAGTCGGTCGGTGAACGTCTGCTGCGTCTTGCTCATCGTGCCGCTGGCAAACCAGTGTGTGCTGTCGCCGCGCAGTCCTGCATTGGTGCGGGCGGCGCCGGTGCGCGCCGGCAGCAGCAGTTTTGCATCGTGCATCGCCGTACATTCATCGGCCAGCGCAAGGGTCTGCGCGCCGCTCATCAGATTCGGCAGCACGCACCAGCCGTCGGCAGCGAGTGCGTCCGCGGCGGCGGTGAATTCCTGATCCGGGCTCTTCATCGGGTAGTTGCCATGCAGGGGGCAGCGCAGCGGCCAATCCCGTGCAAGCCGTTTCAGGCCCGACAAAGAAGAGGATGCATGAATCAGCTGCCTGAAGACAGCACGCGCAGCATACGCTCAATCAGCGCCATCGGAAGGTGGCTGCTTGCGTAGCGGATCAAGCAGCGAAGACAGCCCGTTGTGGTCGATCTCCAACGCCAGCGCGAGCAGGCGTCCGAGTTGCCCCGGCGGAAAGCCCTTGCGCGCAAACCAGGCCAGGTAGGCGCCGGGCAGGTCCGCCAGCAGCCGGCCTTCGTACTTGCCGAAAGGCATCCGCGTCGTCACCAGCCTCTGCAGGTCCGCCGCTTCCACAGGCTACTTCGCGAACAGTCGTGTACGGTCGGCAAACGCCTTGAACTCCAGCGCGTTGCCGCAAGGATCAAGCAGGAACATCGTCGCCTGCTCGCCCGGCTGGCCCTTGAAACGGATATGCGGCTCGATCACGAAGCGGGTGCCGGCTGCCTGCAGCCGGTCGGCCAGTGCCTGCCAGTCGTCCATCGCCAGCACCAGCCCGAAATGACGTACCGGCACGGCGTCGCCATCCACCTCATGCGCGGCTGCGGCACGTACTTCCTCCGGTGCCAGGTGCGCCACGATCTGGTGCCCATGGAAATCGAAGTCGACCCAGTCGGCGCTGGAGCGCCCTTCCGGACAGCCGAGCAGATCGCCATAGAAAGTGCGGGCGTCGGCCAGCGAGGTGACCGGGAAGGCGAGATGGAAGGGCGGCAGCAGTTGCATGGGCGGAGTCCGTTGGCGGAATGAGGAGCTTCGCTGCGCTGGCCACGCAGGTCAATCGGCACCGGCAAAACGGGTTGTCGCAGGCCGGCTGCTTGCAGGCAGACCGGGCGACTTGCCCGGGCAGCGGATGTCCGGGGCTACCATGCTCCCTTCGGCAGCCGCGGCGTGGCGATCAATGAAGACCGGATTCCTCAACGGTGGCGGCGAGATGGGCGCATTGATGCGCGCCTACCCCTGGGCGCAATCCATACCCGGCGTGGTCGAGCAGTGGCCCGATGCGCTGCGCACCGTGGTCAGCCTGATGATCAACTCGCCGTTCCCGATGTTCCTGCTGTGGGGCGAACAGCGCATCTGCCTGTACAACGACGGCTACATCCCGATGCTCGGTGCACGCCATCCCGCCGCGCTGGCGGCACCGTACCAGCAGGTCTGGCCAGAGATCTGGGACGAGATCAGCCCGCTGATCGACCGTGCCTATGCCGGCACCTCGACGTTTTTCGAAAACCTGCCGCTGCTGATCGAGCGCAACGGCTTCCAGGAGCAGGCCTATTTCACCTTTTCCTACTCACCGTTGCGCGGTCCGCAGGGTGGCATAGAGGGCATGTTCTGCACCTGCAGCGAGACCACCGCGCAACTGCAGGCCGAGGTGGCTCTGCGCAACAACGAGGCGCGCTGGCGCGGTCTGTTCGAGAACATGCAGGAAGGCTTTTTCGTGGCGCAGGCCGTGCGCGACGAGCACGGCGGAATCGTCGATTTCCGGTTCATCGAGGTCAACCCGGCGTTCGAGATTCAGACCGGGCTGGCATCGAGCACGGCCCCCGGCCGCACCATTCGCGACGTGCTGCCGATGGTGCCGGAGGAGCTGATCCGTGCCTACGCGCAAGTGGTGGAGAGCGGCAGGCCACGCCAGTTCGAGATCGACCTCGGGCGTGCCAATGGCCGTTGGTACGAGGTGCGTGCGCGACTGGCCGAAAACGCGGAGCACATCGCTGTCATGTTCCTGGACATCAGCGTGCGCAAGAAAAGCGAAGTGGCCTTGCGCCGCAGCGAGGACCAGTTCCGGGGCCTGGCGCAAGCCATGCCCAACCAGGCCTGGACCGGTCGGGTGGATGGCACGCTGGACTGGTTCAACGACCGCGTCTACGACTATGCCGGGCTGGGTCACGATGACCTGAAGGACGATCGCTGGGGCGGCATGGTCCATCCGGATGATCTGCCACAGGCGGCAGCGGGCTGGGCCGAAGCGGTGACCAGCGGAAACCCCTATCAGGCCGAGTTCCGCCTGCGGCGGGCGGATGGCGCCTATCGCTGGCACATCGCGCGAGCGATGCCGATACTCGGCGACGATGGCAGTATCGAGCGCTGGATCGGCACCAATACCGACATCGAAGACCAGAAGCGTGCCGCCGAACTGCTGGAGTCGCGTATCGCCGAGCGCAGCCGCGAGCTGGAGAAGGCCAACGAGGAGTTGCGCCAGTCGCAGAAGATGGAAGCGGTCGGGCAGCTCACCGGCGGCATCGCGCACGACTTCAACAACCTGCTGACGGGCGTGATCAGTGGCCTGGAAATGATGCAGACCCGGCTGGCGCAAGGGCGCCATGAAGATGCCGACCGTTGCGCCGGGATGGCCATGCAATCGGCGCAACGCGCCGCCGCGCTGACGCACCGTTTGCTGGCCTTTTCGCGGCGGCAGCCGCTGGAGCCGCGGGCGGTCGGCACGAACGAGCTGGTGCGATCCATGCGCGAGCTGTTCGATCGCACGCTCGGCCCGGCCATCAGGTTGGCCGTGCAGGAAAATCCCGGGGCCTGGGCCACCCGTTGCGATCCGAACCAGCTGGAAAACACCTTGCTCAATCTGGTCATCAATGCGCGTGACGCGATGCCCGAAGGTGGTGTGCTGGCGATCGCCACGGACAACCGCGAGATCGCTGCCGATGCCGTGGCGCAGGGCGAACCGGGCCGTGGCGAGTATGTCTGCCTCAGCGTCAGCGACAACGGCATCGGCATGGCGCCGGAAACGATGGCGCATGTGTTCGAACCGTTCTATACCACCAAGCCGATTGGCCAGGGCACCGGGCTGGGTTTGTCGATGGTCTATGGTTTCGCCCGTCAGTCGGGCGGCTTCGTGCGGATCAACAGCGAGCTTGGCGCGGGCACCACGGTCAGCGTGTATCTGCCGCGGTTCCATGGCGTGCCGCAGGAGCGGCCGCTGTCGGGTCAACCCGATCACCCGTTGCCCGCGTCGCCCGCGAAAACCGTCTTGGTGGTGGATGACGAGGCGCCGATACGCAAGCTGGTGACAGCCCTGCTGCAGGATCAAGGCCACCGTTGCCTGCAGGCGCAGGATGGCCACGCCGGCATGCAGATCGTCACCTCGCCAGAGCATGCGGTCGACCTGCTGATCACCGATGTCGGCTTGCCCGGCATGAATGGCCGCGAGTTGGCTGCGCGGGCACGGCAGGCACGGCCTGACTTGAAAGTGCTTTTCATCACCGGCTACGCCAGCGATGCCATCTTCGACGTCGACCCGGGCTCGGGGATGGAGCTGCTCAACAAGCCGTTCACCCTGGCCGAACTGGCCCAGCGCGTGCAACAGCTGATTCGGGCCGATTGAGCCATCTGGCGCGTCGTCAGGGTTGCTGCCAGAATTCCACGGAACAGGGGGGAGCAGGGATGTCATCAGCCGGGGCGAGGCGGGTCATGGTCGTCGAAGACGACCCGGTCGTGGCGATGCTGGTCGAGGACATCGTGCGCGACATGGGGCATGAAGTCCTGATCAACCTGACCCTGGAGCAGGCCCTGTTCGAGATCGAGGCAGGCGGGATCGACGCCGTGCTGCTGGACATGCATCTGCGCGGCGAGGACGGTCGCCCGGTCCTGCTCGAATTGCTGGCGCGCAAGATTCCGTTCCTGGTGCTGTCCGGCTCCGATCAGAGCGCGCTCAAGAGCGAGTTTCCACAGATCCGGGTCGTGGCCAAGCCTTTCGGCAAAGCCGCGCTCGAGGACGCCGTGCGCGCCTTGCTCGACCAGCCCCGACCCTCTTCGCCATCCTAGCGAGGCCGTTTCGGCCGGTTCAATCCGCCAGCACGCAACGCCCCTGCGCCCATGCGCGCAGCGCCTCCACCTGCTCGCGCATCAGCACCGAAAGCGGCCGGGTCTGTTGCAATGCATGGAGCAGGCTTGCCTGGCTCGGCGGGGTCCCGCTGCCGGCGGCGTCATACAACGAGCTGACGATGGTTTGTTCGATTTCCGCACCGGAAAAGCCTTCGCTGGCGACGCTCAACGCGGGCAGGTCGAAACCGGCCGGGTCGAGCTTGCGCCGGCTCAGGTGCAGCGCAAGGATCTCCTCGCGCACCTTGGCGCCCGGCAAGTCGACGAAGAAGATTTCGTCGAAGCGGCCCTTGCGCAGCAGCTCGGCGGGCAGCTCCTGCACGGCGTTGGCGGTGGCCACGGTGAACACCTTGGCCTTGCGTTCGGCCATCCAGGTCAACAGGTAGCCGAGCACCCGGCGCGAGACACCGCCATCATCGCCGCCACCGGCCAGGCCCTTCTCGATCTCGTCGATCCACAACACGCAAGGCGCCAGCAGTTCGGTGCTGGCCAGCGCTTCGCGCAGGTTCTTCTCGGTCTCGCCCTGGTACTTGTTGTACAGCGTGCCGAAATCCAGCCGCACCAGCGGCACGCCGAAGCCGCCGGCGATCGCCTTGGCAGCCAGGCTCTTGCCGCAACCCTGCACGCCGAGCAGCAGCACGCCCTTCGGGGGATCGAGCATCGGCGTGGCTTCGGGCGAAAGAAACACCGTGCGTCGGCGTTGCACCCATTCGCGCACCCGGCCGACCCCGGCGATGTCGGCGAAGCTGGCGGTGGCGTATTCGTAGTGCAGCAGGCCGGAGCGGTTGAGCAGGTCGAACTTCGACTGCATCAGCACCGGCAGGTCGTTCGGGCCGAGTGCGCCGTCGGCATAGATCAGCTTGCGCACGATACGCCGCGCGTCCGGTGCAGACAGCCCGAGCAGATTGCGCACGATGGTGCGCGCGGCGTCGTTGTCGACCTCGATCCGGCGGCCCTGCTCGCGCTGCCAGCCGGCCGCCTCGCCGCGCAGGATGCCGGCCAGTTCCTTGATGTCCGGCAGCGACAGCGGCACGCGCAAGGCCAGCGCTTCCAACTCGTCGGGCAGCTCGATCTTCGCCCCGACCAGCACGATGGTGTGCGCCGCCGAGCGCTGCCGCTGCACGATCTCGCGCAACTGGCGCAGGCTCATCGCATAGCCCAGCAGGGAATGGAAGTCGAACATCAGGTAGATGCCCGGTTCGCCCTGCGCCCGGATCGCGTCGAGCGTGCTGGTGGCATCGGGCGCCACCGCGCCGCCGGTCTGCGCGAAATCGAGCCGGGTGAGTCCGTCGATCAGCGTCCAGCGCCACAGCGGGCGCAGCGCCTGGGCGATCACATGGCGGAAGCAATCGATCACCCGCTGCTCGTCCACCGTCTCGATCACCAGCAACGGCGTGGCCGAGCGCACCAGCGTGGTGAGGTCCTGCAACTCGCTCATGTCGTCCCCTTGTCAGGCCGGCAACGTTAGCAGAGCGTCGCTGTTTCTTGCTTCACGCGGTCGGGTATACATTGGTCGTTCCCCGAGAAGGAGCCTGCCCATGCGCGCGCTGCTGTCCCTGCTGCTGCTGACCCTGTCGATGCCGCTGTTCGC
This sequence comes from Rhodanobacter sp., assembly GCA_035564915.1. Taxonomy (GTDB): domain Bacteria; phylum Pseudomonadota; class Gammaproteobacteria; order Xanthomonadales; family Rhodanobacteraceae; genus Rhodanobacter. Next base: position 6,198 of record DATMTH010000049.1, read on the forward strand.
GGCACCCCGGCTGGATCGCCTGACCCTGCCGAAGGGGTTCCACATTGCCGTGTATTCCGACCAGGTGCCGAACGCACGCGAGATCGCGCTGGGAACGCATGGCACGGTGTTCGTCGGTTCGAGCGGTGCCGGCAAGGTCTACGCGCTGACCGACAGCAACGGCGACGGCGTGGCCGACAAGGTGCGGGTGATCGCCAGCGGCCTGCGCAACCCCCTGGGCGTCGCCTTCCACGATGGCGATCTGTATGTCTCGGCGGTCAGCAGGATCTTCGTGCTGCGCGCCATCGAAAAGCATCTGGACAACCCGCCCAGACCGGAGCTGATCACCGACAAGCTGCCCGACAAGGGCCATCATGGCGGTCGCTTCCTGGCCTTCGGCCCCGACGGCAAGCTGTACGTGCCGATCGGCGCGCCGTGCAATATCTGCAACCCCGGCCCCGACTACGCCAAGTTGACCCGCATGAACGCCGATGGCAGCGACTGGCAGGGCGTGGCCAGCGGCATCCGCAACACGGTCGGCTTCGACTGGCAACCGGGCACCGGCCGGCTATGGTTCACCGACAACGGCCGCGACATGCTGGGTGACGACATCCCCAGCGACGAGTTGAACGAGATCACCCGGAGCGGGCAGAACTTCGGCTACCCGTATTGCCACCAGGGCGACATCCTCGATCCGGAATTCGGCAAGGGGCATGCGTGCAAGGAGTTCCGGCCGCCGGTGCTGAAGCTGGGTGCGCACGTGGCCTCGCTCGGCATGCGCTTCTACGAAGGCAGGCAATTCCCGGCCCGCTATCGCGGCGCGATCCTGGTGGCCGAACACGGCTCGTGGAACCGCACGAAAAAATCCGGCTACCGGGTCATGACGGTGCGGGTGAAAGGCAGCAAGGTCTTGTCATACGAGCCGCTGATCACCGGTTTCGAGCAGGATCAAAGTGCCTGGGGTCGCCCGGTCGACGTGCAGCCACTCCCCGATGGCAGTGTGCTGATCAGCGACGACCTGGCGGGTGCAATCTACCGCGTCAGCTACCGCCCATGACCCATCCCGTTCCCCGTTCCAGAGGAAACCCCATGCAACTGCGCAGCGACAATTTCGAGAATGGCCAGCCGATTCCCGCGACCTTCGCCTTTGGCAGGATCGCCGATCCATTCGCGCTGTCGGACAACCACAGTCCGCACCTGGCCTGGAGCAACGCACCGGCAGCGACGCGTTCGTTCGTGCTCACCTGCATCGATCCGGATGTACCGAGCCGGGGCGATGACGTGAACCAGCCAGGCCGCACGGTGCCGGCGGATCTGCCGCGGGTGGAGTTCGTGCACTGGTTGATGGCGAACATCCCCGCCGAATGCGGCGAACTGGCCGCGGGCGCCTGCTGCGACGAAATCACCCCGCATGGCAAGCGCGAACCGTTCGGGCCGCCGGGCAGCGTGCAGGGCCGCAACGATTACACCGGCTGGTTCGCCGGCGACGCGGACATGGCCGGCGAATACCTCGGCTACGATGGCCCCTGTCCGCCGTGGAACGATACCTTGCTGCATCACTACCACTTCAGGCTGCATGCGATCGATGTGGCTTCGTTGCCTCTGGCCAACGGGTTTTCGCAAGCGCAATTGCAGGCGGCGATGGCGGGCCACGTGCTGGCCGAGGTCGAACTGGTGGGCACGTACAGTCTGAATCCGGCGGTGGCTGGCTGAGCAAACGTCGGTGTGGCGTGCACGGCAGCGCGGCTGCCCTTCACGCCCGCATGGCACGGTCTATGGGTGAATGGCGGCACGTGGACGTCGCAGCCGCGACATCACTCACCCCTGCGAGGATGCCCCCATGCTTCATTACGCCCTGGTTTTCCTGGTCATTGCGATCATTGCCGCAGTCCTTGGTTTCGGCGGTATCGCCGGTGCCGCTGCCGGTATCGCAAAGATCCTCTTCATCATCTTCCTGATCCTGGCGATCATCGCGTTCTTCCGCCGAGCCAGATGAGCACCAGCAGCCCGATCCTTTCGTCCCATCGAGTCCCATGCCGGAGCAAACCATGAACAAGCAGGTACAGAACCCCGAAACGACGGCCACCAGCCGCATCGATGAACGTGCCGAGCGTGTCAAACAGGCGACCTCCGATGCCGTCAGCAGCACCAAGGAGGCCGTGGATCGCGCCGCCGATCGGGTCGAGGAAGGCCTGCATCACGCCACCGACAAGACCGCCGAGGCCGCCAACCGCGCCGCCGAGAAGGCGGCAGCGGTCAGCGAGCGCAGCCGCGAAGCCTACGATCGCACCATGGATCACGCCGATGCGTGGCTGGAACAGGCGCGCGGGTATGTGCGCGAGAAGCCGGTGCAATCGGTCGCCATTGCGCTGGGTGCCGGCTGGCTGCTGGGTCGCATCCTGCGACGTTGAGTTGGCCGAGCAGGGGGTGGCGAATGCGTGACGAAGGTAAACCTGACCACGAGGCGGCGCCGGATCCGGATCCGGCGCCGCCTTCGTCTGGGCTGCTGCAGGAGCTGGGTCGGCTCGGCAGCGCGGTCAAGCGCCTGTTCGGCGCGCAGATGGAATTGCTGGCGGCGGAACTGGGGCTGGCACGCAGCGCCATTTCGTGGATGTTGCTGGCCGGGCTGGCTGCCACGGTGGCCGGCGTCGGCTTCGGCCTCACCGTGCTCGGCCTGATCGGCGTGCTGCTGGTGAAATGGCTGGGTTCGTGGATCTGGGCGCTGCTGGTGCTGGCCGTGTTGCAGCTGTTGTTCCTGGCCGGCGCGATGCTGTTGTTCCGGCGCTGCATGCACTGGATGAGCCTGCCCGCGACGCGCGGTGAATGGAGTGCGATGATGCACGACACCGTGCGCAAGGCCGAAGCCGAAATCGAGGCAGGCATCGCGACGGATGAGCGCAACGAGGAACAACCATGAAATTGCTCAAGCAGCTTGCCCGGGTGCGCGTGGCCCGATTGCGCATGGCGGCGGCGAGGCACGAGCTCGGTACGCCCGCCAATGCCTTGCTGGCACGCGGGCGTGAGCATCCGTTGACCACGGTGAGCGTCGCCGGTGGCGCCGGCTTCGTGCTGGGCAGTCTCAACGTGCATCCGTTGCGCGTGCCGGGGCTGGCCTCGCTGCTGAGTGGCGGCCTCGCCGGTGCGGTGGCCCATGGCACACGGTTGCTGACCGAGCTGGCCGTGCTCGGCTCGGCGATGCACGAAGCCGGGGCCGGGGCCGCCACCACGCGACCGGACGTGGATGATGGCGAGCGAGCATGAGCGAGCCTGAGTCTCCGCCCGGCGAACCGGAAGAAACCATTCGCGAGATGACCTCGGCGGCGATGCTGGCGCGGATGCCGGCCGATCCGTTGCGGGTCGGCAACCTGCCGCGGCCGCTGGCAAGGCGGCTGCACAGCGCCCGCGGCACGCGTCGACACCTGCGCGCGATCCGCATATTGCTCAATGCGATGCTGCTGCTCGCCCTGCTGTACACCGTCACCCTGACCAAGGCACTGCTGATACCGCTGGTGCTGGCTGCATTCATCGGCCTGGCGTTGAATCCGATCGTCGCCACCGGTGCCCGCTTCCACTTGCCGCGCTGGCTGACGGCGATCGTCCTGATGATCGGCCTGGTCGTGGGCATCGGCACCGGCGTCGGCCTGCTGGCCCAGCCGGCGATGGGCTGGTTCCACGGCGCGCCGGCGGCGATCCGCAGCTTCGTGCCCAAGTTCCGCAACATGACCAAGCCGCTGGAAGCGGCCAATCGTGCCACCCAGACCCTGGTCACCGGCAGTTCGCACGTGGAAAAGCAGGCGACGCCCGCGCTGACGATCACGGCGTGGGACGTGGTTTCCACCGCGCCGAAAATATTGGCCGCCGTGCTCAGCGTGTTGCTGCTGGTGTTCTTCTTCCTGATCTACGGCGACACCATGCTGCGACGACTGGTGGAACTGACCCCCAGCTTCGCCTACAAGCGCCACGCGGTGAGCATCGTGCGCGGCTTCCAGGCCGAGGTGTCGCGCTACCTGCTCACCGCGCTGCTGATCAACGCCAGCCTTGGCGCCATCACGGCCGGCATGCTGTGGTTGTACAAAGTGCCCGATCCGCTGCTGTGGGGTGCGGTGGCGATGTTTGCCAACTTCATCCCCTACGTCGGCGCATTCTTCACCACGGCAGTGCTGGCGATCGTGTCGATGCTTTACGCCAAGGACGCCAGCCTCGACGTATTCCTGCCGGCCATGACCTTCGCCGGCATCACCATCGTCGAGGGCAATCTGATCACGCCGCTGGTGCAGGGTCGCAGCATGCGGCTGAGCCCGATCGCGATCCTGTTGTGGCTGCTGATATGGGGCTGGCTGTGGGGTATTCCCGGCGCGTTGCTGGCGGTGCCGATGCTCACCTGCACCAAGCTGATCTGCGAACGCGTGCACGGCTGGGAATGGTTCGCGCTGATCGTGTCGCGATAGGAGCCCGGGCGCTCGCCGGCTGGCGAAGCAGCGGCGTCAGCTATTCGGCATCGCATTGAGCAGGATGTACTGGCGCTCGCTGGCGCTGATGCGCCCGAGCTTGTCCGAAACCAGGATCACCGAGCGCTGCACCATCAACTCGTCGCTGACCACCACGCCGTGGTGGAACGTGGTGTAGCCGACCCAGTGCGAACGGCCCGGCTGCACGGCCACCGGCCAGGACTGGCCATCGCGGGTGAGCGTGGTTTGCAGCTTGTCATCGAGCCAGGCGCCGTCGCCGTGGCCTTCGCGCAACAGCGTCACGCGCCGGCTGGCCGGATCGAGCGCGATCACCGTCACCTTCTGCATGCCGGCCGGGCCCAGTTCCCACGGCGCGGCGATTTTCACGCGCCAGCTCTGGCCGACCCGCAGATTCGCCGGCGGCCTGCCCCACAGCCGCGGGTTCCAGGCCAGGCCACTGGCATCGGTGTCGGGTGCGCACTTGCCGTTGAAGCAGGAGATCGCACCGCCATCGCGGAACTCGACCGTGCCGTTGCCCTGTTGCAGGCCGTCGTAGTGGTAATCGATGCGCAGGCGCGAGTCGTCCAGCGCGAGGTAGCTGGCGCTGCCGCTGACCCGCCGCACGTTCTCGGTGAAACCCGCAGCGTGATAGGCGATGGTGCGCGAAAACACGTTGTCGAAGCGCTGGCCCGGCTGGAACGACGGGGTCAGATACGCGGCGGCTGCAGTCGTGCCGGCCAGGGCCGACGTGCCGGTCAGGGCGGTGAACAAGGTTGCCAGCAGGCGCTTCACGGCGATTCCTCCGCGGCAACGGCAGCGACATGGTTGGCCGCCACCGGCAGCAGGCCGTGCGCGCGCAGCACGGCGCTGATGTCGAAACGCCACAGGTTGCGCGAGCCGTTCAGCGGCGACTGCAGCCGCTGCTGCAGGGTGGCCGCGTCGTCGCGCTGTTTCGGAAAATGCACCTCGTCACGGCGTGCGCTGGACACGAACAGTTCGCCGAACGCCGGCCCCAGCGAAGGCGCATTCTCCAGCACCCGGCTGTTGACCTCGCCACCGAGGTGCACGGGCTTGCCCCAGCCGCCGTCGGGCTGACGGAACACGATGTAGATGTCGGCGCTGCCGAGCGCATCGCCTTCGTTGCCGGCGTAAAGCAGGAAGCGGCCCAGCGGATCGATGGCCGGGTCCATGCGGTTGTGTGCAAGCTCGCCCAGCGGCAACCGTTCAGGCGCGGCATGGCCGTGATCGCGAGCCACGTAGATCTGGTACGCCTTGCCGGAATCCGCGCGGTGCGCCGAGAAATAGACATCGCCGTTCGCCGCCACCGACGGGTTGTAGATCATCGCGCCATCATTGAGTGCGCCGTCGACATGGGCCGGTGCGCCCCATTCGCCACCGCCCTGCCGTTCCACATACCAGAGGTTCGTGCCGGGAAAGCGCTGCCCGTTCATCGTCGCCGTCACCGCCGCGGCACCGGATTGCGGCGGCCGGTTGGAAACGAAGTACAGGCGCTTGCCGTCGGGTGTCAGCGTCGGCTCGGAGTCGTGCCACTGGCCTGAAAACGCGGCCACCCGCGGCGTCGACCAATGGCCATCCGCGCGCTGCGAAACCATGATGGTGTCGTCGGCCTCGGTCAGGTCCGAGCGCATGAAATACAGCGTGTGGCCGTCCGGCGTCAGCGCGACCGAGGTTTCCTGCAGACCGGTGGAGATCACCCCGGGCCCGACCAGCTCGCCGGTGCTGGCAGCACGCACGGCGGACAGCGTGCAGAGAGAGGCCGCGAAGCACGCGACGAGAACAGGTTTGCGTGGCGACATGGTTGCTCCTGCTGTGGTGTCGGCCGAATCATGGTGTTGTGCGACGGGCTGCCAGCCAAGCTGCCAGCGACAGCCGCCAGATGTGGTTGTTGCCGTTGTCCCAGCTACGCATGCGCGCCAGGTCCGCGCGCGCCTGCGCCGGTGTGCGCGGATAGCTCACCTTCGCCGTGTAATTGCTGGTGAAGTACAAGGTGCGCCCATCCGGGCCCAGGTGCGAACCCCACGGCTCGTAGCGGTTCACCGCATCGCCGAGGTCGATCGGCTCGGCCCAACCCGCGCCGTCACGGAAGGCGATGTACAACCGGTCAGGCTTGTCCTTGCCGGCGTAATTGGCATCGAACACGATGAACGACTGGTCCGGCGCGATCGCCGGGTCCAGTTCATGCGCGGCCGGATCGCCCAGCGCCAGCCGTTGCGGTTTCTGGTAGCGGCCTTCGCGCCAGGCGGTGCGATAGAGGTGGAACTCGTGCGTGGCATCATCGCGCCGCTGGTAGTACACGTCGCCGTTGGCCGCCACGCTGGGCGCGTAGATGCTCGTCGCGTCGTTCACCGCATCGGGCAATCGCTGCGGCTCGCCCCAGCCGTTGCCACGGCGGTCGACCCGCCACAGGTGGCCGCCGCGTATCGCCGCTCCGCCAACCACGTCGGCGCGATTGGAGGTGTACACCAGGAACGAGCCATCCGGCGCCATCGCCGGATCGTGATCCTGCCACTGCCCGGAAAACGACGCGATCCGCGGCGTGCTCCAACTGTCGCCGACGCGATGCGACTCCATGATGAAAC
>DATMTH010000050.1:0-14663 GCA_035564915.1 Rhodanobacter sp.
TTGAAAATACAAGTTTATTAAAATCGCTAGCACGTCATAATCTTTGATTATTGCTGCAATGAAGCATTCATGCAGGTTTGCCGCATATTGGCCGTGCGGGCGGCGGGCGGCGGGCGACTGGCGTGCGGACATCCGGCAACGCCCCTCCATTCTTGAGCAATCCTTCAGGCAAGCTGGGCGGAGCCCGTGCGCAGATTGCGCTCCGGGCCCAGGCAGCCCCGCAACAATCGTGTACGGCTGGGCGTTTCAGCGGGGAAATGCCTGTCGGGAGCGAAAACGACCCGCCCCTGCCCCGATGACCTCGCCTGATCGCCCTGCCAGCGCAGCCGCTTCCGACAGAGAGAAGATTCAATGCCCGGGCCGGCTGCCACGGTGAGCAATCACTCGCGCAGCGCGGAATCGCCCACATCCATGAGACTGGACACGGGCGCAATCCATAAACTGGTGGCTGATCAGGGGCGTTGTTTCAGAACGACTCAATCGTCGAGCGTTGCCGCGTGATAATCGCCTTGACGATGCACCTGCACGCGTGCCCCGAAGGCGCTGGAAAGATCCTCATTGGTCAGGATCTCAGCCTTGTTTCCTTGTCGCAGGACTTTGCCGCGACTCAGCAACACCAATTGCTCTATCTCGGGCAGGATCTCCTCGACGTGATGAGTGACCATGAGCAAGGTGGTGCCTTGCCGAGCCACTTCACGCAGGGTTTCCATAAGTTGCCGGCGACTGGCCATGTCGAGGCCGGCGCTGGGCTCGTCCATCAACAGCGCGTGCGGACGATGCACCAGCGCACGTGCGATCAGCACACGCTGCACTTCGCCAGTGGAGAGGCTCGCCATCGTTCTGCCCAGCAAATGCGTGGCATCCATATGCTCGAGCGCCTCATGCGTGCGTTGACGCATGATTGGGAGTACGTGCCGGTGGTCGGTAACACCGCGGGTGGCGAAAAACCCCGAGATCACGGCATCGAAAACATCCAACGGCGGATCATCGGTGTAGTAGCGCTGGATCGATGGCGAAACAATGCCCAGCAAGCCGCGCAACGCCTCAACATTCCAGCGGTCACGCCCAAAGATGCGCAATGTGCCGCTGCCACCCCCGCGTACCGAGGGATACAACTGGCGGGTGATCAGCTTGACCAGGGTCGATTTGCCCGAGCCATTGGGGCCGAGGATGGCCGTGTGCTGACCTGCGGCAATACGCAAGCTCAACTGGTCGAGTGTCAGCCGGCCACCCTGGATGACACTGACCTGATCGATATCCAGCAGGGCGGCATCTTCGGCGAAGGCAGGGTTGGCGGTTGCGATATTCATGCATGCAACTTTGCCTGTTGTCGGGTGGAACGACAATGGCGAATACCCGTGACACATGTGCCACGCGTCTGCCGTCAGGCGTGCGGTGGAGCCACTGAGCGCAAGATCGGCCGCTCAGGCAAGCGCTGCGCTGGTCATGCAGGTCGACAAGCGCCCCGAGCGGGCACGATGCATATTCTGTTCGTTGGCCGGTGAGCGCGTGCCGACAAGGGTGGGTGAAGCAGGCAGCATGGCCAGGCCGATCTGATGTTCTGCACGCATGCGTGCCGCCTTTGCGTCGAACCATGCTTTGGGCCCTACCAGCAATACTCCGGCAGAGACCGAACCCGCCTCACGCGTGGCATCGATGGTCTGGCGCAAATGGGCAATCAATTGTTCGTTAAACGCATCATTCAATGCCGCGACGCTGAATGGAGGGGCAATGTATTCGTCAAGCAGGCTGGCCAGCATGGCTGCAACTCGCCGGGCGATGCGACGGTTCGCCTGCAATACATGGGGTGCACCGGACGGAGCCTGCCAAACACCCTCGACAGCACGAACCAGCGCATGAAACTCCGGTTCGTTCAGCGGCCGCTGATCCAGCGGCGTGTTACGCCGATGAAGCAACCACGACTGGTCGGCAGCCGACAGGGCATGCGAGCGATGAGCGGCGCGGTCCCTGGCCTGCTCCATCGACGCACCCGCAGCAACGAGCCGCGCGGCGAGGGCTTCTCGCGTCAGCGGCTGTGGGCGCGCAGTATGGTCGGCGTGATACCAGCGACGGTATTCAAGCGTGTCCTGGTGGAACATGTCCCGAGGCGGCCTGACTGTGGCTCGTGCCTCGGCGGCATGGCCAAGCGAGGGCACGATCGGGCGTGTGCTGCCGCGGTGGGCTGCAAGCACACGATCAAGCAGTACTTCGGCGATGACCAGATGACGATGATAGGCGGCGTGCGCGTCGTGATCGCTCACCACCGGAAAGTACACGAAGCGGAAGCGCGACGCGCCAACGCGGGGGCCGGGTGAATGGCCTGTGCCAGCCATCGCATGGTGCAGAAATCCGCAACCGTCACTTCCTGCCATCCGGCGTCCGCTCGGTGGTGCAAGATGTGCATCGGGGAGGTTGTCCAACCAGGCATCGCTGCATGATGTCGACAATGCGGCGGACGGGCATGGCGAGGCGGCATGCACATCGGCGGTTGCTGCTTTGGACACGCGCACGTATCAATCTTCCTGCTGTAGGCTACTGCGATGCCGGGCTCCGCCAGCATTGCCGTCGCCCCGGCTGTCTCTGATGTCACCCGCACCGGGTGGCGTTGATGTCACCTTCGCACAAGTCATACGTGGGAAATGTGCGACAGAGCCCACAACCGCAACGAAGTTGCTCACGCAGGCTGCAACTCCGTCGTTGTGCACCGTCGATTTGTCACGCGATTTCCGAAGTTGGGCAAAAAACAGGCAAAATAGGCGGCTGCAAGTACGCAGACACGATGCGTCGCGACCCAGCCCCGCATGCCGTGCATTTTCCCGACTACGGACAAAAGCTTGACGATGAACAAGGCACCCCTGCCTATCTCCGGCGATCTCGACAGCCAATTGCTGGATCGCCTGCGCGCCGCGACGGAACTGCTCGAGGCAGTCGCCGCCGATCGCCAATTGCTGGATCAGTTGCCGCCTGCAGAACGACAGCGCCTGCAACAGGCGGTAGCCACGCTCTACCACCCGGATCCCGCTGCCCGCCGGATCAAACTGAAGGCGGCAGAGAAAGCGCGCCATGCGGCAAAGATCAAGGCAGAGGACGCGGTACTCGACAATACCGGTATCCGGGCCTTGCGGAGACGTCCGGTATTCACCACCCCGAACGCGTTCCTGCCCAGCGACTTCCAGCCACACGACATCGGCCCCGAAACGGACGCTGATCAACCGCGTGAATCGATCGAGCCGCAACACTGCTATGTGTGCAAGCAGAAGTATTCACAGATCCACTTCTTTTACGACCAGCTTTGCCCCAGCTGCGCGGCTTTCAACTTCGCCAAGCGCACCGAGCTGGCCGACCTTCACGGCCGCGTGGCACTGCTCACCGGCGGCAGGGTAAAGATCGGATATCAGGCCGGCCTCAAACTGCTGCGCGCTGGTGCCGAGCTTATCGTCACGACGCGCTTTCCGCGCGACTCGGCCGCGCGCTATGCGCAGGAGCCGGATTTCTCCGAGTGGGGACACCGGCTGCAGATCTATGGTCTGGACCTGCGCCACACACCCAGTGTCGAGGCGTTCTGCCATGAATTGGTGGCGACGCGCTCGCGGCTGGATTTCATCATCAACAATGCCTGCCAGACAGTACGCCGGCCACCGGATTTCTACGCGCACATGATGGCGGACGAAAACGCCGCGCTGCACGACATGCCCGGGCATGTACGCGCGCTGGTCGGTCAGTACGAAGGCTTGCGTGGTTCCAGCATCCTGCCTGAAACCGGCACCTCGTCGTCCACCGGAATCGGCCTCAAAGCCGACCTGCCCGGCCTGACCCGCGCCGCCGAACTGTCGCAGGTAGCGCTGCTGCCGGAAGAGCTGCTGGCGCAGAGTCACCTGTTCCCCGAAGGCCGGCTGGATCAGGATCTGCAACAGGTCGACCTGCGCGAGCGCAATTCCTGGCGCCTGCTGCTGGCCGAGGTGCCTTCGGTGGAATTGCTGGAAGTACAACTGGTCAACGCGATCGCGCCGTTCATCATCAACGCGCGATTGAAGCCGCTGATGCTGCGCACACCCGGGCGCGACAAGCACATCGTCAACGTCTCGGCGATGGAAGGTCAGTTCTACCGCAACTTCAAGACCACCCGCCATCCGCATACCAACATGGCGAAGGCGGCGCTGAACATGATGACGCGCACCTCGGCCACGGATTACCACAACGACGGCATCCACATGAACAGCGTCGATACCGGCTGGGTCACCGACGAAGATCCGGCCGCGCTGGCCGCGCGCAAGGTGGCCGAGGAACGCTTCCACCCGCCGCTGGACATCGTCGATGGCGCCGCACGCATCGTCGATCCGATCATTGCCGGCATCAACAGCGGGGAACATGTGTGGGGTCAGTTCCTGAAGGACTACAAGCCGACCGACTGGTAAGCGTGCAGCACGGTGGTTTCGGCAACAGTCCGTTTCTCGCGTGCGCATTTCAAGGGATGGGACATGGCCCCATGATCTCGCCAGGCGCTGATCCGGCGCGATCAACTGGAGCATCACGATGATTGAACGCAGGCCCCTGGACAGCCTGGGCGGAGCCGATCACGGCTGGCTCAAGGCCAGACATCATTTTTCGTTCGCCAGCTACCGCGACCCGAAGCGCATGGGCTGGGGCGCGCTGCGCGTGTGGAACGACGACACGATAGCGCCGCAAACCGGCTTCCCGCCGCATTCGCACGCCGACATGGAAATCATCACCTATGTGCGGGAAGGTGCCATTACGCACAAGGACAGTCTCGGCAACGAAGGCCGTACCGAGGCCGGCGACGTGCAGGTGATGAGCGCAGGCAGCGGGATAACCCATTCGGAATACAACCTGGAGTCGGAAACCACCCGTATCTTCCAGATATGGATCATTCCCGATTTCCAGGAGCAGCCACCATCATGGGGAGCAAGGCCGTTTCCCAAGGGGGATCGTTCGGGTCGATTCGTGGCGTTGGCCAGTGGCTTCGGCGATGATGGCGATGCCCTGCCGCTTCGCACCAATGCACGAGTACTGGGTGCCACCTTGAAAGCTGGTGAATCGACCGAATACACACTGGCTGCAGGTCGATACGCATATCTGGTGGCGGCCGTCGGGAAGGTCGAAGTCAATGGCATTCGGCTCGATGCACGCGATGGCGCGGCCATTCGGGATGAGGCTGTGCTGAGTATCATGGCACTGGAAGACACCGAGCTGGTGCTGGTCGATACGGCAGCTTGAACACAGCCATTGCGCGCACGCAATCCGCAGTGAATACCATGACCCGGGCCACATGATCACGAACGACTTGTTCGCAGCAATGCCCTCGCCTGCCAGCCCGGACGAACTGCTGTGCCAAGGCGCCACGGTGCTGCGAGGATTTGCACTGACCGACGAAGCGGCGCTGTTGCAGGCGCTGGATCTGATCGTGACGCAGGCACCGTTTCGTCACTGGATCACCCCCGGTGGCATGCGCATGTCGGTGGGCATGACCAATGCCGGATCGCTGGGCTGGATCAGCGACCGGCGTGGCTATCGCTACGATCCTGTCGATCCGGCCAGCGGCGAACCATGGCCGCCGATGCCACCGGTCTTCCTGCAGCTGGCCACAGGTGCAGCCGCGCGGGCGGGCTTTGCCGGCTTCGTTCCGGATGCCTGCCTGATCAATCGCTACGAAGCGGGTACCCAACTGGGCCTGCACCAGGATCGTGACGAGCGCGACTTTGACCAGCCGATTGTCTCGGTCTCGCTTGGCATTCCGGCGGTGTTTCTGTTCGGCGGATTGCTGCGTACGGATGGTGTCCGGCGCATACCGCTGGTGCACGGCGACGTTGTCGTATGGGGTGGCCCTGCCCGACTTCATTTTCATGGAGTAAGGACGCTCAAGCCCGGCTACCACGACAAGCTTGGCGAGGTCCGGATCAACCTGACGTTTCGCCGGGCCGGCTAGCGCCACGCAACATTGGCGCGCCCCGATGGGGTGGTCAACGCGACGAAAGCATCTGCAGGGACAGCTTTCGCGATGAAATAACCCTGGGCATGATCACAGCCGATCGCCGTCAGGCAATCCAGCGCCGCCTGATCCTCCACACCCTCCGCGGTGACCCGATAGCCGAGTCGATGACTCATTTCGACGAGGCTCTCGACGATGATCCGGTCATTCGGTTCTATCGCCAGGCTTTTCACGAACAGCTGGTCGATCTTCAGCTCGCTGACCGGTATATGACGCAGGTAGGCGAAGCTGGATTGGCCTACGCCGAAATCGTCGATGGCAATGCCGATCCCCTGATCGGCCAGTTGCCGAAGAATGCGCAGGGCTGTCTGCGGTTCGCCCATGATGGCGCGCTCGGTAACTTCGACCGTAAGCAGGGATGCCGGCACCTCGTGCATTTCGAGCAGGCGTCCGATACGCGCCGGCAGGCTGGCATCGTCCATGTCGCGCGCCGACAGGTTCACCGCAAGACGCAATTGCAACCCACGGGACAACCACTGCTGAATCTGCCGCAGTGCGTGGCTCAACACCCACTGACTCAGCTGCTGAATGTTGCCGGTGTCCTCGGCCATGCCGATGAAGGTGTCCGGCGGCACCTGACCACGACGATGATGACTCCAGCGCAACAATGCCTCGGCCGCATCGATGCGTCGATCGGCGAGAGCGAGCTTTGGCTGATAATGCAATGCAAGCCCGTCTCCATCCAGCGCCTCGCGCAAATCGCCCATCAACGACAGCCGTTCCGGCTGATGCGGGTCGGTCGCTTCGTCGTACAGACTGATCGCACTGGCCGAGCCGCTGGCGGCGAACTGGGCGACCTCGGCCTCACGCAGCAATACGCTCGCCGGCGTGTGGTCACCTTTGGCGAGAGTGATGCCGATCGCCGGCAACTGATCGATGCTGATGCCGGCTTCCTGATATGGCGCATTGAGTGCGCCGAGGACGTGCGAGGCTGAAACCATCGCCTCGGCCTTGTCGGCAACAGGCAGCCACAATGCAAACTGCGCATCGCCGGTACGTGCCAGGCAGGCACCGATGGCAACCCGCTCGATACGTGTCCCGACATCGCGCAGCAAGCGATCGCACAAGGCGTGACCCATGGTCTTGATGATGTCGGGTACGCGGGTCAGTCCGATCATCAACAGGGCACCACCAGCAATCTCCTGACCGGCAAGGTCGCGGTCGATGACGATTTCGACTGCCTCACGATTGGGCAGGCCCGTGACGCCATCATGCATCGCCTGGTGGCGAATGCGCTCCTCGCGCTGGCGAACCGCTTCGGCCATGCTGCCGATAGCTTGTGCCAGCTGACCGATTTCGTCCTTGCGCTGGATACTCGTCGACGCGTCATAGTCGCCTGCAGCAATGCGGCGCGCTGTTGCCGCCAGTTCCTCGACCGGGCGCGACACGTTGCGCGCGGCGAACCATGCGCCCAGCAAGCCGACGCCGAGTCCCAACCCGAGCAAGGTGGCCCAGGCGATCACGATGGTTCGGAATGGCCGCAAAGCATCGTCCAGCGAATAGCCGAGTATCGCTGCGACCGGCTTGCTGTGCAGAGGCTGTTTGAGATGCTGTGCCAACACCATGACTTCCCTGTCATCCACCCGGATCAACACCGGCTTCCACGGCAGGCCGTGGCTGGTTGCCAGCACACTCCCGAGCAAAGCGGCATGCCGGTCACCGGTTGCCAGTGTCGACCAATGCCCGGGTGTCAATTGTGCAACCAATTCGATATCGCGGGGCAGCGCAGAAAGCTTCTGCATGTGCGCCAGCAAGGCGTTGTCCAGTGGAACACTCACAACCACCAGGCCTACCGGCTGCGGTGCGTAGATCGGCACCACCACCATCCATGACGCCTTGCCGTCCAGCGCGACAACGGCGGCAGTGCGCTCGTCATAGGCGCGCCTGATCAGATCCGGGAACGGAAAACGTTTCATCGGTTGGCGGTCAGGGTTGGTATCGACCTCGACGTTGCCATTCAGATCGATCAGCAGCATGCGCGAGGCACCCACCCGTCTGCCATGGTTGCGCAGAACCGAGAGCACCGTACCCTGATCGCGCTCGGCAATCGCGGAGCGCAGCGCATAGTCCAGCGAAAGCACCTCGACATTGCCGGCTACGCGTACGGAGATGTCATCCATCTGCGCCACGAACGCGGCGGCGTTGGCACTCAACTGCCGCTCGCCTTCGGCAATCATCGCCTGCCGGGTCACTTCGTACACCAGACTGGCGGTGAGCAACTGCACCAGCACCAGCGTGGCGACGAAGAAAAGTGCCAGGCGAAGCCGAAAACCAATGAATGGCATGGTCGTGGTCAGTATGCGGATTGCTCGTGAACCATGGGTCCACGCGGATCGGGCATCAGCGACAAGCTGATTGCCAGCTGCCTGGCCTCGTCCATGCTGGCGATGGTCAGCTGCTGCTCCGGCTCAGGTTCCCCGGGGTGCAATTGCGGATGCCACAGCCGCAGGGTATAGCGCCCGGGAGCAAGCTGCCCGAAACTCACGTTGCCGGCACGATCGGACATCGCAATATTTGCCGCTGCTGACACGAACAGATAGGTGATCATGTCGTCATGGATGTTGCAGCCGACTGCGGCAACCCCCGTCTTGTCCAGCTCCAGCGCTGGCGAATGCTCGCCCGGGCGCAGCACAAACTCGAATCGCTTGATCGACGAGAAGGAATAGACCTGGTGGCGGGTAGTGTCGCTATTGCGGAAAACCACCTTGTCGCCGGGCCGGAATATCTGGACATAGGGAATGAAGGTTTCATCCTTCTGGTCGATGTAGTAAAGCTTCGACGGACCTGCAGGCAGCGTGTTCGCCGCGGCACCATCGAGGGTCAGTGTGACCACGGCATCACTGACTGCATGGCCTTGCTGGTCGGAAACATGCATGGTCACGGTGGCCGCTGCAACTGGCGCCGCCAACCCCAGCGAAAGCCAAGCCACACCAAACAGTCTGAGTACGAACATCGGGCAACGCCTGCATGGAACTCTTCGCTAGCCTACCCCAGTTCATGGAACTATCGCGCATGCCGCGTCGGCCGCACTGTCTGCAGCAAGAGCCTTGTCACAGGTTTTGCTAGGCTGATCGGGTTGTCACAGACAGGATCGACATGAAATCCACCCAGGGCATCCATACCATAGACACCGGTTTTGTGCGGCCGGGCTTTGATGCGGCGTATCTGATCGTCGAGAACGGCCGCGCGGCTTTCATCGACTGCGGCACCAATCATTCAGTGCCACGCATGCTCGGCGCGCTTGATGCCGCGGGGCTCGGCATCGGCAGCGTGGACTGGCTCATTCTTACCCATGTGCATCTGGACCACGCCGGCGGCGCCGGCGAACTGATCGCCCGATTGCCGAACGCGCGACTGCTGGTGCACCCCCGCGGAGCACGGCACATGATCGACCCGTCGAAACTGTGGGCCGGAGCCAGCGCGGTTTACGGCGAAGCGGTGATGGAACGGGAATACGGGCGGCTGCGACCGGTGCCGGCCGAGCGCGTGGTCGAGGCTGCCGATGGATACGAGATCGATCTCGCTGGTCGGATCCTGCGCGCCATCGACACCCCCGGCCATGCAAGGCATCACAACGCGATCCATGATGAAAGGGCGAATGTGTGTTTCACCGGCGACGTGTTCGGGCTTTCCTACCGCGAATTCGATACCGCCAACGGCCCGTTCATCCTGCCGACCACCTCGCCAGTGCAGTTTGACCCGGAGGAACTGCATGCCTCCATCCAGCGCCTGCTTGCCCTGCAGCCGGTGGCGATGTATCCGACCCATTTCGGCCGGGTCGAAGATGTTGCCCGACTGGCCGTCGACCTGCACGTGCAGATCGATGCCATGGTGAAGCTGGCGTTGGAGGCTGGCACCGACGCGGACAGACACGCCCGGCTGATTGATGGTCTGACCGGGCTGTATGCGGCTCGCGCCCAGGCGCACGGCTGGACCGGAGGGCGCGGCATGCTGGAGCAACTGCTGCATATGGACATCGAACTGAACGCACAGGGGCTGGAGGTATGGCTGGATCGCCCCACTGTCTGAGTCACCCCGCACCCAACGTCGCGGAGCCTGGCGCCTGCTCGCCGAAAACCCACGCTGCCTATTGACCGCCATACCGAAATGGATTCCCCTTGGGCATTACCTCGCAAGGTCGTCGCCCCGAGCCATGTCAGACACCACCGCCCCGTTCAACGAGACTGATACCCCACATCATGCAGGCACACGCGTCGAGGCCGACCCGCCGCTGCGCAGGATCGTGGTGGTCGGCGGCGGCACTGCCGGCTGGATGACCGCACTGACGTTGGCCAACTCGGCCTATGGTTCAAAGCTGCAGGTGACGGTGATCGAGTCGCCGCAGATCGGCGCGATCGGCGTGGGCGAGGGCTCGACGCCGTTCATGCGCCGCTTCTTCGAGGACCTCGGCATCGAGGAGGCGGAATGGATGCCGGCCTGCAACGCCACTTACAAGAACGGCATCACCTTCGACAAGTGGTCAACCCGGCCCGGTTTCGAGAGCTACTTCCACGCCTTTGCGTCAATGCTCGACAACCTGACCATGACGCAATTCATCAACAACGTGCATGCGCGCCTGAACCATGCCGACGTGCATGCCCACCCGGATCGCTTCTTCATCGCCAGCAGGCTGGCGCGCGATTGCCGTGCGCCCAAGCCGGTACACAGCTTTCCGTTCGACATCTGGCACGGCTACCACTTCGACGCCACCCTGCTCGGCGGCTTCCTGTTGAAGAAGGCACTCGAGCGCGGAGTACGCCACGTGCCGCGTCATGTGAACGAGGTCATCCTGAAGGAAAATGGCGATATCGACTCATTGCGCCTGGAGGGAGGCGAGACACTGGATGCAGATTTCTTCGTCGACTGCACGGGCTTCGCCTCGCTGCTGATCGGCAAGACCCTGAAGACTCCGTTCGTACCCTTCGCAGAAAATCTTTTCAACAACGCGGCGGTAGCGCTGCCGACGCCGCTAGATGGGCCGATCATGTCGCAGACCATCTCCACCGCGCTGAAGCACGGTTGGGCGTGGAAGATTCCACTGACCAACCGGTATGGCAATGGTTACGTCTACAGCACCGATTTCTGTTCGCCGGAGCAGGCCGAGACCGAACTGCGCGCGCATCTGGGGGTACTCGATGCCGACGTCCCTGCCCGCCATCTGAAGATGCGCGTGGGACGCGTCACCGAGAGCTGGAATCGCAATTGCCTGGCGATTGGCCTGTCACAGGGTTTCGTCGAGCCGCTGGAGGCCACCACCCTGCTGTTCGTGCAGCGAACCGCGAACATGTTTGCGGCCGCACTGGAAAAAGGCGACCTTGGCGAGTCCGTGCGCGCGACTTTCAACCAGACCATCAATGCTCAATTGGAAGGTACCCGCGATTACATCGTCACCCACTACAAGACCAACACGCGCACCGACACCGACTACTGGCGCGCCAACGCGGCAAACACCAACCTCTCCCATCCGCTCAAGCAGCTGCTCGCCACCTGGCTATCCAGCCGACCTATCATCCCGGGTCTGAAGCAGGGTATGTTCGGCCAAGGCTACCCTGCGCTGTCCTGGTACAGCCTGCTCGCCGGCATGGGATTGTTTCCGGAGCCGCAGGACATGCGCGCGCCTTCACCCGAGGAGGCACAGCATGACCTCAGGCAGATCGACAATCTGCTGGAGCGCAGCGCAATGAATTATCCCGACCAGCGCGAGCTGCTGCAGCGGATTCCGCTGCGACCCACCGAGCCTTCGTTGCAGGTGTATCTCTGGTAGATTGCCGGCTCCACGATCGTCCGCGGCATGCTCATCCCAGCTGAGTACCATTCGGCACCGGGCGCTCGATCGCGGTGAGCACCACGCCTTCATCGGTAGGAAAACCGGTGAGCAGGAATTGCGAGCGGAACGGGCCGATCTGTTTCTCGGGAAAATTGATCACGCCCACCACCTGCCGGCCGAGCAGATCTTCGGCCCGGTAAAGCGTCGCGATCTGCGCACTGGTTTTCTTCTCGCCGTAGGGGCCGAAATCCACCCACACCTTCCATGCCGGCTTGCGTGCTTCGGGAAACGATTCCACCCGGGTCACCGTACCGGCCACGATCAGCACCTTCTGGAAATCGGCCCAGCTGATTTCATCGGGGGATAGTTCGCTCATCCTTCCAGCCTCGTTTTCAGCCAGTCCTGACCCTGTTGCCACCAGTAGCTGGCCTGCGCGGCCAGATAGCCTGCCGGACGGTGAGTGCTGACCAGACCATAGTCGGCAAACTGCTTCCAGCCATCGTCCGCCTCGGCGATGGCTGCAGCCAGCAATTCGCCCGCGGCGCAGGTCGGTGCAAGACCGTGTCCGCCGAAAGCCTGGGCCCACCACAGCCCTTCGTCACCGCCGCCGATCTGCGGCATCTGGTGACGCGCATAACTCATAAGTCCTGACCATGCATAGTCGATCTTGACACCGCGCAATTGCGGAAACACCCGCAACAGGTCATTCGTCAACAATCGTTGTACAGCTTGCGGCGAGCGATTGCAGACCGAGATGCGCCCGCCCCACAACAACCGTGTATCCGGCAACACGCGATAGTAGTCGAACGCGAAACGGCTGTCGTAGATCGCTGCACGAGTACTCAGGCAATCATCCAGCCGCGAGCCCAGGGGTTCAGTCACCATCACGTAGGTGGCGATCGGCAGCACGGCACGATCGATGGTCTTGTGCAGACCGGCAAGATAGCCACCGCAGGCAAGTACCACGTGATCCGCCAGAAGCTCGCCCTCACCGGTGCGAATGCGCCATTGCAAACCTTCGCGTGTGAGGCTGCGAACCGCGCTCTGCTCATGCAATCGTACGCCCTGCCCTGCGGCAGCCTCGGCCAGGCCAATGGCATAGTTCAATGGATGCAGGTGCAGCGCATCACGCTCGAACAGTCCATCGTGATAACGCTCGCTGCGGATACAGCCGCGCAGCTCCAGTTTCGTCAGCCACTGCCAGTGCGCGCCATAGTGTTCGGCCAGCAGTTGCTGGCGTTGACGCAATACGCCGGGATCACGAAACCAGTTGGCCCAGATCACGCCCTCATCCACCATGTCGCAGTCGATCGCATAGTCGACGATGCGCTGGCGAATGCGGCCAACCGCCGCGGTGGTAAGCCCAAACAAGGCGGCTGCCCGTTGCTTGCCCAGCTGATCGAGCAGGGATCGCTCACCGAGCGAGTAGCCGGCAAACACGAACCCCCCATTGCGACCGGATGCGCCGAAGCCAATCTGCTCCCGCTCCAGCAGCACGACATCGCCTACCCCGCGTTCAGCCAGCCCGAGTGCGGTATTGAGGCCTGCAAAGCCCCCGCCGATGACGGCTACCCGTGCATGCGCATTGCCCTGAAGCGCCGCATGCACGGCATAAGGCCTGGCCGTGGCTCGATAGTAGGATACGGATGACTTCATCGATGATGTTTGCTTATGCCGCCCTCCAGACCCGGGCAAGCATAAACCTCAGCCCACGATGTGGCATCGATGCAAGTCGGACACCTCGGCTCAAAGTTGTTCCAGAAACGCCCGCACGGTGGGCACGAGTTTCGGGTCCTGCATCGCCATGTGCATGGTGGCACGCACCAGACCGGCCTTGTTGCCGCAATCGAAGCGAGTACCCTCAAATCGATAGGCAAGTACCTTGCCCTGTTCTTTGAGCAGAGCCTCAATGGCATCGGTGAGCTGGATTTCGCCACCGGCTCCAGGTGTGGTTTGTTCCAGTAACTGGAAGATATGACCAGGCAAGACATAGCGGCCGACCACAGCCAGATTGGAGGGCGCATCAGCCGGCTTGGGCTTCTCGACCATGAAACGAATCAGCGCACTGCGCTGATCGACCGGGGTGGCATCGACGATACCGTACTTGTCAGTCTCGTCGTGGGGCACTTCCTCCACCGCAATCACGCCGGCCTGTTGAGCCTCGGCCAGCTCGGCCATCTGCCGCAAGGCCCCCTTGCCCGAGCCGGTCGAGCCGTTCCAGATCAGGTCGTCGGGCAATATCACGCCGAACGGCTCGTCACCGACTACCGGCTTGGCACAAAGCACGGCATGACCCAGGCCCAGGGCTTCTGGTTGGGTTACGAAGATCGCACGCACGTGGCGCGGCAAGGTGCCCTGCACCAACGCCAGCAACTCGTCCTTGCCCTTTTCCAGCAGCTTCGCCTCCAGCTCGTAGGCCTTGTCGAAGTAGTCGGCGATCGCGTGCTTGTAACGGTTGGTGACGAAGATCAGTGTATCGGCCCCCGCATCCACCGCCTCGTCAACGGCATATTGGATCAGCGGCTTGTCCAGTACCGGCAGCATTTCCTTGGCGACCACCTTGGTCGCTGGCAGGAAGCGTGTGCCGAGCCCGGCAACAGGAAACACGACCTTGCGCAATGGCTTGCTCACTCATTGACCTCCGGGATGGCACGGCGGATCGATACCACGTTGTCCGGCTGGGCCGACTCGCTCCAGCGGAACGAGGGCAGCAGGCTTGATACGCAGCGTCGCAATTCTTCCTCGTTGAAAATATCCACTGCTTCGGCAGCCTTGTTCAACAGTGCCTGCAGCAACTCCCAGGATACTTCACGATGTTGTGCCAGAAAGATCTTGGCATGCTCGGTGGCACAGTAGTTTTCCAGCGGATGAAACAATTCCTCGAACAGT
>DATMTH010000051.1:0-44091 GCA_035564915.1 Rhodanobacter sp.
CCGGCGTACTTGCCGAACAGCACGGTATCGCCAGCCTTCAGCGACATCGGGCGGACCTTGCCGTCGGCCATGATCAGGCCGGTGCCGGCGGCGACGACCTTGCCGCGGGTCGGCTTTTCGGTGGCGCTGTCGGGGATGACGATGCCGCCGGCGGAGACGCGCTCTTCTTCGAGACGCTTGACGATGACGCGATCATGCAACGGACGCAGTGTGCTCATGGATGACTCCAACTGTCGATTGAGGTGGGACAAGGCTTGCAAGACCCGATTCGGCGATCCTGCTAGCACTCATGGTAAGTGAGTGCCAATTTTAGCGGTATGGCACGCCGCTGCAAGCGCTTTCGAACCGGGAACGGTTAGCTAATTGGGTGGATGCCCACGCGTTTCAAGGGCCACTGCCAAAATCGAGACACGATCCGCCCGGAGCAGGTTTCCGGTTACCCTCCCGCCATGACCATGCCTCCCATCGCCGCTGACAGGGTATTGCTGTGCTGCTGCGCCTGCCCGGATCACGCCAGCGCCCGGACGATCGCGGAAACCCTGGTCGGCGAAAGGCTCGCCGCCTGCATCAATCACCTGCCCGACATCAGCTCGACCTATCGCTGGCAGGGTGCGGTAACCACCGAGCAGGAACAGCTGCTGCTGATCAAGACCACCAGCAGCCGCTTCGAGGCCCTCAAGACACGCCTGTTGCAACTGCATCCTTATGAAGTACCGGAACTGGTCGCCGTGCCGATCGAGGCCGGCCATGCCGCGTACCTGGCGTGGGTGCGCGCGAACGTCGCAGACTGAGCCCGGCCTCCGCAACGACGGCTGAGCCATAATGGGCGGGCTTGTTCTTGCCCCGGAGTCATGATGCGCCTGTTTCTAGCCTGGCTGACCCTGCTGCTGGCTGCCCTGCCCGCGTTCGCACAGGATACCGCCGACCTGCTGCCGGTCACCGAGGCCTATCAATTGAGCGCCGACGCCGGCACGCCCGGCGTATTGAAACTGCACTGGAAGATCGCGCCGGACTATTACCTGTATCGGGGGCGCATGAAGTTCAAGGCCGGCGACGGCGTGAGCCTGGGCACGGCGCAGTTGCCGGACGGCGACAAGCATCATGATGAATACCTCGGCGATGTGGAGACCTATCACCACAGCATCGACGCCAGCCTGCCGTACACCGTCGCTGCCGGCACGACCCGCCTGCGCCTGAGCGTGCAGTACCAGGGTTGTCACGAGGTCGATCCGAAGATCTGCTATCCACCGCATACCGAACAGATCGACCTGCCGCTGCCAGCGGGCGTGGATGCGGCCCAGCCCGCCGCACCATCCGGCAGTGCGGGATCGCTTGGCGCGGCACTGAAGGCGCTGGGCAGCTCCCCGATCGGCATTGACGGCGCCGCCCTGCCACCGGATCAGGCATTCCGTTTTGCCGCGCTGGCGCAAAGCCCGCATCGGTTGCTGCTGCGTTGGACGATGCCCAAGGGCTACTACCTGTATCGCGACCAGACCACGCTGCGCCTCATCGACGCACCCGGACTCAGCCTGAAACCCGCATGGCCAGCGGGCACGGCGCATCAGGACGAGCACCACGGCAACGTCACCGTCTATTTCGGTGAAGTCGAACTGCCGGTGACCGTCGAGGGCGATCTCGACGGCAGGCAACAGCTGAAGCTGGACGCAAGCTTCCAGGGTTGCCAGCAGGACGGGCTGTGTTATCCGATCATGGATCGTGGCGTCACCATCGATCTGGCCAGCAGCCACCCGGCCGATGCCACCGTTTCGACCCCGGTGGCAACACCGACGAGCGCCGACGTCGGCACGGCGCCGGCAACACCGGGCCTGCTCGCGGCACTACTGCTGGCACTGGGCGGCGGACTGGTGCTGAACCTGATGCCCTGCGTGCTGCCGGTGCTGTCGATCAAGGCAGTCAGCGTGCTGGAAAGCGGCGAAAACCGGGGCACCGCGCGCCGGCATGCCTTGTTCTACAGCGCTGGCGTGATGTGCAGTTTCGCGGCGCTGGGCATCGGCATTCTTGCGCTGCGCACGGCCGGTCACGCACTCGGCTGGGGCACCCAACTGCAGCAACCACTGGTCGTGGGGATATTGGCCTGCGTGATGCTGGCCGTGGGGCTGTCGATGTCCGGGGTGGTGCAATTCGGCAGCTCGCTGGGCAATACCGGCGCCCGGCTGGCCACACGCTCGGGCCCGGCCGGCGACTTCTTCACCGGCGTGCTCGCCGTGGTGGTCGCCAGCCCCTGCACCGCACCCTTCATGGGCAGCGCGCTGGCCTACGCCTTCGCCGCACCGATGTTCTCGGCGCTGCTGGTGTTTCTGATGCTCGGCATCGGCCTGGCCTTGCCGTTCCTGGCGATCGGCTTCGTACCGGCATTGGGACGCCTGCTGCCACGACCGGGGCGCTGGATGGAAACGCTGAAGCAGGTGCTGGCCTTCCCGATGTACCTCACCGCCGCGTGGCTGGTATGGGTGTTGGCCAATCAGCGTGGCGCGGATGCGGTCGGGCTGGTGCTGGTGGCGATGGTGCTGCTGGCGATGACCTTGTGGTGGTTCGAACGCAGCCGCTCGCATGGCGTGATCAGCAAACTCGCGCTGGCCGTGCTGGCGATCGCCACGGTGATTCCGATGGTGTTGCTGGCCCATGTGCAGCGACCGGCAAGCTCCGCGGTTGCCGAGCAAGGCGTGGTCGCCTACAGCCCACAGAAGCTGGCCGAGCTGCGCGCCGCCGGCACACCGGTTTTCGTCGACATGACTGCCGACTGGTGCGTCACCTGCAAGGCCAACGAACACACCGTACTGGACACCGATGCCTTCCGGGACCTGCTCAAGCGGACCGGGGCGGTCTACATGAAAGGTGACTGGACCGACGTCAACCCGGCGATCAGTGCCTTCCTGGCGCAATACCATTCACCCGGCGTGCCGCTGTACGTGGTGTTCCCGAAAAGCGGGGGCCCCGGCAAACAACTGTCCACCGTGCTGAGCCGATCCATGGTCGAACAGGCGCTCACCGAAGCGGCTCGCTGATGGCCGAGCGCAGCCGCCACTGGCTGATTCTCGGCTTGGCGGTGCTGGTCGCCGCGGCGGGCGCCTATGTGCAAGATCGCGGACAACAAGTGGCCAAGGCCGATGCTTCGGTCATCGGCCGGCACCTGCCGGCACTGATCCTCAACGATCTCGATGGCCTGCCGCACCGGCTGAACGACTACCGGGGCCGGCGCGTGCTGCTCAATTTCTGGGCCAGCTGGTGCGGCCCGTGCCTGCAGGAAATGCCGGCACTGCAACGGGCGCAGGAAAAGTTCGGCGATCATGGAGTGATCGTGGTTGGAATAGGCATGGATTCGGCCGATCGTGTTCGCGCCTTTCTAGCCGAACATCCAGTGAGTTATCCGATCTTGCTGGGTGACATGCGTTCACCAAGCACCACCCGAACCCTCGGTGATACGAGCGAGATGCTGCCTTATAGCATCTTGATCGACTCCGATGGACGCATTATCGACACTCACATCGGCATCTTGTCAAACCGGCAGCTGGGGCAGTGGCTGGGCGATACAAACCCATAGCTCGAAAGACCTCATCGCATACGCTTACGCACGGAACAACACACTTCTCCGCCAAACATCGCCGATCTGCAGCGAACTGGACATTGTCCACCACTGCGAGCACACTGCGCCGCAAGACGCGACTACCGCGCAAGCTCAGGTCATCATCGTGGCGAAAATCCTGGCCCTGCACGGCCCCAATCTCAATTTGCTGGGCACACGCGAGCCGGAAATCTACGGACACGAGACACTGGCGGACATCAACCACCAGCTCGCCGGGCAAGCGTCGGCAACCGGACACGAACTGGTCTGGTTCCAGTCCAATGCCGAGCATGAACTGATCGGCCGCATCCAGCAGGCCCGCGACGAACAAACGGCGATGATCCTGTTCAACCCGGCTGCATTCACCCATACCAGCGTGGCGCTGCGCGACGCACTGAGCGCGGTGGCGATTCCGTTCATCGAGGTGCACATGTCGAACGTGCACGCACGTGAACCGTTCCGCCACCAGTCGTATCTGTCCGACATCGCGGTCGGCGTCATCTGCGGCTTTGGCGCCGACAGCTACCGGCTGGCGCTTGCCGCCGCACTCGCGCAGTTGGCTGCCGCAGACACTACCGGCACGTCGTAAGGCACCCGACGCAGACCGCACCATCCAACTTCCCGGCCGCCTGTGGCGGCCCGACTGACCAAAGGCTGATCCCATGGATTTGCGCAAAATCAAGAAACTGATCGATCTGCTCGAGGAGTCCAACCTCGCCGAGCTGGAAATCAAGGAGGGCGAGGAAGTCGTACGCCTTTCGCGCGTACCCAAGAACGCGGCACCCGCCGTCGCCGCACCGGCCGCGGCCGTGGCTGCCGCACCTGCACCTGCGGCACCCGCTGCCGCCGCTGCACCCGTCGCTGCCGAGGCGCCTGCGGCGAATGCCTTGCCGGCGGGCCATGTGGTCAAGGCGCCGATGGTCGGCACCTTCTATTCATCATCGACGCCGGGTGCGGCAGCCTTCGTCAAGGTCGGCCAGCAGGTCAAGGCCGGCGAGACGCTGGGCATCATCGAGGCGATGAAGATGTTCAACCAGATCGAAGCCGACGTGGCTGGCACCGTGCAGGCCATTCTGGTCGAGAACGGCCAGCCGGTGGAATTCGACGAACCCATGTTCGTGATTGCCTGAGGCCGCCGGGATGCTCGAGAAGGTCGTCATCGCCAACCGCGGCGAAATTGCGCTGCGGATCCTGCGCGCCTGCCACAGTCTGGGTATCAAGACCGTGGCGGTGCATTCCACCATCGACAGCAACCTCAAGCATGTCGGCCTGGCCGACGAATCGGTCTGCATCGGCCCGGGGCCGTCGGTCGACAGCTACCTCAACATCCCGCGGATCATCGCCGCGGCGGAGATCACCGACGCCCAGGCGATCCATCCCGGCTACGGCTTCCTGTCCGAGCGCGCGGATTTCGCCGAGCAGGTGGAGCAATCGGGCTTCATCTTCATCGGACCGACCGCCGAGGTGATCCGCCTGATGGGCGACAAGGTCGAGGCGATCAAGGCGATGAAGGCGGCCGGCGTGCCCTGCGTCCCCGGTTCCGGCGGCCCGCTCGGCGAAGATGTCGAAGCCAATATCAAGATCGCCCGCGAGATCGGCTATCCGGTCATCATCAAGGCTGCCGGCGGCGGCGGCGGCCGCGGCATGCGCGTGGTGCGCACCGAGGCGCACCTGGGCAACTCGATCGTGATGACCAAGCAGGAAGCCAAGGCGGCCTTCGGCAACGACGTGGTCTACATGGAGAAATTCCTGGAGAACCCGCGCCATGTGGAGATCCAGGTGCTGGCCGATGGCCAGGGCAACGCGATCCACCTGGGCGAACGCGACTGCTCGATGCAACGCCGCCATCAGAAAGTTGTTGAAGAGGCGCCCGCGCCCGGCATCACGCCGGAACTGCGTGCCGAGATCGGCAAGGTCTGCGTGGATGCATGCATCCGCATCGGCTACCGCGGTGCGGGCACGTTCGAGTTCCTGTTCGAGAACGGCCGCTTCTACTTCATCGAGATGAACACCCGCATCCAGGTCGAGCATCCGGTGACCGAGTTCATCACCGGCGTCGATCTGGTGCGTGAGCAACTGCTGATCGCCGGTGGCGAGAAACTGTCGATCAAGCAGGAAGACATCGTGATACGCGGCCACTCGATCGAGTGCCGCATCAATGCGGAAGACCCCGACACCTTCATGCCCAGCCCGGGCACGGTGAAACGCTTCGAGGCACCGGGTGGTCCCGGCGTGCGCGTCGACACGCATCTCTATGATGGCTACAGGATTCCGCCAAACTACGATTCGATGATCGGCAAGCTGATCGTGCACGGTCCGGATCGCGAAACCGCCATCGCGCGCATGCGTCTGGCCCTGGCCGAAACCGTGATCGAAGGGGTGAAGTGCAACATTCCCCTGCAGCAGCGGATCATGGCCGACGTCGGCTTCCAGCATGGCGGGCAGAACATCCACTACCTGGAAAAACGGATGGCCGAGCAGAAGGAAAAAGCCACGGCCGGCCAGTGAGCAAGGAGCGAGAAGTGAGTGCAGAGGAGTGAGAGAAAGCGGGCACGCCCCGCTTCTCGTCGTCGACCAGCATTCCTGCCCCTCAACAACGTCGCACAACTCCCGATCTTCTCTCTCCACTCACTTCTCGCCTTATGCCTTTCCTCGAACTCTCCCTGATCGTCCGTATCGATGAGCAACCCGGCGCGGAAGAAGCGCTGGACGATCTCGGCGCACTGTCCATTACCTTGCGCGACGCCGAGGCGGAAACGCCTGACGAGCAGGCGATCTTCGAACCGGGCGTGGGTGAGCTGCCACTGTGGCCGACGATCACGCTGAACGCCTTGTTCGACGAGCACGCCGATCGACGCGGCCTCAGCGCCGCGCTGGGCGAACTGCTGCCATGGCTGGAACCGGACCAGATCACGTTCAACGACGTCGCCGACCAGGACTGGGAGCGTGTCTGGATGGATCAGTTCAAGCCGATGCCCTTCGGCCGGCGGCTGTGGATCTACCCGTGGAACATCGAGCCTCCCGCGGACGACGAGATGGTCGTGGTACGCCTCGATCCCGGCCTCGCCTTCGGCAGCGGCACCCATCCGACCACCGCGCTGTGCCTGGAATGGCTGGACGGACTGGAACTGAGCGGCAAGACCGTGACCGACTTCGGCTGCGGTTCCGGCATCCTCGCCATCGCGGCCCTGAAGCTGGGCGCGCTCCGTGCCATCGGTGTCGACAACGACCCGCAGGCGTTGCTGGCCTCGGCCGACAATGCCGAACGCAACGGGGTCGCTGATCGACTTGCCTTGTTCCTGCCGACGGATTTCGTCGCGGACGGCGCAGATATTTTCATCGCCAACATTCTCGCCGGCCCGCTCGGCGAACTCGCGCCCATCTTTGCCGAGGCCGCGAAACCTGGCGCACCCTTTGCGATCTCCGGCATCCTCGCCGGTCAGCAGGACGAATTGCTGCAACGCTATGCCGAATGGTTCGACGAGTTGCAGGTCGACGTGCGCGACGACTGGGTTCGCATCAGCGGCCGCCGTCGCTGAGTGCAACGGCCCGGGCCACGCCGGGCCGCAGCAGCACCATCCCGAGCTGGCAGCCAGGCACATCTGCGCTAAGCTTGGGCGATACCGATCAAAGCGGCCTGCATGTATACCCAATGCCCCGAATGCCTGTCCGTGTTTTCGCTGGATGCCCACACGCTTGCGCAGGCCCACGGCCACGTCATCTGCAGTCATTGTGACGCCAGCTTCGACAGCATCGCCACGCTGACCGACCAGTTGCCACCGGAACCGTTCGTCGAACTGCCGGTAAACGAGCCGGCGATGGAGCCGCCCTGCGTCGACCTGGTGGTCTACCGCCCGCAGCCCGACCCTCCGGCCGTGATGCCGAGCGAACCGGCCGCCACCAGGCCGCCGGTGAGCGAGGATTTCTCGCAACTGGTATTCGCGCCGCGTTTCGCGCGCGAGGCGCACGGGCACAAGCACCCCCGCTCGCGCCCGCGACGACAGCCGCGCCGCGAACGCGCGCCTGCCAGCGAACGACAATGGCCATGGGTCGTCGCCTGCACGCTGCTGAGCCTGCTGCTGCTGGCACAACTGGGTTGGGCCGAGCGCGACCCGCTGATCCGCGACCCCGTCGTCGGCAGCTGGTTGCGCAGCAGTTGTGCGGTGCTCGGTTGCCGGCTTCCGCTGGTCTCCGCCCCCTCGCAACTGCATCTGGTCGCCAGCAACGTGCAGGCGCATCCCAGCGTTGCCGGCGCATTGATGATCAGCGCCAGCGTGCGCAATGATGCCACCTTTGCGCAGCCCTATCCGGTATTGACGATCACCCTGACCAATGCACAGGGGCAGCGCGTGGCGATGCGCCGTCTGCAGCCAGCCGAATACCTTGATGACGACACGATCCGGCGCCGCGGCCTGGCGCCGGGAGCAAGCGCCGTACTGTTGCTGGAGGTGGAGGACCCGGGCGACAAGGCAGTGGCCTTCGAGTTCGGCTTCGAATGATTGCCCCGCACCGGGTACTTAAAATTCTCGCTCCACGCGGTTAGACTCGACCACTCGCGCAGACTGCCATCAGGCATTCGTTACATGCCGCGAACCGCTGCACCCGACACATCCATCATTGATGGCGGTTCAAGCACCGCCACATCGTACGTGAGGAAAGCCATCCGTGAACGCCGTAAGACTGACTGCCGCCGTGGCCGCCTCATCGACCCCGCTGCATGGTGCCGGCTCGCAGAGCGCACTGAGCGAATGTGTCAGTCGAACCGTGCGTCGCTACCTGGCAGACATCGGCGACACCGAATGTGCCGAAGGCCTGCATGCGCTGGTGCTGCGCGAGGTCGAGGTTCCGATGTTGCGTGAGGTGCTGGCGTTTCATGATGGCAACCAGAGTCGCGCCGCCGTGGCGCTGGGCATCAACCGCGCCACCTTGCGCAAGAAGCTGGCCAGCCACGGTCTGCTCTGAAACGATCCTGCCCTGAAACGACAAAGAACGGCCGATCATCCAGACGGCTATAATGAGCGGCTTTCCCCTCCTGGAAACCCGCTCATGCCCGCTCCCCAGCTTGTTCCGGTACGTCGCGCCCTGCTCAGTGTCTCCGACAAGGCCGGGTTGATCGATCTGGGCCGGCGCCTGGCAACGGCAGGTGTGGAACTGCTCTCCACGGGCGGCAGCGCGAAGGCCTTGCGCGAGGCTGGCATCACGGTGACCGACGTCAGCGAAGTCACCGGGTTTCCCGAAATCATGGATGGCCGGGTCAAGACCCTGCACCCGAAAGTGCATGGCGGCCTGCTCGGCCGGCGCGGTATCGACGACGTGGTGATGGGAGAACTCGGCATCGCGCCGATCGACCTGCTGGTGCTCAATCTCTACCCGTTCGAATCGACCGTCGCCAAGCCCGGATGCACGCTTGAAGACGCCATCGAGAACATCGACATCGGCGGCCCGGCGATGCTGCGCTCGGCCGCAAAGAACTGGAGCGACGTCGGTGTGCTGACCTCGCCCGAGCAGTACGAAGCTGCACTGACCGAGATCGAACAGCAAGGCGGCCTGAGCCGCGCCACCCGTTTCAGGCTGGCGGTGGCCGCGTTCAATCGCGTGGCCAATTACGGCGGCGCGATCAGCGATTACCTGTCCGGCCTGGAACTCAACGACACGCATGACGCGATCGCCGGCCACGCCGCCTTCCCGGCGCAGGTCAATGGACGATTCACCAAGGTGATGGACCTGCGCTACGGCGAAAATCCGCACCAGCAGGCCGCGTTCTACAGCGACCTGCATCCGCACCCCGGCACCTTGGCGACATTCCGCCAGCTGCAGGGCAAGGAACTCTCCTTCAACAACATCGCCGATGCCGACGCCGCGTGGGAATGCGTGCGCAGCTTCGTCAAGCCGGCCTGCGTGATCGTCAAGCACGCCAATCCATGCGGCGTGGCAGTAAGCCTGGATGGCATCGGCAAGGCCTATGACCTGGCTCATCAGACCGACCCGACCTCGGCTTTCGGCGGCATCATCGCATTCAATCGCGAAGTCGACGGTGCCACCGCACAGGCGATCGTCGCGCGGCAGTTCGTTGAAGTGGTACTGGCGCCGTCCTACGCCGACGAGGCGCTGAAGGCGTTCAGCAAGAAGGGCAACGTGCGCGTGCTGGTGATCCCGTTGCCAGCCGAAGGCAGCCTGCGCGATGCCCATCCCGGCAACCACTCCAAGCGGGTCGGCTCGGGTCTGCTGATCCAGAGCGCCGACCTGGGCATGGTTGGCGCCGACGAGCTGAAGGTCGTCACCAGACGCGCGCCGACACCGACCCAGATCGATGATCTGATCTTCGCCTGGAAGGTGGCCAAGTTCGTCAAGTCCAACGCCATCGTGTATGCGAAGAATCGCCAGACCATCGGCATCGGCGCCGGTCAGATGAGCCGCGTCTACAGTGCCAGGATCGCCGGCATCAAGGCCGCCGACGAAAAGCTCGAGGTACGCGGCTCGGTGATGGCCAGCGACGCTTTCTTCCCGTTCCGCGACGGCATCGACGCTGCCGCGGAGGCCGGCATCAGCGCGGTGATCCAGCCTGGCGGCTCGATGCGGGACAGCGAGGTGATCGCCGCCGCCGACGAGCATGACATCGCCATGGTGTTCACCGGCATGCGTCACTTCCGGCACTGACCAAACCGCGTCCTTGGCTGGGCGGCTCTTGTTGGAGCGGCCTCAGCCGCGCCGGTTTTGCTCCACTCCGGCGCAAGCCCCATCGCGGTTGAAGCCGCTGCCGCGATCACGCCAGCCGATGCCGTTGCGACAACCGCCATGCCCGTTCAGAACAGCGCAATCACCATCGCACCGGCAACGATCAGCATGCCGCCGATCAGCAGTGGCCAGCTGGGTCGTTCGCCGAGGAACACCAGCCCGAGCACGATGGCGAGCGCCACGCTGAGCTTGTCGATCGGCGCCACCTTGCTGACGGGCCCCAGCTGCAGCGCACGGTAGTAGCACAGCCACGACAACCCGGTGGCGATGCCTGACAGGACCAGGAACAACCAGCTGTGCCAGGGCAGGCCGCTCGGCCGCACCCACTCCTGGCGCAGGCTGAGGATGCCGGCGGTGACCAGCAGGATGACGATGGTGCGGATGAACGTGGCGAGGTTGGAGTTGATGCCGACCACGCCGAGCTTGCCGAACAGTGCGGTCAGCGCGGCGAACAGGGCCGAGCCAAGCGCAAACAGCAGCCAGCTCTCACGCAATTGCATGGTGCCATCCTCCGTTCGACCGCTTGCAACGAGATTCGCCAGCCATGCCCATGAGGGCGCTGGCACCGGACCTCAGTGACCGCTGCTTCCCGCGGATGCCGGAGTGCCTGCGTCCGCATCAGCCGCAGGCTCGGCGGGCGGTTTGCTCTTGCCCCACTCCAGAATCTTGTACATGACCGGCCCGATCGGCTTCTGGCCATGCTCATCGACCACGCGACCTTGCGGGTCGACCATGTAGGTCTGCTGGATGCCATTCTTCGGTGTGACCACGATCATGTAGACCCGCCCGCTGCGACTGTATTCCTGCACGGTATTGTCGCCTTGCCGCCGAACCTGGACGTCGGGCACGTCATCGGGACGACCCATCCTGCTGTCGCCGCTCTTCATGGCCGGCAAGGTCAACGGATGCAGGTCGGGCCTGGCCGCCGTGGCAGCGGCGGCCGGTGCCACGGCAGCCGGGCTGGACGAGACCGCCTTTACGCCGGGGTCGTTGATCCCTGGCGGTGGCGGCGCCGCAGCCGGCGTATATGACTGCGCATGGACGCTCAAGGTGAGCATCATCGATGCAGACAGGATGCTGGCGACAACCAGCGGAGCGGCGGTTTTCATGGCGGCAACCTCGAACGGGGATTCGAGCATAACAGGGCCGCCGGCCGAGCTTTCGTGAAACCCGGCGCCCAACGCGCGCATGCGAGAATGGCAGCGCCTGTCCACCGGCACTCCTGCCTCGCACCGGTTCGCCTACCCATGTCCAGACTCATCCTGATCGACGGCTCCTCCTACCTGTACCGGGCCTTCCACGCCCTGCCGCCGCTGACCAACGCACACGGCGAGCCCACCGGGGCGCTGTTCGGCGTGGTCAACATGTTGCGTGCCACGCTTGATGCCCGGCCGGAATATCTGGCCTTCGTCAGCGACGCCTCGGGGCCGACCTTTCGCGACACGCTGTATGAGCAGTACAAGGCCAACCGGCCACCCATGCCGGACGACCTGCGCGCACAGATCGAACCGATGCTGGCGATCGTCGCCGCACTCGGCATCCCGGTGCTGCGCGTATCCGGCGTCGAGGCCGACGACGTGATCGGCACACTGGCTGTCCGCGCGCAGGCACTCGGCATCGAGGTGCTGGTTTCCACTGGCGACAAGGACATGGCACAACTGGTGAACCCGCAGGTCACCCTGATCAACACCATGAGCAACACGGTCATGGACAGCACCGGGGTGATGGAAAAATTCGGTGTGCGGCCGGACCAGATCATCGACTTTCTGGCACTCACCGGCGACAGCATCGACAACGTGCCCGGCGTACCCAAATGCGGACCCAAGACCGCTGCCAAATGGCTGGCCGAATACGACACCCTGGATGGCGTGATGCGCAACGCCGACAAGATCGGCGGCAAGATCGGCGAAAGCCTGCGCGCCGCCCTGCCGCAGCTGCCGCTGTCGCGCGAGCTGGTGACGATCAAGACCGACGTGGAGCTCGAACTCGGTCCCGGCGAATTGGCCCGACGCGAGCCTGACGTGGCGCAGCTGCGCGAACTGTACACACGCTACGGCTTCAAGGCCGCGTTGAAGGAACTGGATGGCGCGACGGAACCTGCGGCAGCGCAGCCTGCGCACGAACCGGCCTCTCCCGACCCCGCCCCGCAAGGCGATCGCGCACAGGGCGCGCTCCCGCAGACGGTCGGCGAATACGAACTGGTCACCACGCAGGATGCCTTCGACGCGTGGCTGGAGAAACTTGGCCATGCCGAGCTGATCGCCTTCGACACCGAGACCACCAGTATCGACGCCATGCGCGCCGACATCGTCGGCATCAGCTTCGCGGTCGAGCCGGGCAAGGCCTGCTACATCCCGCTCGGACACGATTATCCGGGCGCACCGGCGCAACTGGATCGCGACACGGTGCTGCGCGCGCTCAAGCCCGTGTTCGAAGATCCGGCCCGACCCAAGCTCGGCCAGCACGCCAAGTACGACATGAACATCCTGTCCAATTACGGCATCGTGGTGCAGGGACTGATGCATGACTCGATGCTGGAGTCGTACATCCTGAACGCTACCGCCACGCGACACGACATGGACTCGCTGGCGAAAAAATACCTGGGCTACGAGACGATCAAGTACGAGCAGGTCGCCGGCAAGGGCGCAAAGCAGATCTCGTTCTCGCAGGTCGACCTGGATACCGCCTGCGGCTACGCCGCCGAAGACGCCGATATCACCTTGCGCCTGCATCTGGCGTTGTGGCCGCAACTGGAAAGTGTGCCGACGCTGCGCAAGGTCTATCAGGAAATCGAGATACCGGTCGTACCGGTGCTTGCAGCGATGGAGCAGCGTGGCGTACTGATCGACGGCGACGAGCTGCGCCGGCAAAGCCAGCAACTGGGCAAGCGCATGCTCGAGCTGCAACAGCAGGCCTATGCGCTGGCCGGGCGCGAGTTCAATCTCGATTCGCCAAAGCAACTGCAGGTGATCCTGTTCGACGAGCTTGGTCTGGCGGCAAAGGTGAAGACGCCCAAGGGCCAGCCGTCCACCAATGAGGAGGCATTGGAGGCCATCGCCGACACCCATGCACTGCCGCAGCTGATCCTCGACTACCGCGGCCTGGCCAAGCTGCGCTCGACCTATACCGACAAGCTGTCCGGCATCGTCAACCCGCGCACCGGCCGCGTGCACACCAGCTATCACCAGGGTTCGGTGGCCACCGGCAGAATCTCGTCCTCCGACCCGAACCTGCAGAACATTCCGGTACGCACCGAAGAGGGCCGGCGCATCCGCCAGGCCTTCATCGCGCCACCTGGCTGGAAGGTCATGGCGGCCGACTACTCGCAGATCGAGCTGCGCATCATGGCGCACCTGTCGGGTGACGAAGGTCTGCTCAAGGCGTTCCACGAGGGTGGCGACGTGCATCGTGCCACCGCGGCGGAAGTGTTCGGCGTGCCGCCCGCCGAGGTCAGCAGCAACCAGCGTCGTGCCGCCAAGGCGATCAACTTCGGCCTGATGTACGGCATGAGCGCGTTCGGTCTGGCGCGCCAGCTGGGCGTCGACCGCAGCGAGGCCAGCGACTACATGGGCCGCTATTTCTCGCGCTACCCGGGTGTCCGCGCCTTCATGGACGCCACCCGCGAGCAAGCCCATCGCGACGGCTACGTCGAGACCCTGTTCGGTCGCCGGCTGTATCTGGAGAACCTCACCTCGCGCAATCAGGGTTTGCGCCAAGGCGCGGAGCGTGCAGCGGTGAACGCACCGATGCAGGGCACCGCGGCCGACATCATCAAGCGCGCGATGATCGCCGTCGCCGGCTGGCTGCGCAGCCGCGACGACGCCCACATGCTGATGCAGGTGCACGATGAGCTCGTGTTCGAAGTGCGGGCCGATGCCGTCGATGCCGTGCGCGCAGGTGTGATCGAACGGATGTCCGGCGCAGCGGAACTGGCGGTACCCCTGCTGGTCGATGTCGGCGTGGGCACGAATTGGGACGAGGCGCATTGAATCGTCGCGGCCCGGGCACGAACCGACCCGCGCGAAGAAGAGTTCACGCGACAGGCATCTGACTGAATGAATCCGTCATGAATTCCGCCGCGAACGCTGCAACTTTTCCCCGAAACCGTGTCCAAACACTCCGGATGCACGCAATGGCATCCACGGCTGGCCCACCTCCCTGGGTCGCCACGGTCGCGAGCCTCTCCCCTGGGTCATCGCGTCCGCCCGGCCCCGAAGGTCCCCCCTGACCTTCGGGGTCTTTTCTTGTCTGTGCGGCGACATCGCCTGTACGTTTTGTGCACAGTCGGTACCGGCATACTCCGGGCACACTCATCAAGGGGTATCTCCATGCGTGCAGGACTGATCATCATTGGCATCATCTTGCTGGCCGCCGGCATCTGGATCGTGGCAGGCCATGCCTTCTATCAGGACACCGATACGCTGGTGCAGGTCGGTTCGGCCAAGCTCACCGCCACCCATGACAAGGGCATCCCGCAGTGGGTCGGCATCGTCGGCATCGTGGTTGGCGCGCTGGTCGCCATCGGCGGTTTCATGCGCAAGCGCTGAGCATCACCCGGAACGGCAGAACACCGTCGCCATGCGGCGGTGTTCTGCTTTGTGGATACATCGCTGACGGCTCTTTCCGGGCACTCCCGCTACAATTGGCAGGATGGATGTCTCCCACCTGATCGACCCGCTCAACGATGCGCAGCGCGAAGCGGTCTGCGCACCACCCGGCCACTATCTGGTGCTGGCCGGTGCCGGCTCCGGCAAGACCCGCGTACTGACCCACCGCATCGGCTGGCTGACCCAGGCCGAAAGGGTTCCAGCCTGGGCGATTCTCGCGGTCACGTTCACCAACAAGGCCGCCGGCGAAATGCGCGCGCGACTGGATGGGCTGATCCCCGGCGGCACGCAGGGCCTCACCGTGGGCACGTTCCACGGCATCGCACACCGGCTGCTGCGCCGCCACTGGCGCGAAGCGGAGCTGCCGGAAACGTTCCAGATTCTCGATGGCGACGATCAGTTGCGACTGGTGAAACGCGTGGTCGCCGGACTGGGTCTGGACGACGCCAGGTTTCCGCCACGTCAGGCCTGCTGGCAGATCAACCAGTGGAAAGACGAGGGCAGGCGCCCCGCCGGGATCGAGCATCGCGACCACCCCGTGACACGCACCTTCGTGCAGATCTACCAGGCCTACGAAGACGCCTGCCGTCGCGCGGGCCTGGTTGATTTTGGCGAACTTCTGCTGCGCGCACACGAGCTGTGGTTGAAGCACCCCGCTGTGCTGGAGCACTACCAGCAACGTTGGCGCTACCTGCTGGTCGACGAATTCCAGGATACCAACACGCTGCAATACGCCTGGATCCGCGTACTGGCCGGCACGACCGGCAGGGTGTTTGCGGTAGGCGACGACGATCAGTCGATCTACGGCTGGCGGGGCGCCAGAGTGGAGAACATGCAGCAGTTCCTGCGCGACTTCGCGGGAGCCCGCACGATCAAGCTGGAACAGAACTACCGCTCCACCTCGACCATCCTGAAAGCCGCCAACAGCGTGATCCAGCGCAACGGCAGCCGGCTCGGCAAACAGCTGTGGACCGCCGGTGACGATGGCGAACGCATCGCGCTGTATGCCGCCTACAACGAGCAGGACGAAGCGCGCTTCGTGATCGAGCGCATTCGCGAGTACATCGACGAACACGGCTCGGCGAAGGACTGCGCGATCCTGTACCGCTCCAATGCGCAATCGCGCAACTTCGAAGAGCAGTTGATCCAGCGCAAGATCGGCTATCGCGTCTACGGTGGCCAGCGCTTCTTCGATCGCGCCGAGGTCAAGGATGCGCTGGCCTACCTGCGGCTCACCGCCAATCGTCATGATGATGCCGCGTTCGAGCGCGCGGTGAACACGCCTGCACGCGGCATTGGCGAACGCACGATGGATGCCTTGCGCCGGCGCGCCCGCAGCGAAGACACCTCGCTGTGGGAGGCGGCACTCGGCGAATTGAGCAGCGGCAGCGCACTGGCGGGCCGGGCGAAGAATGCGGTGAAGGCATTCCTCATGGTGATCGACGCCATGGCACGCACGTTCGCCGGGCTGCCACTGGAGAGTGCGCGAGATGACACCGTGAAAGCCCGCTCCCGCAACGACGCCGAAACCCGCGACAACGCCGCCGGCGACGGCTCGCTCGACGCGTCGTCCACGCCGCAGCCGCTCACCCTTGCCGAACAGATCGATCACGCCATCACCCACACCGGCCTGCGCGACCACTACGAGCGGGACAGCCGCGGCAACGGCGAAGCACGGGTCGAAAACCTCGACGAACTGGTCAACGTGGCCAGCCGCTTCGAGCGCACCGCCGAGGACATCGAACTGGGCCTGAGCGAGTTGTCCGCCTTCCTCGCACACGCCACGCTCGAAGCCGGCGAGCATCAGGGCGAAGCGGGTGACGACTGCGTGCAATTGATGACACTGCACTCGGCCAAGGGGCTGGAATTTCCCGTCGTATTCCTGGTCGGGATGGAAGAAGGCCTGTTCCCCAGCCAGCGTTCGGTCGACGACGAGGGCCGGCTGGAAGAGGAGCGCCGGCTTGCCTACGTCGGCATCACCCGCGCCCGCGAACGCCTCATCGTCAGCCACGCCGAATCGCGCCGCATGCACGGCACCGAGATGCTGTCACGCCCTTCGCGCTTCCTCGGCGAAATGCCGGCGGAACTGATCGACGAAGTGCGCCCCCGTGTCCACGTCACCCGCCCGCTGTACGCCGGCCGCCCCCGTGAAACCTCTTCCTCGCTGGAGGAATCCCTGCCGGTGAAACTCGGCCAGCGCGTCAGCCACCCCAGCTTCGGCGAAGGCGTCGTGCTCAGCGCGGAAGGCAGTGGCGCGCATACGCGGCTGCAGGTCAATTTCGAAGGCGCGGGCAGCAAGTGGCTGGTGGCGGCTTACGCCAACCTCACGGTGCTGTAGCGGTTCCGGCAATCAGCCATGGGCGGGAGCGAGCTCATGCAGCACCTGGGCCACCGCATCGGCCACCGCCTGCGGCTGGTCCAGCTCGATGTCATGGGATGAATCGGCCACCGTTCGCAGCAGGCCACGACTCGAGGTCGCCACGATGCGTTGCTGGGTGGCATCGCGCGCCGCCTCCAGCGACTTGCGCGCCTCGGCGGGCGCGTCGGCATAGGTGCCGTCAGCCTTCAGCACCATCAGTGGCATCGCGCCGCGCG
The DNA here is from genome assembly GCA_035564915.1 of Rhodanobacter sp. Taxonomy (GTDB): domain Bacteria; phylum Pseudomonadota; class Gammaproteobacteria; order Xanthomonadales; family Rhodanobacteraceae; genus Rhodanobacter. The sequence continues at coordinate 17,521 of DATMTH010000051.1, forward strand.
ATTCGCTTGCCGGCACCGGCGCGGCGAACACGCGCACGTTCTGCGCCAACTCCGAACGCAAGGTATGCCAGAACGCCGGGCGCAGCTTGCGCGCATGATCGACGGCAGCCACGGCGGCGCTTTCCCATGGCGCCGGCCCGCCGACGCACTGCGCCAGCCCGGACGACGGCTTCGCCAGCCTGCCCTGCTCGGCCGCCTGCTCGCAGCGCCCGATGAATGCGTCGCGTCGTGTCGTCATCTCGGTATCGTCCTTCATCCATGACGCGGGCAGGAAGCGGGCCAGATCCTGTGCCGGCGGGTCGACCAGCACCATCCCGGCGATGTCGGCGGGATGGGCGTCGGCGTAGCGCCGCACGATGTTGCTGCCCAGCGAGTGGCCCACCAGCACCAGCGGTGCATGCAGGTGCGCGGCCTCGATCAGCGCGTGCAGGTCGGCCACGTCGGCGTCGAGTCCGCGAGGCAACGGCCCTTCATCGCTGAAGCCATAACCCGCGCGATCGTAGGAACACACGCGCGCCTGCGCCGCCAGCAGCGGCTGCACGCGAAACCAACTGGTCGAGTCGGCGTGCGAACCGGACTCCAGCAACACCGTCACCGGCCCGTTGCCGCTGCAACGAAGATTCAGGTTGCGTCCCTGGCCGATGGCGACCTGCCGACCCGGCCTGGCATAGCTGTCGGGCAGCCTGGTCGGCACCCCCGGCGTCGCCGTCACCGCAGCGGCGAACAACATGCCAAGGCCGGCGAAGCCCAGAACGCCAAGAGGTCTCGCTTGCATGCGCGTCTCCGATGCGGGATTTGCGCTGGGACACGCGATCGCGCCCGAAGTTCATGCACGCAGGCAGCCTGCCGCCGGAGGCGCATGACCGGGGCAGCGCATCGGCTACCGCGACAGGCGACGCATGGCGATGGGCCGGTGCCGCGTCATCGCGCGGCAACCGGCTATTGCCGCAACCACGGCATCCCATGCTTGTCGCGTTCCTCGATCGCGATCGGATGGGTATCGGGTTGTCCGGCCTGGGCACGTTGTGCCAGTGGCGTGACCGTGTCGCCACGCGCGAACGCCAGTGCATTGCGATAGCAACGCTGTGCCTGCGTTGCATCGCCCTGCCCGGCGAACGCGTCGCCCAGGGCCTCCCAGGCACCGGCGCCCGGCAGCAAGGCGAGCGAGCGTTCGAGGTATTGGCGCGCCTTGCCCCACAGATTCAAGCGCACACACATGCGACCGAGCGTGAGCAGCAGGGCGGCGTCATTCGGATGGGCGTCGAGCCAGCCTTCCGCACGACGCAAGCGCGCCTCGACATCGTCACCGGGCAAGGTGCCGTAGGTCTCGATCAGCAGCGGCGACCACTCGCGGCGAAGCGCGGACTCCACTTCATCCATCGCCGGCAGGGTCAGCCCGAACGAGGACGCGCGACGCGCATAGGCGTCGACCACCGCAGCAACGCGCCGCTGCGACTTCGGCAACTGTGACCACAACGCATTGAGGGTCGCGCCATCGGATGCAGCATGCAGCGTGGCCACCAGCACCTGCGCTTCCAGTGCCGCATAGCCACGGCTGCCGAGTGCGCCGCTTTTCTGCAACGGCGCGAGTGCTTCGCGGGCGCGCCTGGGCTCGCCGCTTTGCAATGCCGCCAGCGCCAGCTCGCGCCAGCCACCCGGCGTCAGCGTACCTTTGTCCGATTCCGGCACCAGCAGCGCCAGTGCCTCGGCCGGCTTGCCTTCCCGCCGCAACAATCGTGCGCGCAATACGCGCGCGGCCTGCGGTGCGGCCTGCGACGCCTGGTTCAATGACTCCAGCGCACGAGCAGGCTCGCCGCGACGCGAAGCCGCCTCGGCCGAGGCGAGCAGTGCCGGGCCACGCAGATTGTCCAGCCGTGCGGCGCGATTGAGGTCGCGCTCGGCATCGCCATGACGGCCCTCGGCCAGGGCGATCAGGCCTTCGCCCAGGCGTTGCTGGCTGAGTCGGCGGTGGCGCCGGGTGAAGGCACCGAACGGCCAGCGCAGCAGACGCCAGAACAGGCTCAACAAGCCCCAGCCCAGCAACAGGATGGCCAGTGCCGCCACCACCGTGGTTTCCACCCGCCAACCGTGCCAGCGCAACAGGACATAGCCGGGATCTGCGGCCACCCAATGCCAGCCGAATGCTGCCAGTGCCGCGGCAATCACCAGCAGCAGAATCCAGCGCCAGAGCCTCATGGGCGAACCCTGCCCTTCGCTGTCGCATGGCTCGTCGCGGCAGGCAGCGCCGCGGAATCGGCGCCGGCGGGATTGAGCGCATGCACCGCACGCAGGTTGCGCAGCTCGGTCAAGGCGGCGCCCAGTTGCACCGAGGTGCTTGCCGGCAGCTGATGCACCAGCTGATCGAGCGTCTTGCGTGCCTGCTGCACGGATGACGCAGCATCGTCGAACTGACTGGCCAGGCTGGCGCTTGCGCGTCGCAACGCCGCCTCATAACCCTCGCGGTCATGCGCCAGCAATGCGGCCTGCGCCTGGGCCAGATCGAGCGCAGCCAGTTCGCGCGCGAAACGCGCATCGGCCACCGCCAGCGGAGCACCATCGTCACGCTGCACGTTCACCACGCTGCCGAGCGCGCGCCGGATGCGCGACCATGCGTCGCTCGATGTTCCGCCAGGCACGGTATCCAAGGGTTTCAATGGCAACCCCGCCAACGTGTCGCGCAACGTCGTCAGTTGCTGCAAGGCACTCGCCTGGCTGACCGGCTGACTCTTCGCCAGGGCATCCCGCTCGGCCTCGATGCTCTGGCGCACACCGCTGAACGCGCCATCGTTGACTGCCGCCAGGGTTTGATCGGCCAGTGCGTAAGCGGCCGCGGCACCTTGCGCGTCATGAAACAGCGTGTAGCGTTCGGCCCCCATGCGCAACAGCGACTCGGTTTCGTCCAGCAGCATCGCATCGTGGCCGGACAGGCTCTTCTCGGCCAGCTTGGCCACCGCATCTTCGAGATTGCGCATGCGTTCGGCCTGACCAAGCAGTTCGTCGCGCATCGAACGATTGACCGCTGCCGCATCGTCAAGCTGTTGCGCAAGGCTGGCGCGCTGACTGCTGACACCGGCCAGGTTGGTTTCCAGCGCGCCCACGCGCTGCTGCAACTGGGCCACGTCGCTGCTGGCCGAGGCGCTGCCCTGCAATTGTTGCCACTGGCGCCAGCCCACATAACCGGCCAGCAACAAGGCCAGCAATGCAAGCAGCAAGGCCAGCGCCAGGCTTCCACCACCGCGCGGGCGCGGCGGCGCGGCGCGTGGCGGACGCGCCAGTGACGGTTCGACCACGATCGGGTCGGGGCGTGCCCGTTCGGGCGCGGCGGGCTCGTGCGGCTGGTCTGCATTGCTCATGCATGCATGCTAGCAGGCCATACGCCTGCGTTCGTAGCATGACAACGTGAAAGTGGCGCTCAGCGTGCCGCCGCCATGAGCAGATCGGCCGCCACGGCCGATTCGGCCACGGTGATGCGGCCAAAACCCGCATCGCGTGCCGCCATTGCCAAGCGCTCACTGCTGACCACTGCAGTTGCTGCCTGCAACCGCGCCAGGGCCGCTGCCGGCAGCAACTGACACAGGTTCTGCAACGCCTCGGCGCTGGACAGCAGCACCCGTGCCGTTGCCGGCAGCTGCAACAACGCCTCGACATGGCGGCGATCCAGTCGTGGCGGCAGCCGCCGGTAAACGTGCAATTCCCGCAACCGTGCTCCACGTGCGGCAAGCTGCCCGCGCAACACCCCGCGCCCGCCGGCTGCGCCGACCAGGGCCACCCGGCGACCGGCAAGCGCCTGCAGCGGCGGCAGGTCGAGCAGGCCTTCGCTGTCCTGTTGCGCAGGAACCAGCGGCGCTGCCACGCCGCAACGCCGCAATGCACGTGCCGTGCCGTGCCCCACCGCCAGCACCGTCGCCGCCGTACGCAGCGGCACCAGCAGCGCTGCATGACTGACGGCCGCCGGGCTGGTGAAAATCACCAGCTCGTCCTGCAGCGCCTTCAGCAGCTCCGCTCGTGCTGCGGCCGGTTCGGCGACACCGCGCAAGGCCAGCCCCGGCAACAGCAACGGGGTGCCGCCGAGCGAGCGCACCCGGCGCGCCAGCGTCGATGCCGTGCCGACCGGCCGCGTGATCACCACCATCCGGCCACGCAGGGCTTGCTGATCCACTCGCACTCGTCGCTCCCGCATCCAGCCATCGGCATGGCCGCCAGTGTAGCGCTCGCTTTACACTGGGCGGTCTCCCCCGCCCGAAGGCACCCACTCAACGTGAGCATTACCAACGACGCCCGGCCCCAGGCGCAGCAACTGATCGAATTCATCCGCGACAAGATTCCGCTGGCCCACACGATGGATCTGCAACTGGCAGGTTACGACGGCAACACGCTCAGCCTGGTCGCGCCGCTGACGCCGAACATCAACGACAAGGGTTGCGCATTCGGCGGCAGCCTGGTCAGCGTGATGACGTTGAGTGGCTGGGCGCTGGTCGAGCTGGCCTTGCGTCGCCAGGGCATGGACTGCGATGTGTTCGTGGCCGAATCCAGCGTCCGCTACCTGGCCCCGTTGTGGCAGGACTTCCACAGCGATGCGCAACTGGCCGATCACGCGGACTGGAACACGTTTTTCAGCACGCTTGCAGCACGCGGCCGTGCGCGGATCAGCGTCGACTGCGTGGTTCCCGGCCCCGATGGCCAGGCCGCCGCCAGCCTGAGCGCTCGCTTCGTGGCCAAACGTCGCCACTGAGCCGCGCCGGCCCGATTGAGGCAGAATGGCCGGGCATTCATCGAGGAGGAAGGCCCATGCGCCGCATCACGATAGTCCTGCCTGCCCTGTTCATGCTGTTGCTGGCCGGCTGTGCCATGCAGCAGGAACGCAGCAAGACGCTGACCAGCACCCTGTCCGCTTACGGTGGCGTGTTGCGCTGGGGCGACATTGCCAGCGCCGCGCAATTCATCGACCCGGCGATCCGCGAAAAGCACCCGATGACCGATATCGACCGGGCGCGCTACAAGCAGGTGCGCGTCACCGAATATGACGATGGTGCCGGCCCCGTTCCCCTGGATGAATCCGACGTACAGCAGACCGTGCACATCAACCTGGTGAACATCCACACCCAGACCGAGCGCAGCATCATCGATCACCAGACCTGGCATTACGACGAGAAAACCAGGCACTGGTGGCTGACCAGCGGCTTGCCGGACATCACCCGCGATTGAGAAAGCACGACCGCGCCCATGCAGATGACGCGCAGCCGGTATAATCGCCGGTTTACCGGATCGGCACCTCTGACGTGCCCGTGGACAGATCAATGAACGATTTTCTGCACAAGCTGCCGCAATTCATCGGCAACCATGTCGCCCTGTCGGCGCTGTTCGTGATCCTGCTGATCGCCCTGATCGTGATGCAGATCAGCACCCTGTTCAGCAAGATCAAGGAACTGAGCCCGGCCGGGCTGACCGGCCTGATCAACCGCGACACCCCGTTGCTGATCGACCTGTCCTCGCTGGCCGACTTCGAGAAGATGCACATCCCCGGCGCGAAGCATGTGGCCATGAGCCAGTTCGACCCGGAGAAGAAGGAGCTGGCCAAGGCCAAGGCGATGCCGATCGTGGTGATCGACAAGGATGGCCGCGGCAACTCGCTCAAGGCGGCGCAACGGCTGGTCAAGGCCGGCTTCGAGAAGGTTCACACCCTCGGCGGCGGCGTGCTGGCATGGCATGCCGCGCAACTGCCGGTCGCCAAGGGCAACAAGTAGCCAGGCAAACTGCCAACGACTGCAAGCGTCGTGTTCCCGTGCATCGCGTGCCCCATCCGCCGCACCGCATGACGCTGCCTGATGGCCATGTCTGCGAAACTCCGGTCATGGCATCACCTCCCGGATACCAAGCCCATGCTGCGACTGACCGATCTCAAGCTGCCGCTTGATCACTCTGCGGACGCGCTGGCCGCCGCCATACTCAAACGGCTCGGGATCAAGGCCGGCGCGCTCACCGGCTACACCGTCGCCAAGCGCAGCTACGATGCGCGCAAGCGCGGCGCAATCGCGCTGATTTACGCGCTCGACATCGACACTTCGCAAGAAGCCGAATTGCTGGATCGGTTCGCCGACGACCCGCATGTGCAGCCGGCACCCGACACCAGCTACCACCCGGTGGCCAAGGCACCCGCACAGCTGCCGCATCGCCCCATCGTGGTCGGCTTCGGCCCCTGCGGGCTGTTTGCCGGGTTGCTGCTGGCGCAGATGGGTTTCCGCCCGATCATCCTGGATCGCGGCAAGGCCGTGCGCGAACGCACCAGGGATACCTGGGACCTGTGGCGCAAGCGCAACCTGCATGAGGAGTCCAACGTGCAGTTCGGCGAGGGCGGCGCGGGCACGTTTTCCGACGGCAAGCTGTACAGCCAGATCCGCGACCCGCAGCATCACGGCCGCAAGGTGCTGACCGAGTTCGTCAAGGCCGGTGCACCGGAGGAAATCCTCTACGTCAGCAAGCCGCACATCGGCACCTTCCGGCTGGTGACGATGGTCGAGAACATGCGCGCCACGATCGAGTCGCTCGGTGGCGAGGTGCGCTTCAACAGCCGCGTCGACGACCTCGTGCTCGAAGCGGAAAGTGGCGGGCAACAGCGCATGCGCGGCGTGGTGCTTGCCGATGGCAGCGAGCTGCACAGCGATCATGTGGTGCTGGCACTGGGCCACAGCGCCCGCGACACCTTCGAGATGCTGCACCGACGCACCGTCTATCTTGAAGCCAAGCCGTTCTCGATCGGCTTTCGCATCGAGCACCCGCAATCGGTGATCGACCAGGCCCGCTTCGGGCCGCAGGCTGGCCATCCGGTGCTCGGCGCAGCCGACTACAAGCTGGTACATCACTGCAAGGGCCGGCACGCCGGCAGCGGCCGCTCGGTCTACAGCTTCTGCATGTGCCCCGGCGGCACCGTGGTGGCCGCGACCTCCGAGCTCGGCCGCGTGGTGACCAACGGCATGAGCCAGTATTCGCGCAACGAACGCAACGCGAACGCCGCCGTGGTGGTCGGCATCGATCCGATCGATTTCACGCCATACGACGACAGCGGCAGCCCGCTCGCCGGCATCGCGCTGCAGCGTGCGCTGGAAAGCCAGGCCTATGTGCTGGGCGGGGGAAACTACAACGCACCGGGCCAGCTGGTCGGCGATTTCCTCGCCGGACGCGCCTCTACGGCGTTCGGCGACGTACAACCTTCGTACAAGCCCGGCGTCACCCTGGGCAGCCTCGAAAGCGCCATCCCCGACTATGCGATCGCCGCGATCCGCGAAGCGCTGCCGGCGTTCGAGCGGCAGATTCGCGGCTACGCCATGCACGACGCGATCTTCACCGGCGTCGAAACGCGTACGTCATCACCGGTGCGAATCAAACGCGACGACAGCCTGCAAAGCCTGAACACCCGTGGCCTGTATCCCGCCGGCGAAGGCGCCGGTTATGCCGGCGGCATTCTCTCGGCCGGCGTTGATGGCATTCGAGTCGCCGAGGCGGTGGCGCGAGATATCGTGACGAAGAAACCCTTGGCGCAGTAATTTCAACTCAAAGATTGAAATACATCATTTCAACCTTCAGTATGTATTACATCAAATCATACTTCAGGTTGAATCATGGGATCGACGCCGATTTTACTCGCCACCCAATTGGGCGACATCCTGCGCAGTGCGCGCCTGAGCCGCGACCTCACCCAAACCGATATCGCCCGCGAACTTGGCATCAGTACGCAGGCCGTTTCCAAATTGGAGAACAACGCCGCACGGGCGTCGTTTGAGCGCATTCACCGCCTGTGCCAAGTGCTCGGGCTTGAGTTGCTGCTACAGGAAAAATCCGCGATGAACCTGCGCGACGCCAGCGCGCCGGAATGGTAACCACGACGCGCCCGCTGGCGCTCGACATCTGGATGAACGGGGAATATGTCGGCGTATGGGAACGCCCCCGAGGTGCCGCCGACCGCCTGACCTACGACACCGGCTGGATGCAGTCCAGTGCAGGCCGACCGTTGTCGTTGTCGCTGCCATTCGGTCACGTGCACGGCCACGACGTGCAAGCCGTGCGCGGAGACAAGGTTGCTGCGTACTTCGAAAACCTGATCCCCGACAACGAGCGCATCCTGCAGCGGTTGCGTGATCGGTATAGCGCGCGCTCCACTGCCCCGTTTGACTTGCTCGCCGCCATCGGCCGCGACTGCGTCGGTGCCGTTCAATTGCTTCCGGCGGGTGCGGAACCTGGCGACATTCGCCGTATCGACGCCACGTCACTGTCCGAAGCAGCTGTAGCAGACATATTGCGCAACACCACCGTGTCTCGCTATCCGGGCGAAGTGCCGGACGACGATGCCTTCCGCCTCTCCATTGCCGGTGCCCAGGAAAAAACTGCGTTGCTTCGCCATCGTGGGCGCTGGTGCGTTCCACACGGCGCCACGCCATCGACGCATATCTTCAAATTGCCGCTGGGGCTGGTCGGCAATGTGCAAGCCGACATGCGCATGTCGGTGGAGCTGGAATGGCTGTGCATGGAGCTGGTACGCGAATACGGCCTGCCCGTCGCGCATGTGGAAATCGGCCGGTTCGAGGACCAGAAGGCCCTTGTCGTCGAACGCTTCGACCGAACCCCCGCACGCGATGGAAAATATTGGCTGCGCATCCCGCAGGAAGATTTCTGCCAGGTCACCGGCCTGCCGCCGAACCGCAAATACGAAAGCGATGGCGGCCCCGGTATCCGACGGATCATGGATATCCTGCGTGGCTCCGAAGACGCCGATACCGATCGTGAAAACTTCTTCCGGACGCAGTTGCTGTTCTGGATCATGGGCGCCACCGACGGCCACGCCAAGAACTACAGTCTGACACTGCTCCCCGGCGGTCGATACCGACGCACGCCGCTCTATGACGTCCTGTCCACCTGGCCGATCCAGGGTCGCGGCGCGAACCGGATGGATCCACGCAAAGCCCGTCTGGCGATGGCGGTGGAGGGCGACAACCGCCACTGCCGGATCCATGACATCCACCGCTGGCACTGGGTCGGCATGGCGCAAAGTCTGGGCCTTGCCGATCGCGCCACGGCGATGATCGAAGAGCTCATCGAGCGCACTCCACGCGCGCTTGAGGCGCTGGCCCGGCGCTTGCCGGAGGAGTTTCCTCACACGCTTTTCGACAGCGTGGCGAACGGCATGATGGCGGCGGTGAAGAAGCTCACGCGAGAGCCTGACTTCCGCTCAGCTGCAGCAATCGGGAAGCATTGACCTGATCCGCGCCCACACCACATCCCAACCCATCCGTTCCTGTTCCAACCGCACACGCACGCCCCAGCGATCACCGCGCAGGTTGCGGTAGAGCGTCTGCTCTTCGGCATCCAGATGCTCGATCACCTCGACGCGATGTGGCTGCGGCTCGGTCACCCATAGCGCGCGGTGCGCCAGCAGGGTCGCCGCATCCATCAGCAGCGATTGCACTTGCGGCAGGTGCCCACGCAGCCTGCCCAGAATGGCCAGACCGTGGGTGTCGATGTCGCCCCAGTAATGCACCGCCTCGGCGCAGCACAGCCACGGCAGTTCGTGCAGGCGGTCGACCGCGTAGCCACGCGCCATCAGCACCACCGCGCCGGGCAGGTCGTCGAAAGCCAGCCCGGTCTGCTTGTTTTCGACGATGAACACATGGCGAGCGGGCAGGTCCAGGTCGCACAGTTCCTCGAGCGGCGCATGGATGTCGCACAGACCGCCCACACGTGTGCGCAAAACCGGATCGAGCACGCGCAGGCGCAGCCGGTCGGGTTCGCGGCGCAGGCCGCTGGCTTGCCAGAAACCGGCATCGCCCGGTAGTCCGGCCAGCGTGCGCAACCAGTCGCCGAGCAGGCCGGTACGGGTTTCCAGCCACTTGCTGTCCAGCCCCGCCACCGGCAGCTGGCGCACAAACAGGTTCGACGCCGGATGGGCCTGCAGCCACGCCAACATGTCGCCGAGGCGCACAAACTCGGCGGCGTCGAGCTCCGCCAGCAAGGCGTACTGTCGACGCAAGCTGACAGCCAGCAGCGGCCAGCGTTGCACCCACATGGCAAAGCGCGCACGCGCGCGCTGCCAAGGCGCGGATTCGCCGAGCAGCTCGGCCAGCACGTCGATGTCGGGAATCGAAAGCACTTCCGGTACCGCTTGGACCCCAAGCAGCGGCCAGCGCCGTTCGACCCAGCTCACCTCGCCGCCACGCCAGTCTTTCCACGCGTTTCGCCACGCCTCGAACGCCGCCCAATGGGTGCTGGCCTGACGTTCGCCCGGAACAACCAGTGGCACCCGCAAGGGCCAGTCACCGCTGCCATCGAGCCAATCGCCGGCATGCCGCTGCCATTGGCGGCGCAGCAGCGCGACGGCTTGCTCAGGGCTGCGCATCGGCGCTGTCATCGGTTGTCGCTCGCGGCAGGTCCAGGCGCTGGCTGGTCGCATCGTACTCGATCATCAGCACACCCGAATCGTGGCGTCCGTTGATCTCCACGAAGCAGGCACCGCCGATGAATGGCTCCAGCGTCATCACCGATTTCAGCGGCGTAGCCACGATCATCTGGAAGCCGAAGTTCTCGAAGATGCGCATCGCCATTGTGGTGAATTCGTTGTCGGCCTTGTCGAAGGCTTCGTCCAGCACCACCGCCGCGTACTGCGGCACGCCACCGTCCTCGTCGCCGAGTTGGTAGCGCAGCGCTGCAGCCAGGCAGGTGGTGGCCAGTTTCTGGCGCTGGCCGCCGGACTTGCCGGCACCGCTGCGATAGACCTCGAGCTGGCGACCGCTTTGCGCATCGCGCTCCTCGCCGATGAACTCCACGTGCAGGCGCACGTCCAGCACCTGCTCGCGCCAGCGCTTGTGCTCGGGGTCGGTCGAGGCCAGCCGCCCGACCAGCTTGCGCAGGCCCTCGAACTGCGCTTCGGCACGCTCGTGGTCGTCGGTTTTCTGGTTGCCCAGCACGGCAGCCAACTGCTGGCGGAATTCGATCACCTCGGGCAGGCGGCGATCTTCCGGCTTGATCTGCAAAATGCTGCCGCGGTTGAACGGCACGTTCTCCAGGCTGGCGTTGACGTCTTCCATGCGTGCGCGGATCGCCTTGTGCGCCTGCGCGATATGCGTTTGCAGCGCCACCAGGTTCTGCCCGCTCTGGGTGCGCAACATCTCGAAGAAGCGCGCTTCGTGCGCCGGCAGGCCGTCGCGTTCGAGCCGCTCCAGCCGGGCGAAGAAATCCGTCGCGCTTTCCAGGTTGGCCTGCACGTCGCCGGCATCCTGCGCCCAGCGACGGCGAAAGGTTTCGAAGCGGGTGGCGATGGCGTGGGTCAGGTCAGCGGCCTCAGCTTCCAGCGCGCCGATGCCCTGGTTGAGCGCGCGCTCCATCGCCAACGTGCGCTCGGCCAGATTGCCCAGGGTGAACGGCACGCCCGTCTCGCAACGCGCATCCAGTCCTTGCTGCTGTAGCGGCGTCAGCGGTTTGACTGCCACGTCTTCGGCGCAGCGGGCACGATCCTTGTCCAGCCGGCCACGCTCGCGTTGATGGCCCGCGCGCTCGACACGCACGTCATTCAGCAGGCCCTGCGCGGTGTCGACCTGCTTGTCCTTCGCCTTGATGCGTTCACCCAGGTCGCGCAAGGTCGCATCGCCCTCGCGCAGTTCCTTCAGCGTGGTCGCGATCGCGTCCAGCCGCGTCAGCAACGGGGCGACGTCGATGTCGCTCCAGCGCAGGTTGGCCAGCGACTGCGCCGCGGCCGCGTGGCTGGCCTGTTGCGCACGCTCGGTCTTGATCACCGCGATCGCATGGTCGGCTTCGGCGATCTGCTGTGCCAGCACACCGGCTTCGTCCTTGTACAGCGCCAGCTTGTCGCGGTTGTCGAAGCCCATCACCCACTGGCGGCGATTGTCGACGGCATGACGGTCGTCCTTCTCGTGGCGGCTACGCCCGTGCTTGATCTGGCCTTGTGCGGTGATCGCGCGTTCGCTGCGTTGCAGCGCCTGCACGCTGTCCACGCAGGCATAGTCGTAGCGGCGCAACAACTCGCCATGCAGCCATTCCTGGTGAGCGTGCGGGGCCAGCTCCAGTTTGTGCAGCAGCGAGCGCGGCGGCGGCGCGGATACGTTCAGGACATCGGCCGCGCCAATGCGGTGATACACCAGCTTGCCGCCGAGATGGGTGGCGTCGACCCAGGCGGCCACTTTCGCGTAATGCCGTTCGTCGACCAGCAGCGACAGCGCGAAGCCGTGCAGCAGGCGCTCGATCGCGCCGCTCCACGCCGCCTCGTCAGCGCGCACCTGGATCAGCTCGCCGGCAAACGGCAACGCGGTTTCAGCAAGGCCCACGGCGGCGCACAGGCGGCGGCGCAGTGCCTGCAGGTGGGCGGGAATATTCGATGGATGCGCTTCCAGCGCGGCGATCTCGGCCCGGGCGCTAGTGAAAGCACGTGCGGCTTCGCTCTTCTGCATGCCCAGTTCCAGCATGCGCTGGTCGGCATGGGCGGCAGCGTCCTGGCCGGCATCGAGCAGGCTGCGCGAGCGTGCAAGTTGTTCGGCGAAACCCTGCGGCGTGCCGGCCAGCTGCCAGTCGAGCGCGCGGCACGCGGCTTCGGCGCCGCCGCGACGGCGCAGGCAATCATCGCGATCACGACTCTTGTCGACGTGCTCGCTTTCCAGTTGCTTGATCCGGTCGCCGCCCTGTTCACGGTGGCGCGTCTGCAGTTCGCCGAGCTCGCGCTGGTGCTGTTCCAGGGTCTGCTGGCGACGGCCTTCCTCGCCTTCGAGGCCGCGATCGAGCGTATCCAGCTCGCCCAGCCGCGCGTCGAGCAGGCGCAGTCGCTGGCGTTCGCGGTAGCCGTCCATGCCGTTCAGCAGTTCGTCCAGCTCGCTGCGTTCGCGGCGCACGTCGATCAAGCGGTCGTGGGCCATGCGTGCCGGGCGCAGGGTCTCGATCTGCTCGCGCGCCGTGACCACCGCCTTGTGCGCCTCATCGAGTTCTGCGAATTCGGCCACCAGGCGTTCGGCCACGGCGAAGGTTTCCGGACGCTCGAGCATGAAGTCGCGCAGGAAATGGTTGAGATCGCCCAGGTTCTTCGCCGACTGCGTCTTGTGCAGCAGGCGCAACGCGGTGTCATTGCCGATGCCGAGCAGGCGGCGGAAACGTTCGGCGTAGGCATTGAAGCTGTCGTGGTGGTGCACGTCGGCGAGGCGCTGCTTGAGCCGGCGCAGGTCCAGGTCGAAACCGTCCAGTTCCGTGGCCAGGTCGAACGGCCGCTCGGCGATGATGAAATGCTTCTGCACGTCGGCGGCGGTGGAGCTGTTGCCGCGGATCCACAGCAGCCGCACCAGGGTCACACAGCGACCCAGCGCGTTGCGGTATTCCAGCGCCAGCGCCGACCAGACCGGGCCGCGACGCAGGTACTGGGTGGCGACTTCGCCAGAATCCTCATCGTGCTGATCGGCCCAGGCGCCGCGCACGTAGGACACCAGCGAGCGGTCGCGGCCGCTGCGTTCGGCCTCGCGCGCGGCGGCGTTGAAATCGACCAGCGCAGGCGGCACCAGCAGCGCCGACATCGCGTCGAGCAGGGTCGACTTGCCCGAGCCGGAGCGGCCCACGAACAGGAAGCCGCGCTCGGCAATTGGCACTTCGTGCAGGCCGGAGAAGGTGCCCCAGTTGAGCACCTGCAGGCGGCGCATGCGGAACTGCTCTTCGCGCGGCGTGGGCAGATCGCTGAGGAACAACGAAGGCGTGCCTTCGGACTTGGCCATCACTCGTCCTCCTCGCCCTGCACGTCGACACCGCCACGTGGGCCGGCCAGATGCTCACGATAGACCGCGCCCAGCGCCTGCACGTCCTCGGCGGAGAACAGCAGCTTCAGCGTGGGCGACACCTCGTGGCGGCCTTCGCTGCCGCGGATCGGCTGCAGCACGTTGTTCTTTTTCATCTTCTCGATGGCGGCGTTGAGCTTCTTGGTGAAACCGGCGCGGTCGGTGCCCTGTGGCGGCTCGTACACGGCCAGTTGCGCGTGCAGCTCGTCCACCTCCACCACCGCGCGCTGGCCCTGCGCCTCGGCCTCGGCCAGGCGCTGGCGCAGGCTCAGCAGCAGCACCGAGTCGATGAAGGTGAGCGGGCTGGAACGCAGCAGGGTCGGCGTCTCCAGCTCGCCGGTGTCGGCCTGGCGCACGAAGGCCACGCGCAGGTCGCGATCGAGCACCAGCTCCAGGAACAGCTCGCACAGGCGCGCGCGGATCGCGGTTTCCTCGCGCAGCAGTACCGGCCACAGCAGCGCATGGCGTTCGGCGTCCACACTGGGGCCGGCCAGCAACTGGCACAGCACGCGGCGCGCCTCGAACGGCAGGCTGCCGGTATCGCCGGGAAACAGCGCGGGATCGCCCACGCTGTCCGGCGGCGGATTTTCCGAAGCCCGCTCGGCCATGTCCTCAGACCAGTTCATCGCGTTTTTCCTTGAGGAAGTACAGCAGGGGAATACGTGCGCGGCGCTTGTGGCCGTCCTCACCGTGCCAGCTCACCGACTCGAAGCGATCGGCCACCAGCATGCCGTGACGGCTGCCCAGCGCGACGTAGCCGACCACGCTGCCCAGGCCCTGCTCGGCCGGATAGTGTGCGAGCACGGCACCGACGGAACATTGCGCGTGCTCGGCCAGCAGCGTATGCACGCGTTGTTTCAGTGTGCGGAAGTCGATCTCCGACTGCGCCACCAGCTCGCCCACGCTGTCCAGCGTGATCGCCGCGCCCTCGGCACGCACGATGCTGCCGTCGACCTGGCTGCTGCGCGGATCGTTGAGCCGCCAGCGCGACAGCGAGTGCAGCCGCGCGCTGCTCAGGGTCAGCGTGTAATCGAGGCCTTCGTTGCTGCGCACCTGATCGCGCAGCTTCAACGCCTCGGCCTGGGTCTGCTTGAGCAACTGGTGCAGGCGAAGCTGCTCCAGGTAGGCGCGGCTCTGCACGAAGCCCTTCAGGCTGCGTGCGAAATGCTGCAGCACGTCGTGCACGTGGCCGCCGCGATCGAGCAGGGTGCGGGTGAGATGCAGCAGGAAACTGCGTTCGCGCCGGTCCAGTGCCCGCGCGAACGGACGACCGGTGACCGCGTCCACCGCCGCTTCCAGCTGGCCGCTCTGCTCGGCGTCGGTGAGCAGCCGCCAGAACGCGTCGAAACTGCGACCCGACTCGCTTTCGGCGATCACGTCGACGCCGGCGAACAGCGCCTCCAGCATCTCGCCGCGCTGGCGTTCGTCGTCGATGATGCGCTCGCGGAAGTCGCGATCGAGCTGCTGGAAGTCGCCGCGCACATGGCGGAAGTCCTCGGCCAGCTCGTCGGCCAGCGCGATGATCTCGCGCGAGCGTTCCAGCGCGCGGGCGTCGTCCAGCACGTCCACGCGGCCTTCGCTGACGGCGGCGATCTGCGCGTCGATGCGCTCGCGCTCGGCCAACAGTTCGGCCAGCCGGCTGTGCGGATCGTCGTCGGTCTGGCGGGCCAGTTGCACCAGTTGCTGGATCACCAGCGCCAACCGGCTCTCGGTGGCCACGCTGCGGCTGGCGTCGAGGCTGCCGAGAAAGCGCAGCGCTCCAATGGCCTGGGTGGAGAGCTCGTACTGCTCCTCAGCCACGCCTTCCGGAAAGCGGCGTTCCAGCCATCCAGCGCCCAGCCATTCAGTCACATAGGCCTGCGCAGTCCGCGGCACGGCATGTCCTTGCGCGCGCAGCTCCTCCAGCTCACGTGCCAGCCGTTCGTGCAGCAGCGACGCTGGCAGCTGTCGCTCCGCGTCGAGCAGCAAACCGTGCAGCAAAGCCGCAATCAACGGTGCATTGTCGGCCGCCAGCAGCTTCCAGATCGGCTGCTGGCGCAGGCGTTGCCAGGTCGCGATGCGCGCACGCGTTTTCACCGCGGCTCCAGCCACGAAGTCAGCCCGCCCGGCGCGATGGCGGGCTGGTCGTGGTCGTTCGTATGCGAGTGTGGCATGCATTCGCTCATGTGACGATGCGGCTCCAGGCGACAGGCCATGATCACATCCGGCCGATGTTCCAGTGTAATCGGTGACATCTCATGCAATGAGACTCTTGCGTTCCACGCCAGCACGCCACCTTGAAGCTGTCGGCTTCAGCCCAATCTACAGATGGTTTCCCACGCCGGTGACCGTCATGAACTCCCCCACTTTCGTTCGCATCGACTTCGTCTCGGACGTCTCCTGCCCCTGGTGTGCGGTGGGGCTGGCCTCGCTGCAGCAGGCCCTGGCCAAGCTCGACGGCGAAGTGACAGCGGAAATCCACTTCCAGCCGTTCGAGCTGAATCCGCACATGACTTCCGAAGGGGAGGATGCCACTGAGCACCTGGTGCGCAAGTATGGCAGCAGCGCCGCACAGATCGACGCCAACCGCGAGGCGATCCGTGCGCGCGGCAAGGCCCTTGGCTTCACCTTCAACATGGATCGGCGCAGCCGCGTCTACAACACCTTCGATGCACACCGATTGCTGCACTGGGCCGGGCTGACTGGTCGTCAGCTGGCATTGAAACAGGTGCTGCTGCGCGCGTATTTCACGGACGGCGAAGACGTGAGCTCAACCGATACCCTGGTGCGGCTGGTCGACGAAGCGGGCCTGGATGGCGAGCATGCGCGGGAAATACTCGCCAGCGACAGCTATGCCGACGAGGTGCGCGCGCAAGAACAGTTCTACCTGAGTCGCGGCATCCAGTCCGTGCCGGCCACCATCATCAATGGCCGACACCTGGTCGCCGGCGGCCAGCCACCTGAAGCGTTCGAGCAGGCGCTGCGCCAGATCGCCGCCGCACAGCCTGCCACCCCGGATCAGCAGCCTCAATAGTCGAACGGCGCGGGATACCCGAGCAGGTATCCCTGGCCCATGTCGCAACCCATCGTCTTCAGGGCATCGCGCTGGGCCGGTGTCTCGATACCTTCGGCGATCACCCGGATATTCAGTGCGCTTGCCAAGGCCAGAATCGCCTCGACCACGGTCGTGCTGCTGGTATGCGAGTCGCACTTCAGCTCCTGCACGAAGGATTTGTCGATCTTCAATATGCGCAGCGGCAGGGAATGCAGGTAGCTCAATGACGAATAGCCCGTGCCGAAATCGTCCAGTGCCGCACCCACCCCGGCGTGACGCAGGCGATCGAGCGTATCGCGCACGCGTCCGGGATTGTCCAGCAGCGCGCCCTCGGTGACTTCGACGATCACACGCTCCGGCGGCAAGCCGGTTTGCACCAGCAGTTGCAGCAGGCGCGCATCAAAATCGAGATGGCGAAGATGTCGCGCCGAGACGTTGATGGTCACGAAAACATCGGGCGCTGCATCGCGCTTGAACCGCTTGCAGGCCATCTCGAACATGCGCCAGTCGATCGCCTCGACCAAGCCGCTGTCCTCGGCCACGCTGATGAAATCCGCGGGAGCCAGCACGCCACGCCAGGGGTGATTCCAGCGGATCAGTGCCTCATAGCCCACGACCCGGCCACAATCCATGCTGCAGATTGGCTGAAAGTAGGGTTCGAACTCGTCATGCATCAGGGCATGGCGCAGCTCCGCTTCGATGGTAAGCACGTCGACGACATCGTTCGAGAGTGCCTCATCAAACATCTCGAATCGTTTGCGCCCGCGCTCCTTGGCCCGGTGCAGCGCAATATCCGCGTCACGCAGCAAGTCATCGCTTTCCTGGTAGCTGGCATCGCCGATGGCAATGCCGATGCTGGCGGAGGGCTGCAGCTCCTTGCCGGCAAGCTGCAACGGCTCGCCCAGTACACGCAAGATGCGCCGCGCCACCCGCGCTGCAGTTTCCGGCAACTGGATATCCTCCAGCAGGATGGCAAATTCATCGCCTGACACGCGAGCCACCATGTCGGGGTCGCGCACGCAGTACAACAGCCGGTCGGCGACCACCTTGAGAAATTCATCGCCCACCAGGTGGCCGACGCTGTCGTTGATGACCTTGAAACGGTCGACATCCAGATACAACAGGGCGCAACGCCGACCGGGATCTCGTCCCAGCGAAGCCAGCAGGAAATCCAGGCGATTCCGCAGGCACACGCGATTGGGCAATCCGGTCAGCTGGTCATGCATCACCTGATGCTTGAGCTGCTCCTGCACCAGTTGGCGTTGCTCCATTTCCTGGCGCAACTCCCGGGTGCGTTCATCCACCCGCTGTTCGAGCTGGAGATTGGCCTGGTGCAGCGTGACGGCGGCGCGGCGGCGGTAGATGCTGTTGGCGATCTGCAACGCCGCGAAGGTCAGCAACTCCTGGTCGGCCACACTGTACCCGGCTTCGTGCACGAAACTCTGCACACCCACCAGTCCGATCACCTCATCGTCCACCTGCAGCGGCACGCCAAGCCAACTGGTCGCGACGCGAGGAGTATCGCTGTGGATCACTTCACCCGACCGCTCCAGCGCCTCGATTTCGGTCTGGCAGACCAGTACCGGCCGGGCATGGCGCAACACGTATTCACTCAACCCCCGCCCCAACACGCGCGATGACTTGTTGTACCCGTCGACATCGACATAGTAGGGAAAGTCCAGGGTGTCGCGATCTTCATTGAGCAACGCAATGAAGAAATTTTCGGCATTCAGCAGCGCGCCTGCCACGGCATGCACACGCCGATAGAACGAGTTCTCGTCAATATCGGCGGTGGCCAACTGTGCGATCTGGAACAACGCGGCCTGCAACTGCTCCGCACGCTGACGCTCGAAAATCTCCTGCTGCAAAACCAGATTGGCCTCGGCCAACTCCTGTGTACGCCGATGCACGCGTGACTCCAGCTGATCCTTGCCCTGCTTGCGTTCCAGTGCGGTCAGGATGTGTCTGCCGACGAAACCGAGCAGTTCCTGGTCCTCGAGAGTGAAGCCCACACCTGATTGGTAGCTTTGCACGACCAGGGCGCCGTGTACCTGGCCATCAAGCACCATCGGCACGCCAAGCCATGCATTGCTGTCAGGGCCCACATCGAGCGGCGGGCTGTCGAGCATGGCATTCAATATCCGGGTGCTGCCCAGCATGGGCTGGCCGGTGGTCAGTACGCGATGGGTGAGCGTGCCGCGCCACTGATCCAGCGGCGTTTCGCAGGTGGTGTCCTGACCGTCGGTATCGATGACATCGGCATAGTACAAAAAGCGCCAGGTTCGACGCAGGGGATCATGCCGGACGATGAAGAAATTTTCGCCGTACATCAGGCTGCTGACGATGTGATGGATACCGCGCAACAGCTCGGGCATCTGCAGGTCGGAGCCTGCCAGATCAGCAATGTCGAACAAGGCACGCTGCAATTTTTCCGAACGCTCCAGCTGCTTGTTCGTGCCCTGCAGATTGCTGAGCTCGAACGTCTGCGCAAGACGCTGGCCTGCCAGCCGCAAGTCGGAGGAAAGTGCTTCGTACAATTGTTCAGCCGTCTGGGTGGTACTGAACTGAAGCAGGAGCACCGCATGCTCGGTTGCCAGCAGCGGCCACGCCATCCAGCGACCATCATCACTGAGGCTGAGGCTGTCACGATTCAGCGCGGTCTGCGCCAAGAGCATGCCCGCCGGTGTTGCCGAAGATCCGTGGCTGGTCGGAACGCCCGACCCATGCAGCAAGGTCGCCGCCTGGCAACCCGGAAGCGACTGCACCAGGGAAATGATGGACGTCGCCACGTCCACAGGAGTCGAGGCCCGGATCAGGTCTGCCAGCAGGGCGAGCCGACCGGTTTCGGCCGACACCTGTCGGCTGGGCATGCACAGCGCGCTCACTCGAACGACCAGGTTGCCTGGAAAATCCGGTAAGACGCGAACCGCTCACAGCCGCCATGGCTCAAGTCATCGCTGACCGGCAACGCCTCATGTCGGAAATCGGGACTGTCCATGCTGAAGCTATCGACCGCTGCGGTCTCATCTTGAGGCCCCGTCGGATCGGGTCAGAGCATGATGCCGTACCGGCAACACAAGACCGTGTTTCAATCATGCGTTTGCAACGGGCAATGCCAGCCAGGAGCCAATCGGGGCCGGGCGACCCAGCAGATAACCCTGACCAAGCTCGCAACCCATGTCCTTCAAGGCGTGCAATTGGGCCGACGTCTCGATACCTTCGGCAATCACCTGGATATCCAGTGCAAGCGCCAGGGCGAGGATCGCCGCCACCACCGTGGTGCTGCTGGCATTCGCGTCCTTGTCCAGCTCGCTCACGAATGCGCGGTCGACCTTCAATATCCGCAACGGCAGCGAGTGCAGATAGCTGAGCGAGGAGTAACCGGTGCCGAAATCGTCCAGCGCCGCTCCCACGCCCTTTCCACGCAGCCGTTCGAGCATGGCACGCACCCGCTCGGGATCATCCAGCAGCGAGCCCTCGGTGACCTCGACCACCACACGCGATGGCGGCAATCCGATGCGCTCAAGCAAGCTGACCAGCCGCGCATCGAAATCTTCATGGCGAAGATGCAGCGCCGACACGTTCAGGGTCACGAAGGTGTCATGCTGCTCGTGCTCCAGCAGCAGATGGCAGCTCAACTCGAACATGTGCCAATCGATCACCTCGATCAGACCGCTGTCCTCGGCAATCTTGAGAAACTCCCCCGGCAGCAGCAATCCCCGGCGCGGGTGGTTCCAGCGGATCAGCGCCTCGTAACCCACGACCTTGTCGCCATTCAACTGGCAGATCGGTTGAAAATACGGCTCGAACTGATCGTGTTCCAGCGCATCGCGCAATTCGCTTTCCATGGTCAGTACGTCGACCGCATTCTTGGCCATGGTGTCATCGTAGAGCTGATGGCATTTGCGCCCTCGCGCCTTGGCCCGATACAGCGCGATATCCGCATCGCGCAATATTTCATCAGCTTCCAGATAATGATCGTCGCCAATGGCGATGCCGATGCTGGCATTGACCTGAATATCCTTGCCCGCAACCTGCATGGGCGCAGCAAGGGCATCCATCACGCGCTGCGCCACGAGGCTTGCATCGGCAGGCTGCATCACCTCTTCGACCAGAATCGCAAACTCGTCGCCAGACAACCGCGCCACCAGGTCGGGGTGGCGCACGCAGCTGGACAACCGTGACGCCACCTCCTTCAGCACCTCGTCGCCGGCAAGATGACCAAGGCTGTCGTTGATGACCTTGAAGCGGTCCACGTCGAGATAGAGCAACGCACAATGCTGGGCCAGTGCACTGCGGGTCAGATCCAGCACACGATCGATGCGATCACGCAGGAAGCTGCGGTTGGCCAGCCCGGTCAGCGGATCATGCATCACCTGGTGCTTGAGTTGTTCCTGTACGCGCTCACGCTCGACGATTTCCTTGCGCAGGGCCAGGGTGCGCTCCTCGACCCGATGTTCGAGTTGTGCGTAGGCGCGCTGCAGCGAGTCGGCGGCGTGCCGTCGACTCAGGCTGTTGGCTATCTGCGAGGCGACGAAACTGAGCAGTTCCTGATCCGCGGCCCCGTAGATCACATCCGGGCGATAACTCTGCACCGCCACCAGTCCGATCGCCTCGTCAGCCACCATCAGCGGCACGCCGAGCCAGCATACCGCCGGCGGCCCCATGCGCCCGGTCACCACTTCACCCTCGCGCGCCAACTGTTCGATCCCGGCGTTGTCGGCCCGCAATACGGTGCCACGACGCAATACGTATTCGCTGAGCCCGCGGCTCAACGGCCGCTCGGCCGGTGGTGAACTGATCGCATCCACTGCATAAGGGAATTGCAGCCGCTGGCGATCGTCGGAAAGCAGGCCGACAAAGAAGTTTTCCGCATTCAGCAGCCCTCCCACCACCACATGCACGCGTCGATAGAATTCCTCCTGATCGATGTCGGCAGTGGCCAGTTGTGCGATCTGGAACAACGCCGCCTGCAGATGCTCCGCCCGTTGCCGCTCCATGACTTCCAGCTTCAAGCCACGATTCGCCTCCGCCAGCTGCGCCGTCCGCAGTTGCACGCGTTGTTCGAGATCGTCCCTGTCCTGCTTGCGATCCAGCGCCGTCAGGATGTGGCTGCCGACGAACTGGAGCAGGGCCAGGTCGGCGTCGGTGTAACCGACCTCGGGCTTGTAGCTCTGCACGACCAGGGCGCCACCAGGCTGGCCGTCGCGCAACATCGGCACACCCAGCCAGTCATGGCTGTCCGGCCCGATCAGCTTGACCGGCCCAATGACCTGCTCGCGCAATTCCACCGCGTTGCCCATGCGCGCCTTGCCTTCACTCATCACATACCAGGTCAGTGTGTGTTCGATCGCCGTCAGCGGCATCTCCTCGCCCACGGAGGGCGGATCCAGATCGTGCACATCGACGAAGTAGAGGAAGCGGAACGTTTCACGGGCGCTGTCGCACAGCACGATGAAAAAGTTTTCCGCATACATCAGGGTGCTGACGATGATGTGGATCTCGCGCAAGATGGTCTGCAGGTCGTGCTCCGAACCGGCAAGGTCGGAAATCGCGAAAAGCGCCCGCTGCAGGCGCTCCGAGCGCTCCAGCTGCCGGTGCGAATGCTGCAGGGCGGACCACTCCAGTGCGCGTCGGAGGTGCAGGCCGGCATACTGCAGCGGCGTGTACAGCCGCTCGAAAAATCCGTCGATGGCAAAGCCCGGCTGCCACTGCAGCAGCAACAGCGCCGGTTCAGGCAGCTCGCACAGACGCAGCGCGATGCGTCGCTGATCGGCATGCGGATGAGGTCGATCCGATCGACTGGCTTGCCCGATCCAGTTCCAGTCCAGCGCGTCCACAGGCAGCGCGGGAATGCTTTGCCACGATTCCGGGCCACCCAGCCCCCATGCAACGCAGGAATATTGGCAACCGGGCTGCGCCTGCATCAGCTCCACAATGGCCTGTGCCATGTCATGCACGCCCTGTGCGGCACTCAGACGCGCCAACCAGTTCAATCCCAGCGCGCCATCGAACCACGTTGCCTCACCGGTATCCCCGTGCATCATCAGCTGGCGCTCTCCCATGCGGTCGCAAGCGTGCTCATGGCAAGCATAAACCCTTGGCATGCCGTGGCAACGCACGTACTTGTGTCGTTCCGGCGAGCTCGATGTCAAGTCCGATAGACTGTTTGCCCCGTCGGGCGTCCGCCACGTTGTCCCGCTTCATTCGTCATTCGCGCCACAGGTCACTGACTCGCCCATGCTCGCCGACTCCACCAAAGATGCCATCCGCGCCGCCTATGCGCGGCTGAAGGACGGCCTGCCCGGCTTCCGCGCACGTGCCTCGCAAGGGCGGATGATTGCCGAAGTGGCCAAGGCGTTCGGCCAGACCGGCGGCGTGGCGGTGATCGAGGCACCGACCGGCACCGGCAAGTCGATGGCCTACCTGATCGCCGGGGTCGAGGTGGCACGCTTCCAGAAGAAGAAGCTGCTGATCGCCACCGCCACCGTGGCACTGCAGGAGCAGCTGGTGCAGCGTGACATCCCGCTCTACCTGCAACTCAACGGGATCGAGGCGAAGGTCGCGCTGGCCAAGGGTCGTGGTCGTTACCTGTGCCCGCGCAACCTGCTGATGGCAGCCAACAGCATCAACGACACCGCGCAGATGGGCCTGGCCGGCTTCGATGCCGACCTGGTGTTGTGGACCAAACCGCCGCAGGCACGCGACAAGCAGTCGCTGGCGAAACTGCGCGTGGCGTTCGACCAGCACGAATGGAACGGCGACATGGACAGCGCGCCGGAGCCGGTCAGCGACCTGCTGCGACCGATGATCACCACCAGCGCCGGCGGCTGCACCGGACGCAAGTGCGGCCAGTTCATGGCCTGCCCGTTCTTCGCCGCGCGTCGTGCGGTGGACGACGCCGAGATCATCGTGGCCAACCAGGATCTGGTGCTGGCCGACCTGACCATGCCGGGCGAAGGCGGCGGCGATGGCGTGCAGGGCTGGGGTGGCGTGATCCTGCCGCGGCCGGACGAAACGCTGTACATCTTCGACGAAGGCCATCACGTGCCGGGCAAGGCGATCGACCGCGGCGCCGCCGAGGTCTACATGACCGCCACCGTGCGCCAGCTGAGCCGGCTGGGACGGCAGGTGCACGCGGCATATTCGCTGACCGACAAGGAACGCCTGGGCAAGCTCGGCCTCGACCAGGGTGACGAGAAGTTGCAGGAGCTGAGCAATACGCTGGAGGAGCTGGAGAAGGAAATCCGCCTCGGCTGGCTGCCCGATCCGGGCGAGACCGAGCCGATGTATCGCGGCTCGCTGGGCCAGCTGCCCGAACCGTGGGTGGAGCACGCGCGCATGCTCGATGTGCTCACCGGTGAGGTGCAACGCTGGCTCGCCGCCGTACGCCGTGCAGTGGTGGAGATGACCGACGGCGGACCGACCCAGGAAGCGTTGTCGCGCGAGCTGGGCATCGCGCTGGAGCGCATCGGCAAGCAGGCCTCCTGCTGGCGCGCATGGTCCAGCGACGATCCGGAGCATGCACCGCCGCTGGCACGCTGGGTTACCCTGGGCGCCGACCAGCAACTGGTCTGCCACGCGTCCGCCGTCTCTGCGGCTGGCCTGCTGCGCAACGTGCTGTGGGACAACGCCAGCGGCGTGGTGATGACCTCGGCCACGCTCAGCGCCGGCGGCAATTTCCGCGGTTTCGCCGATGCGGTCGGCCTGCCCGATGACGCGGTCACGCTGAGCCTGCCCTCGCCGTTCGACCTCACCGCGCAGGCGCGGCTCGAAGTGCCGGCGATGCGCACCCTGCCCGACGCGCGCGAGGCGCATGCGGAGGAAATCAGCGAGTGGCTGGCGGACAACCTCGACTGGGAGGCCGGCAACCTGGTGCTGTTCACCTCGCGCCAGAAACTCGACCGCGTGCTGCAGAAGCTGCCGATCGCGCAGGTGCGCAAGGTGCGCGCGCAGGGTTCGCTGGGCAAGTCGCAACTGGTCGCCGAGCACTGCGCCGACATCGAGGCCGGCAAGGGCAGCACGCTGTTCGGCCTGGCCTCGTTCGGCGAAGGCCTCGACTTGCCGGGCAGGTTCTGCGAGACGGTGGTGATCACCCAGCTGCCGTTCGCGGTGCCGACCGACCCGGTCGGCGCCACCTATGCGGAATGGCTGGAATCGCGCGGGCGCAACCCGTTCATCGAGGTCAGCATTCCCGAAGCCACGCGTTTGCTCACCCAATACTGCGGCCGTCTGATCCGCAACGAGACCGACCACGGCCGCATCGTGCTGCTGGATCGCCGCGTGGTCACCAAGCGCTACGGCAGCGGCATGCTGAAGGCGTTGCCGCCGTTCCAGCGCATCATCGAGCGCACCGCATGATCATCCGCCTGTCCGACTGTCCGTCGCAACCGTGGAAGAACGGCCTCGGCAGCACGCGCGAAATGGCTGTCCATCCGCCCGGCGCCGGCAGCGACGATTTCCTGTGGCGCGTGAGCATCGCCGAAGTCGACAGTGCAGCGCCGTTCTCCCGCTTCCCCGGCATCGACCGGCAGATCGCGTTGCTCGACGGCAACGGCTTCACCATGACGCTGGACGACGGCCGCATACATCCATTGACCACGCCGTTCGCGCCGTTCGCATTTGCCGGCGAAACCAAGGTGGCGGTGAACCTGGTGGATGGGCCGACACGCGATTTCAACCTGATGGTGCGCCGTGAGCATGCCCGTGGCGAAGTCCTGGTTTGGCGGGGGCCCGGAACACACGAACCTGATCCATCCAGCGTGCTGGTCTACTGCGCCCGCAGCGTGATCTACAGCGCGGAAGGTCCGCTGCACGCAGGAGATGCGTGGCGGCCTTCGTCGGCGAGCCCGGTCCAGTTGCACCTGCAACACGGCGCGCTGGCGCTGGTCGTCCGGATCGAGCGATACGCACCTGGCAGAAGCCGCGCCTGACAGAAGCCGGTAGTCGCCTATACTCGGCCCACCCTTCCGCAAGGTATCCGCCATGTCCGTGCTGATTCTCGGCCTGCTGATCTTTCTCGGGGTGCATTCCCTGCGCATCTTCGCCGATGGCTGGCGCAGCCGGCAGATCGCCCGGCTGGGCGAGAAACCCTGGAAAGGCCTGTTCGCGCTGGTGTCGCTCACCGGCTTCGTGCTGATCTGCTGGGGCTTCGGGCTGGCCCGCCAGCATCCCGTGCTGCTGTATGTGCCGCCGCTGCCGTTGCGACATCTCAATGCACTGTTCACGCTGGTCGCGTTCGTGCTGTTTGTCGCGGCGCGCGTGCCGCGCAACCGCATCAAGGCGAAACTGCATCATCCGCAGCTGCTGGCGGTGAAGGTGTGGGCATTCGGCCACCTGCTGGCCACCGGCATGCTGCACGACGTGGTGCTGTTCGGCGCATTCCTGGCGTGGGCGATCGTGCTGTTCGCGGTATCGCGTCGGCGCGACCGCCTGGCCGGCACCGTCTATCCGGCCGGCTCGCTCAAAGGTGACGTACTGGCCGTGGTCATCGGTGTCGTGGCGTGGCTCGCCTTCGCGTTATGGCTGCATTTGTGGCTGATCGGCGTGAATCCCATGGCGTGAACCGTGAACGGCCGGGGTGGCAAGAGTCATCTGGGCACTTGCCTCCGGCTGCGCTAAAGTCCGCGCATCCCACCCGCGCGAGGTCGTGTCATGGCCGCTTTCCTGCTCTGGCTGTTGCTGCTGGTGTTCTGCTGGCCGCTCGCGCTGCTGGCGCTGGTGCTGTAT